>CAZIUB010000023.1:0-41352 GCA_964542425.1 uncultured Rhodospirillaceae bacterium | reverse complement strand
GACGCCCGAGCCGCGCCCGAATACCGCGATCTCGGCGCAAAAGAGCGCCGATCAAGCCAAATACACACCACGCACAAGCAGAAAAGTCACAAAAATCAGCCTTAAATCTTCAAACTTCAATTTATTCAGAGGCTCCCTAGTTATAGTGCTGATTAGAGTAAATACAGGTTATACTTGAATTCTCCACCGCCCTGACTTATCGTGGCGGCCCGTCACTCTTCCCGACATTCGACGAATCGCCAGCACTCGGCCTTCGCCATGACATCGCCATCTTGTCGGGGATGATCGGAATGTTTCGTGGCCATGTTTGATGGGCAATGACCAGATGACCAATGTCAGCCGCGGCTTGCCGAGCCTGTCGCCGGACAGCGGCCTCTCCCGCTACCTTGCCGAGATTCGAAACTTTCCGATGCTGGAGCCGAGCGAGGAATTCATGCTGGCCAAGCGCTGGAAAGAGCATCAGGACACCGAAGCGGCGCAACGCATGGTCACCAGCCACCTTCGCCTGGTGGCAAAGATCGCCATGGGTTACCGGGGTTATGGCCTGCCCATCGCCGAGGTCATCTCGGAGGGCAATATCGGTCTGATGCAGGCGGTCAAGCGCTTCGACCCGGACAAGGGCTTCCGCCTCGCCACCTACGCGATGTGGTGGATCCGCGCCGCGATCCAGGAATACATCCTGCGCTCCTGGTCGCTGGTGAAGATCGGCACGACGGCGGCGCAGAAAAAGCTGTTCTTCAACCTGCGCCGCATCAAGGGTCAATTGAAGCAGATCGACGAGGGCGATCTCAGCCAGGCGCACGTGGCCCACATCGCCACCCAGTTGAACGTGCCCGAAATCGACGTGATCGAGATGAACCGGCGCCTGGCGGCGCCCGATCACTCGCTCAATGCGCCGATTCGCGTCGATGGCGAGGGCGAATGGCAGGATTGGCTGGTCGACGAGGAAGAGAGCCAGGAACACAAGCTTGCCGAGAGCCAGGAGCTTGGCCGCCGGCAGAATCTTCTCAAACGCGCCTTGCGCATCCTCAGTCCGCGCGAACGGCGAATCCTGATGGAGCGGCGGCTGAAGGAAGATGCGGCGACGTTGGAGGATTTGAGCCACGAATTCGGCGTCAGCCGAGAGCGGATTCGCCAGATCGAGGTCCGCGCCTTCGACAAATTGCAAAAGGCGATGCGCAAGGCAGCACTCGACGAACGGCTGGTCGGGGAGTGACAAGCGGGCGCTATCCCGCCTTCTCCTTCTCATCCGCGACTTCTGGACCCCATTCCTCGATCAGGCGCTGCTGGTCGCGGCGCATTCGGCGCAGGCGCATGCCGCTTTGCCCTTGTGCCAAGGCGTGGACTACCAACGGGAAACAGATGAACATCAGCCAGCCGGCTCCCACGGCACCCAGCACCGCCAGCCAGCCGATGGCATCGCTCAGCACCAACCCCACATTCTCCAGTTCCGGGCCGATGTTCCACAACTCCTCGACAAAATAGAGCGCACCCACGAGATTGGCACAGCCCACCGTCAGGGTCAGGAAGGGCGGCCGCCCGGTGTCGAGAATGCGGGCGACCAGCGTCGGAACCAGCGCCGCCAGCAGGACCAGCGAAAGGGCATGCAGGAATATCGCGGCCGGCAGCAGCAATACGACCAGCAAGAGGGGCCGGAAGGCGCGATTGGTGGTGGTTGAGGTGCCGGTAGCCATGCTGTTCACCACATCGCCCAGACGCAATAGGCGGTCAGCGCTGCGCTGGTCATGAATGCCGCCGTGCCGGCTGCCGCCCGCGACGCGATGGCCTTTACCCGGATGGAATTGGTGAGCCCGCCCGCCTCCAGCCAATCGGCGTATTGCCCGGCCGCCGAGTACGCCCGCCGCGCGCGTGTAAAGCCGACGCTGTCCTGCTTGCGCGACGGCCCCTCGGGTTCGAACAGACTGGCCAAGGCGACAAGATCGCAATTCGCCGAATGTTTTTTCATTTGGCGTTCGACCTCGGCCCGCACGGCCCGGTTGTGGAATTGCTCGAGCGCGGGATGAAGCATGCGGACCAGCAATTCGCACAGCCGGGGAAGATTGGAATTGGGACGGGCATGTTGGACCATGGCGAACAAGCGGAGCACGGCAACGGCCTGTTCGGCCTCCTCCTTCTCGGTGTAGAGCATGCCCATTTCGCGGTCGGTCGAGCGCATCAGCCGCGCGCCGATAAAGGCCGCGATGTGCCGGTCGATTGGAACCGTGCCGGCCGGCAGATCGGGTATCACGGCGTCGACCGCCGACAGCAGATCGCGCTCCGAAGTCACATAGTAATCGGCGATCAATGGCGAGCGGCAAGGTGCCGCCGGCTCCAACTCATACAGCGCCCGCTCGATGCCGAATCCGGGGCCTGGTCGGTCGAGATACTTGTCCAGCCCTTCGAGGACCCGGCGCGCCTGGATTTGATCCGCCTGCAGGGTAGTTTGACCCTCGATCCAGACAAAGGGCAGCCGGCCGCGCAACATGTCGCCCAATTGGATGGCCAAGTCCTCACGGCCGATCGCCCGCGACATGAGGGTGCCTAGCCCCGTCAGATCGGCGCGAAGTTCCCGGTAACGCAGCGCCCCGTCGGGGTCGAGCATCATGCACAACCGCGACACCGCGCGGTCCTTGGTCGCTTCTCCGGGGCCGGGGGAACTGGAGCGGATCCAGATCTTGTTCAGTTCCTCGCCCGCGTTTTCCTCGGCGAACCCGCGCTTGAGCCAATTCTCCAGTTCCGGCGTGTCGGTGAGCTTGAGCGCTTCAGTCCAATGCGCCGCCATCGCGTGAGCGAGCGAGATCTTGCTCATGTGTTCTTGACCCGCGAACAGGATCGGGCGCGACGCGCGTTGCTGTGTGCTGGCGATCGCCGAAGCCGATTGCTGGCCCTTGACCCAGGCTTCGACATGCTTCACGCCCCAGCGGTCCGCCGCCCGGTCCGCAAGCAGGCCGCGTAGGAGTTCGGCCATCGACGGCGCCAGCTTCTCTCGACCCGCGAGCAGGACGAAGGTGCCTTGGTTGATCTTGGCACGGACGACCCGCTCGGAATCCCAGCCGATGGTCGGATCGGCCCCGAAATGCAGCTGCGCCGCCAGGACGCCCAGCGCGTAAAGATCGTCGGCCGTCGTTCCGGCACTTCGGGCCAATGGATCGGCGCCGACCTGGTCGATGGGCTCGTAGAGTGCCGGCTGGCCGTAGCCCGGCGGCATGCTCAGGCATTCGCCGAGAATCAGGCCCGAGTCCTTGGATTCGCTTGAGTGGTAAAGGTTCCCGGGGCGAATCGCCCGATGGGTGATGCCGGCGGCGGATAATTCCTTGATCGCCGCGATCGCGGGTGCGATCAGCATCCGGGTGACCACTTGTTCGCTCAGTGGCGGCAACGGGGCGGCGGGATTCTGTTGGAACCGTTCGCCTTTCGGGGCATCGAACAGGATTGCCGGGCGACGGCCCCAAACTGGGGCGCCGCCGGAAGCCGGAATTACGAGCCAATCCACGATTCCAGCCGCCGCTGGCCACAGCAGGGGCAATTGTTTCGCCGGCTCGAATCCGGTGAGGCCGAGCGCGCGGCACGGCAAATCGCCCGGCGAAATCAGCGCGAACATGGCGCGCCCATTATGGTGGCGGTCCTTGACCGCGAAGGCCTCGACGCCAGGCGAATCGAACTGGGGCAACCGGTCACCCGGCCTGATCGCGAATTGCTCCTGAAACAAAATCGTGTCGTCCGCCACAATCGAACTCCGACTGGACTAACCGCTCGATGTCTAGTGTCGTGGTTTCGAAGTTCGCCAGATCCCGCGGCCAGGCTGGCGAGCGATCTTCGAAACTGGATACGACACTGGACTCAATAAGTTGCTAGTGTCCTTTCGATTCTGAAATTCACTCGGGATATCGCTTGGTGGTCAGGCGAATTTCAGAATCCGGACCCTAGGCCCGGACTAGTTAACGTCGGGTAAGCGGCAAGCGGCGCAGCCTTCGAATTGGCCCCGGGCGCCCGATGGTTAACCCCGTGTTCAGACATTTCCTATAAGGGGTGGGGTGAAACTGACCGAATGCCTCACATGGATTCCCTTCCGAGAAATATTCGAATCCTCCGCGATTATTGGCGTGGGCTGGCCAATGGCCAGGCGCCGGAACGCTCCCAGATCGAGCTTGATCGCCTGAAGCCGGTGCTTGGTTATCTGCTGCTGGTCGAGTTCACGGATGAGCCATTCCGGGTTCGCTACCGTCTGGTCGAAACAATCGTGGACCAGATGACCGGAATCGGCATCACTGGGCGCTACCTGGATGAATTCGCCACCGGGGCGTTCGAGGCGCCGGTCCGATACATCGAATCATGCTATCGAACCGCCCGGCAGAACGGGCAGCCCTTCATCGGCGAATACGGTTGGCCTGTCGAAAGCGGGGTGGTCATAACGACCCTGATGGGCTTGTTTCCGCTGCGGATCGACGGCCAAATCCGTCAATGCCTGTCGATTGAGGATTATGGCCGCCATGAAATGGAAAAGGCCCCGATCGATTGGCGCCCGGCCTTGGCCAACGCCTCGGGGCCAAGGAATCCCCGGTCAGTCGGCGAAGGGATCGGTGACCAGGATCGTGTCGTCCCGTTCCGGACTCGTCGATAAGAGCGCGACCGGCACTTCGATCAGTTCCTCGATGCGGCGTACGTATTTGATGGCCGCCGCCGGCAATTGCGCCCAGGACCTGGCACCCATGGTCGATTGCGACCAGCCTTCGATCAATTCGTAGACCGGTCGCGCCAGCGCCTGCAATTGCTGGGCGGCGGGCAGTCGATCATGGCGCTGCCCTGCGATGTCGTAACCAACGCAGATCCTGAGTTCCGGCAATCCATCGAGCACGTCGAGCTTGGTGAGCGCGATGCCGTTGATCCCGGCGACTTTCGCCGCCTGGCGCACCAGCACGGAATCGAACCATCCGCAGCGCCGCTTGCGTCCGGTGACGGTGCCGAATTCGCGACCGCGCTCGCCCAGCTTCTGTCCGATTTCGTCGGCCAATTCGCTGGGAAACGGCCCGCTACCCACCCGCGTGGTGTAGGCCTTGGTGATACCAAGCACATAGCCGATCGCGCCGATGCCCAGCCCCGAACCGGTGGCGGCCTGACCGGCGACGCTGTTCGACGATGTGACATAGGGATAGGTGCCATGATCGACATCGAGCATGGCGCCCTGCGCGCCTTCGAACAGGATGCGCTTGCCCGCGCGTCGGGCCGCGTCCAGCTTGTGCCAGACCGGCTGCACGAAGGGCAGGATGCCGGGCGCCACGCCGACCAATTGCCCGACCAGTTCCTGGCCCTCGATTTCCGGAGCAAGCATGCCGCGCAGCAGCGCGTTGTGGTGCAACAGCAGCGCCTCGACCTTGGGGCCAAGGGCAGCTTCATCGGCAAGGTCGCAAATCCTTATCGCGCGGCGCGCCACCTTGTCCTCATAGGCGGGGCCGATGCCCCGCCCGGTGGTGCCGATCCTGGCCGCCCCGCGCGCCTCCTCGCGCAGCCGATCGAGTGAAGCGTGCAAGGGCAGGATCAGCGCCGCATTCTCCGCCACCATCAGATTGTCGGGCGAGATGGCGATACCTTGCCCCCGCAGCACGTCGATCTCCTTGAGCAAGGCCCAAGGATCGACCACGACACCGTTGCCGATCACCGACAGCTTGCCGGGCCTGACGATGCCTGCGGGCAACAGGCTCAGCTTGTAGGTGGCATCGCCGATCACCAGCGTATGGCCGGCATTGTGGCCGCCCTGGAAACGCACCACGACATCGGCGCGCTCGGAGAGCCAATCCACGATCTTGCCCTTGCCCTCGTCGCCCCACTGCGAGCCGATGACCGCCACGTTCGCCATGCCCGGATACTCCTGAAAACGCCAGACGGAACCGCTATTCGCCGCTCTCGATCACTTTGCCGCCCTGCCAGACATGCCCGCATCGAAGTCGCCTTGCCTCGGCCTTCGGATCGGCTTCGGATTCGAGGCCCGAGACGGTGACCCAGCCCTCCTGGCGCAATCGCCAGGCCGGCGATCGCTCGCTCCCCAGTGGGATGAAGACCCGCCTGGCGGGTGCGGGCGCCGACAGGGCCTGGAGCAGCGTGTCGAGATAGAGCGTGAATCCAGTAGCCTGCTCGCCCGCCTGGTTGACATAGCGGCCCCCGCGCCCGAATTCGCCAACCACACCCCGCCCCAGCAACGAGAAGGTGACCCCGGTATGATACTCGAAGCCGCGGTGATCGGTGGGGTCCACACTCAGCGCCAGATCAGGCGTGGCCGCGCGAATGAGTTCCACGACCCGGATCAGCCGGTCGCGGCCCGAAGCTGCCTCGCCGACAAGATCGAGCCGCCGCAGCGAAGCGATCGCGCCCTCGGCCTCGCCGATCGCTCGCAAGAGCCCTTCGAGGATCGGCCAAAGTTCGCCGGACAGCGCCCGGATCCTCGCCGCGTCCTTGCGGTCAAGCGCCATGACCAGGGGCTTGGGATCGGTGATGCCATGCTGGCGAAGGAGGCAGGGCGCCAGCGTCGGGATGTTGAGATCGATCGCCAGATCGCTAATCCCCAGGCCATTCAGCGCCTCGGCCGCGAGCATGATCACCTCTGCATCGGCCGGCGCCTCGCCGCTGCCGATGAGTTCGATCCCGGCCTGGCCGATCTGGCGTTCTGGCCGCATCTGTTCGCCCTTCACCCGCAGGACTTGGCCCGCATAGGAAAGCCGCAACGGCCGGGGTTCCCGCCCGAGGCGGCTGGCCGCGATGCGCCCGACCTGGGGCGTCATGTCGGCGCGCAGGCCCATCATGCGCTGCGAAACCGGGTCCATCAGGCGAAAGGTATGGGCGCTCATGGCCTCCCCCGGGCCGCTCAAGAGCGAATCCTCGAACTCGATCAGCGGCGGCTTCACCCGCTGATAGCCCCAGGTGGCGAAATGGCGCATCAGGCGCTCGACCATTTCGGCCTCGAAGGCGGAATCGGGCGGCAGCCCGTCCTTCAGCCCGGCGGGCAGCAGATAGCGATCGTTGCGCGGTTCGGACATCGGCGGGCCAAAAAACATGCGCCCGGCATTGGGCGCAAGTTGGTAGCCAAATTCACCGCCCCAGGGCAAGCCCGCAAATCGCGGCCCGCTCGAACATTAGAGGAGAACGCGCATGGTTCCGGCAAGGATTTCGACGCAATTTCCCGCCAGCTTCACCCTGTCGCCGGCCAGTTCCACCCAGATTTCCCCGCCGCGCGCCGACACCTGGCGGGCGAAAAACGCGCGTCTGCCAAGCTTGGCGCCCCAATAGGGCCCGAGCGAGCAATGCGCAATTCCGGTGACCGGGTCCTCCGGGACGCCGAACTTGGGAGCGAAGAATCGCGACACGAAATCGCAGTCCGATCCCCGCGCCGTCACGATGAGGTCGAGGGGCAATTCCTCGACCGCGCTCATTTTCGGCCGCAGGCCTCGCACAGCCGCTTCGTCCTCCAATTCCGCCATATAGACCCAGCCGCGACTGAGCGCCACGAGCTTCTTGCCCAATGCCGATTCCACCGCCGGCATTTCGCCTTTGGGCGCCGGTGCCAACGGGCGCGCCGGGAAATCCATCACCAGCTTTTCACCCTGGCGCGCGACCCGGAGCGGGCCGGATTTGGTATTGAAAGTGACCTCGCCCCGGCCCGGCTGCAGCGTGTTCAGCACATGATGGGCGCTTGCGAGTGTGGCGTGGCCGCAGAGGTCCACCTCCACCGCCGGCGTGAACCAGCGCAGCAGAAAATCGTCGCCGTCGCGCACCAGGAAGGCGGTCTCCGCCAGATTGTTCTCGGTGGCGATGGCCTGGAGCGTGGCATCCGGCAGGAAACGCTCCATGACCATGACCGCCGCCGGATTGCCGGCAAATGCGCGCGAGGTGAAGGCATCGATCTGGACAATCGGGACCGTCAACCAGGAATCCTGCATGATCAGCCCTATACCGACCAGAATGGACGTGAAGCCTCACGTTCGGCATCGGCCCGGGAGAGGCCGATATCCTTCAGCAGTTTGTCATCCAATCGCAGCAGCTCCCGGCGCTGTCGGGCGATTTCAGACCAGGCAAGCAACCTCGACAACAGGCGCCCAGCGCTTGCGGCGATTGCCGGCAGCATCAGCGATTTTGAGAATTTCGCCAAATCAGCCGACAAATTGTACCCATACATATTAGCTCTCCAACAATCAAAATTATCATGCAAACCCAGCGACTCTAAATATTGTCTTGACATTATCTCCCGTCAATTTGTTTATTGTATCCATGACAATTTGGCAACCAGACATCTCCGAACACTCCGGCCCGCGCTATGTCGCCATCGCCGATGTTTTGGCAACGGATATCCGCAGCCGGCGCCTGGCACCGGGCGATCGATTGCCAACGCACCGTGAGCTTGCTTATCGCCTCGGCGTCACCGTTGGCACCGTCACCCGCGCCTATGGCGAAGCGCAGCGGCGTGGATTGATCGAGGGCGAAATTGGGCGCGGCACCTTCGTGCGCCGCGATCCCGTTTTCCTGCGCCAGGCCTCCCCTCTTGCGATCGTGTCGTCCGCGCAGGAGGCTGGAGAAAAACCGATCCCGCTCCATTTCAATCACCCGGCCGACCTGAACTCCATCGGCTTGGAGGGCGATGTTCTGCGCCGGACACTAGACGAACTCGCCGCCACCGGTGAACTCAGTCCGCTGCTGAATTACCAGCCCCATGGCGGGCTGGCGCGCCATCGCGAAGCGGGCGCTCGGTACTTACGGGATTTCGGAATCGAGATCGCGCCCGAGCGCCTGATTGTCACCGCCGGCGCGCAGCACGCGATGTTCGTGGCCGCGGGCGCGATAACCGAGCCCGGCGATTTGATTGTGACCGAGGCGCTGACTTGGCCCGGCCTGCGCCGGCTTGGCGATTTCCTGCGCGTGCGCATTCAGGGCCTGCCCCTGGACAGCGAGGGAATCATGCCCGATGCTCTCGCCGCGGCCTGCCGGGCGCGCAAGGTGAAGGCGCTCTATTGCGTGCCAAACCTGCAGAACCCGACGACGCTGATCATGCCGGAGGCAAGGCGGCGCGAGCTCGCCGAAGTCGCGCGCCAATACGGCGTGCGGATCATCGAGGACGATGTCTACGGCTTCCTGGTCGAGGATCGGCCACCGCCCTTGGTCAGCTTCGCGCCCGAGCTCGGCCTCTATCTTTCCAGCCTGTCCAAGTCGATGGCGCCGGGACTGCGCATCGGCTATCTGGCGGTGATGGGCGAGGCGATGGCGGGTTTCAACGAGGCCATGCAATCGACCATCTACATGGCATCCCCGCTTTGCGCCGAGATCGCGACGCGCTGGATCGACGATGGCATCGGAACGCGCATCAGGGCCGCGCGCCGTCTGGATTACGCCAGGCGCCAGGAACTCGCGGCACGGATTCTGGTGGATTTGCCCCGCCGCACTCATCCCAACTCGATGCACCTTTGGCTCGAATTGCCCGAACATTGGCCGGCCGATGCCTTCGCGTTGGAAGCGCGGATCAGGGGCGTGGCCATCTGCCCGACCAGCAATTTCGCCCAGATGCGCCAGGCGCCGAACGGCGTGCGCGTGAGCCTCACCCTGCCCCAGCGGCAAGGGGAATTGGAGCGCGGCCTTGCCACCTTGGTGGCGCTCTATCGAGCGCAACCCAATCGGGCCAATGACATCGTCTGAAGGTGCGCACGCGGCCCGCGCCTCTCTAGTACCCGCCGTCGCTGATGGCTGGTTCTCGCGATATGATCCCGCCGGGGCACGCCGGCGGGTACCATCATTTGGTACCATGTGCCAACTTTCGTGGAAGCATTGGCGCGCTTAATGGGTCACGCTCTTTTGAAAGTTGGCACCAGGCCGCGCGAGTTCCTGGCCGGCATTCGTGTAACCCTTCCCTTCATGATGGGCTCGATCCCCTTCGCGCTCATCTTCGGCGTGGTCGCGACCGGCGGCGGCTTGAGCGTGCTGGAGACCGTTTCGCTCTCACTCTTCGTGTTCTCGGGTTCGGCGCAGTTCATCGCCGTCTCGCTGATGGCGGTTGGCGCCGAGGCGGGTGCCATCTGGATCGCGACCCTTATCCTCAATTTGCGCCACCTGCTCTATGCCGCGACCCTGGTTCCCCAGGTGCGCCATCTGCCGTTCGTCTGGCGCCTGGGTCTCTCCGCGTTGCTGACCGACGAGACCTTCGCGGTCATGGAAGCGCGCTATCGCGAGCAAGGACGCGGGCCCATGAGCCATTGGGCGTTCCTCGGCTCCTGCCTCGGCATGTATGTGAACTGGAACATCTGGACCCTGCTCGCTTCCATCGCGGGGCGCGAATGGCAGGGACTGGCCGGAACCGGGCTCGAGTTCGCGGTCATTGCCGCCTTCATCGGCATGGTGGTGCCGAGGCTGAAGGAGAGGCCGGCTCAGGTCGCGGCCCTGGTCGCGGGCGCGATCGCCATCCTGGGCGCGGGGCTCCCCTACAATCTCGGCCTAACGCTGGCCGCATTGGCGGGCGTGGCCGCGGGAACGATCATGGGCGAGCGCCGCAAGGAGCGCCTGCCCCGATGAGTTCGGCCATCGTTATCGCCGGCATGGCGATCATCAATCTGATCATCCGCTGCCCGATCTTCCTGCTCGCCCATCGGGTGCGCCTGCCGAGGCTGATCGAGCGCGCGCTTGCCTATACCCCGGTCGCGGTGCTGACCGCCTTCATCCTGCCGGCAGCCCTCCACCTCGACCAGGCGCCCGACGGCGCGGAGTGGGCCAACCCCGATCTCGTCGCGGCACTCGCGGCCGCCGGGGTTTCGTGGTTCACGCGCAATCTGCTGCTCACCGTCGCGGTGGGCATGGCATTGGCGATTGGAATCAGGCTGGTGGGGTGACAATCTTAGGGAAGTAGAAACGTCGTCAGAGCAAATTATCGCTCGCAATGGTGGCCGTGAAGTCAACGACCACATCTCCTGAAAGACCAATGGCTATCTTGACATGAGTTCTCATGAAAATGCCTTGCCGCGGAACAAAGCGGCCGATCAACTCGAACCCGCCATCATCGATTCCCGACCTCTCGGATAGCTTCGACAATGCCATCCACCATCGCCTCGATGGCGGACTTGTCGTCGCCCTCGGCCATCACGCGGATGACGGGCTCGGTCCCGGATTTGCGGATGAGGAGCCGGCCCTTGCCGTCCAGCCGGCGCTCGGCTTGCGCGATCGCGCTTCGCACCGCCTCGGCTTCGAGCGGCGATGCCTGGCCGGGCTTGAGGCGGACGTTCTTCAGGATCTGCGGCACGGGCTCGAAGACGCGCGCCACCTCGCTCGCCTTCTTGTCCGTTTCGGCGAGGAATGCCAGCACCTGCAACGCGGCCAAGAGCCCATCGCCGGTCGTCGCAAAATCGCCGAGGATGATGTGGCCGGATTGCTCGCCACCCAGATTGCACCCGGTCTTGCGCATTTCCTCCAGCACATAGCGATCGCCCACTTGGGCGCGGTGGAGCCCGATCCCCGCCTGCGCCAGTCGCCGCTCCAGCCCGAGATTGGACATGAGGGTCGCGCACACGGCGCCCCCCTTCAGCCTCCCCGCCTTGGCCCAGGTGAGCGCGATCAGGCCCATCAATTGGTCGCCGTCGAGGAGGACGCCCATTTCGTCCGCCATCACTAGGCGGTCGGCGTCGCCGTCCAAGGCGAGGCCCAGATGCGCGCCCTCCTTCAAGACCGCGCTTCGCATGGCGTCGGGATGCATCGCGCCCACGCCATCGTTGATGTTGGTGCCGTCGGGCAAGACGCCGATGCTCACCACTTCGGCCCCCAATTCCTGGAGCACGATGGGAGCCGCCTTGTAGGCAGCGCCATGGGCGCAATCGACCACCACCTTGAGACCGTCCAAGGCCAGACCCTTGGGAAAGCTCGATTTCACGAATTCGATGTAGCGCCCGAGCGCGTCGTCGATCCGCTTGGCGCGGCCAAGCGCCTCTGATGGCGCCAATTGCCAGCCGTCGGGTGCCCCCATCCGGGTCTCGATCGCGGCCTCGGTCTCGTCCGAAAGCTTGTAGCCGTCGGGCCCAAAAAGCTTGATGCCGTTGTCCTGGTAGGGATTGTGCGAGGCCGAGATCATGACCCCCAGATCCGCGCGCATCGATCGGGTCAGCATGGCGATGGCCGGGGTCGGCAGGGGCCCCAGCAGCATCACATCCAGCCCCATGGACAGGAACCCCGAAGTGAGCGCGGTTTCCAGCATGTAGCCCGAAAGCCTGGTGTCCTTGCCGATGATGGCCCGGTGCCGGTGCTGGCCCCTATTGAACTGAGCCCCCAGCGCCAGCGCGAGGCGAAGCGCGGTCTCGGCCGTGATCGGCTCGCGATTGGCAAGGCCGCGTACGCCATCGGTGCCGAACAGGCCGCGGGTCATGAGGTCCCCATCCGTAGTTCTTACCAGCGCAAAGCGACCGGCCGAACGGACCTGCCTTGCCGACTTCATCATGCCCGGGCTCGACCCGGGTATCCCTGGATCGCCGGGTCAGGCCCGGCGATGACAAGACAGAAGGTTCCGCCCAACCGAGAACGCGCCCAAGGACACCAGCGGCTTATGGCGGAATTGCGGATGATCGCCAAGCCCGTTAGCATGCCTCCCAAACCAGGGGAGAACACGAGATGCGGCACCTGCCACGGATCCAAGGCATCCTGGCCCAGGAGATCGAGCAATTCCAGGCCCGGATCCCGAAATCCAGGGCCCAGCTCGCTTCCGGGTCGCGCCACATGCCCCATGGCGTGCCGATGACCTGGATGGCCGGGCTCTATCGCCACGCCGCCCTGTTCGTCGAGCGCGGCGAAGGCGCCTACTTCTGGGATGCCGATAACAACAAGTTCATGGATGTGAACGTCGCCGATTACGCCGCCTATTGCGGCTACGCCAATCCGGCGATCACCCGGGCGGTGACCGAGCGCGCGATGAAGGGCTGTACCTTCCTCTTGCCTTCCGAGGATGCGATCACCGTCTCGCGGCTCTTGGCCACGCGCTGCGCGGTCCCTTATTGGCAATACACGCTGTCGGCGACCCAGGCGGTGATCGAGGCCATCAGGCTCGCGCGCATGGTCACCGGCCGCGAGCAGGTCCTGGTATTCGAAGGCTGCTATCACGGCCATTTGGACGAGATCATGGGCCGCGACGGCCACGGCGTTCAGAACTACCAGGGCCATCTTGGCCTGCTAAAAGATTCCGGCAGCAAGGTCACTTCGGTGCCGTTCAACGATCTGGACGCGGTATCGAGCGCGTTGCGCACCTACCCGCATGCCTGCCTCATCGCCGAGCCGGCGATGACCAATTACGGCCTGATCGAGCCCGATTCCGGCTTTTGGGAGGCCTGCGCGGGTGTGGCCCGTGAAACCGGCACCCTTCTCATCCTGGATGAAACGCACACCTTGGCGCTTGCGCCGAGCGGGCTGCGCGCGACCTACAAGCTGGCGCCCGACATGGTGGTCCTGGGCAAGGGCCTGGGCAGCGGCGTGCCATTGGGCGCCTATGGAATGAGCGAGTTCCTGGCCAAGGATTTCGCCAAGCACCTGGACCGGGACGTTGAACCTCATGGCCTCCTGGTCGGCAACACCATGGCCGGCAACACGCTCAGCCTGGCGGCGGCGCGCGCCGCGCTCGCGACGGTGCTGGTGCCGACGAATTACGAGAAGGTCGCCATGCGCGGAAAGCGGCTGGCCGACGGCCTCACACGCTTATTCACCAGCCATCGGCTGGATTGGTGCGCACCCCACGTTGGCGGGCGATCGAGCTGGGTGCTCGCGCCGCGACCGCCGCGCAACGCCACCGAATCCGCCCTGTCCCTGGATCGCGATCTGATCGCGGCCCGGCGATTGTTCATGGCCAATCGCGGGGTGTGGGATGCGATCTGGTCCGCGGGACCGACCGTGGGGTTCATGCACGAGACCCCCGAAGTGGACCATTATCTGACGGTCGCCGAAGATTTCCTGAAGGCGCTCCTCGGCAAGACCTAGGGCTTTCAGGCGGCCGACAGGATCGCCAGGGCAAAACGGCTGGCGTCGGCCGGCGTGATTTCGCGGATATTGGAATCGCGCATGGCCTTGTTCTCGGGCGCCATGGTGGTTTGCGCCAGGCGCTCGGAATCGGCTTCTGTCAGGCCATCGCCTTCGAGCGAGATTTTCAATCCGACTTTGCGCAAGAAGCGATCGAAAGCAGGCGCCAGATCGGCGGCGATGGTGCCCGTGTCGCGCCCGTCGCCCGGCACACCCATGGCGATTGCCACCTCGGCGTGGCGCTCGGGGGCAGCCTCTGCGTTCCAGGCCAGGCACGCGCGCAGGCTCAAGCCGACGGCGCGACCGTGATGGATGTGTCCGATGGCGCCCAGCGCATGCCCGAATGCGTGCGCGATCCCGGTGCCCGAATTGTCGATCGCCAATCCCGCGAGGCACGCGGCGATTTGCATGGCGCCGCGCGCCTCCAGGTTCCGTGGCTCGGCCAGTGCCACGGGCAGGTGACGGCACACCAGCCGGATCGCTTGCAGGGAATTGGCATCGTTGAGGACGTTGGCGCGCCGGATGGTCATGGCCTCGATCGCGTGCACCAGCGCATCGATGCCGGTCGCCGCCGTCAGATGCGCGGGTAATCCCGTAACAAGCGTGGGATCGAGGATCGAGAGATGCGGGCGAAGCGAATCGCCCCAGGCCCAGACCTTCTCGGCCAGGCCATTGGTGTAGACCGAAACCCTTGTCGCCTCCGATCCCGTCCCCGACGTGGTCGGGAGGCAAATGATCCGGGCGGATGGGTTGGGCAACGGATTTTTCGCGAGGCTGTAATGCTCACACGGCTGATCGGCGCCGGCAGATGCCGCCGCCAGCTTGGCGCTGTCCATGGCCGAGCCCCCGCCCAGCGCCACCACGACCCGAGCACCGATTGAGCGCGCCACGGTGGCGGCGGCATCGATCTGGCGGGACAAGGGATCGCTGCGGATATCGGTGAAGATTACCGGTCGAATGCCGCCTTTCCGCAGAATGCCCGTCACCCGCTCGATGAGCCCGCCCAGACCCGGATCGGCGACGAGAAATGTCGCATTCTCCTCGCCCGCTAGGCGGGCGATGTCGTCCGCCAGCCGGTTCACGCGATCGGCGCCGAAGGCGATCGGGGGATTGGGCGAGGCACTGAAGGGCGCGATACTCATGGCAATGGTTTCCCCGTTGGTACCCGCCGTCGAGAGACTGGCTGTTTCGAGCCGAATGCCCCAGCCAATGCACGCCGGCGGGTACAATCAACCAGCAACTTGGCGGGACCATATCGCCACCGCGCCAAGGGTTCCAGAACTAGCCGAATTATTATTTGGAATGGGAATGAGGACTTGAACGGATTCGCGACGGGCGGCCCGGCACGAGGCGTCTGTCAGCGCCCGGCGTAGGTCGCCGAGGTAGTCCAGAAACGCTCGAGCCGGCGCAAGGTGCCGTTGACGGAATCGAGATCGGCCTGGCTCGCCACTTCCTTCATTGAATTGACGTGGCGGTCGTACATCTCGTGCATGCGCTGGCACACCTGGAGCGCCTTGGGCGACAGGCGGACATGTACCGTGCGCCGGTCATGCGAGGAACGCTCCTGCGCCAGATACCCGTTTTCGACCAGCTTTTTCACGTTATAGGAAACGTTCGAACCCAGGTAATAGCCGCGATTGGTGAGCTCGCCCACCGACAGCACGTCCTCGCCGATATTGAACAGGATCAGCGACTGGACGTTGTTGAGGTCGCGAATGTTCTGCCGGTCGAGATCGGCCTTGATCACTTCAAGACATTCCCGATGCAATCGCTCGATCAGCGAAATAGTCTCCAAATAGGACTTCTTCACGGGCGGTCCCCCTGGGAAACAGATTCAACAGTCGCGCCAAAGCTGGCCCACAAACCTAGGGCCGCGCTGTAAAAAAATGGTTAATGCCAGGTTATGCCCGCCGTCAAGCACTTATCTTTGTCGAAAATCCTTAATAATGCCCGAGAAATCCGTGTTGCCGAAGCCCTCCTGGACGAATCGCTCATAGAGCCGGGTCGCCGCTTCGCCGAGCGTGACCTCAAATCCGGTCGAGGCCGCCGCCGCGACCGCCAGGCGCAAATCCTTGAGCATCATCCGGGCCGAGAAGCCCGGTGCGTAGTTCCGATTTGAAGGTGCCGCTGGAACCAGGCCCGGTACCGGGCAATAGCTGGTCAGCGACCAGCACTGGCCCGAGGAATTGGCGCTGACGGCGAAAAGCTTTTCCGCGGCCAGGCCCAGGCGCTCGGCCAGAACAAAGGCTTCGCTGACCCCGATCATTGAAATGCCGAGGATCAGGTTGTTGCAAATCTTGGCCGCTTGGCCCGCGCCGGCGGCCCCGACATGTACCAGATTCTTGCCCATCGCCTCCAGGATCGGCCGTGCCCGACCGACCGCATCCGCCGCGCCGCCCACCATGAAGGTGAGACTCGCGGCTTGCGCCCCGGCCACGCCCCCGGAAACGGGCGCGTCGAGGAAAGACAGCCCGCGCCCACCGGCGGCCGAATCCACCTCGCGCGCCGATTCCACATCGGCGGTCGAACAATCGATGAGGAGCGCGCCCTTTGGCGCGGCCGCCACAACCCCATCGGCGCCCAGATAGACTTCGCGCACTTCTCGTCCCGATGGCAACATGGTGACGACGATTTCCGCCGCTCGGGCAAGCGAGGCCAAACTGGGCGAGGCGTGCGCGCCCATTGCCACCAATGGCGCCCTGTTCCCGGCATCGGGATCGAAAATGCTGACCTCATGGCCCTTGGCCAGGAGATTGCGCGCCATCGGACCACCCATGTGCCCGACACCGATGAACCCGATCCGCATGTCGCCCTCCCTCGATCAGTTCAGCGCCAGGTCCAATTCCGGCCAATCTTCCATCGGCGCGAACAGCGCCTCGATTTCGGCCTCCAGCACGTCCTCCAGCCGCGAAGGCCGCCAGGCCGGTTGGTTGTCGCGATCGATCAACTGGGCGCGCACGCCCTCGAAGAAATCGGGCCTTTCCATGAATCGCATTGCGAGCCGCCATTCCTCTTTCAGCACATCGCCAAGTTCCCGTCCCTTCGAACGGCGCGTGTGTTCGTAGGCAACCCGAAGCGACAACGGCGCCCCCTTTGCCAGCATCGCCAAGGAATCACGGGCACCAGCCTCCTTGCGGGTATTCAGGATGGTCATGCTCTCGGCCAGCGTATCAAGCCCGAAACAAGTATCGATGCCCGGGCGCACGCGCTCGATGTCCGCCATCCTGGTCCGAACGTTGAGCGCGTCCAGATTCTCCGGGCGCAACCGGTCGAGCGTGCGCGCCTCGATGGTATGGGTCACCAGCGAGCAATAGCTCAAGCCCGCCGTCAGCAGACGCTGCCCGGTCAGGGCCAGAAAAAGACCGATCTCCCCCGGGCACCGGTTCAGGAAATGGCCGGCACCCACGTCCGGGAAGAATCCGATGGAGCATTCCGGCATCGAGAAAATAGCGCGTTCCGTCGCCACGCGGATGGGCGCGTTCAGCCCCAGCCCGGCGCCGCCACCCATGGTCAATCCATCCATCACCGCGATCAGCGGCTTTGGATAGGTGCCGACGCGATGATCAAGCCGGTATTCGTGCCAGAAGAAATCGTGCAAAAACCTGGCGTCGCCGCGTGCCTTGGCCTCGAAGAGTGCCCGCACATCGCCCCCGGCGCAGAACGCCTTGTCGCCCGCGCCCAAGAGCATGACCGCGCCGACCTTGGCATCGCCCGCCCATTCGCCAAGCTTATCGGTAAGCGCCAGCACCATGTCCAGGGTGAGCGCATTCAATTGTTGCGGCCGATTGAGCGTGGCTTTGCCCACGCCATCCACGATCTCGAACAGGACGTCGGAAAACACGCCTAACTCCACTTCGGAACTGTCGCTTGACGCGCCAATTGCGCCAGTGCCAACTCGCGAAAAAGAGTGATACATGAAACGCTTCGATGCATCCACGAAAGTCGGGCCGCCTATCATGAGATAATAGTGCCCAACGGCGGGCACTGGTGGGATCATTTGGCTCAAATCAATCATCGGCGACGGCGGGTACTGGGCCAACTTTCGAAAAAGAGTGAAACTTGAAACGCTTCGATGCATCCACGAAAGTCGGGCCGCATGTTGCCAAATGATGGTACCCGCCGGCGTTTGTCGCCCGTGCCCATTGGCTCGAATTGGCCGTCCGCGACGGCGGGGACCGGAGGATTTGCCTCCGTCAAGCGATGCGATCGTCCTTGCGGCTTGCGCCCGGAGGCCTTGTCGTCGTTCAATGGCGCCCAACTTGAAAACCGGCGGCCGAGGCGCTGCCATTGACTAGGGAGCATTCACCATGACCGTCGCCAGCAAGAACCCGGAAACCATCGTTCTGCACGCCGGCCATCGGCGCGATTCCGCCACCAATGCGGTCGCGGTGCCGATCTACCAGACGACTTCCTATCAGTTCGACGACACCAGCCACGCCTCCGATCTGTTCGCCCTGAAGCGCTTCGGCAACATTTATACAAGGATCATGAACCCGACCACCGACGTGCTGGAGAAGCGCATGGCGGCACTCGAGGGCGGTGTCGGCGCTTTGGCGGTTTCATCCGGCCAGGCGGCGACTGCCATGGCCATCCAGAACATCGCGCGCGTGGGCGACAACGTCGTCAGCTCGACCGACCTCTATGGCGGCACCTGGAACCTGTTCCACAACACGATGAAGGAGATGGGCATCGAAATCCGTTTCGTGGACCCGGCCGACCCGCAAGCCTTCGCCACGGCGACCGATGCAAAGACCCGCTGCTATTACGCCGAGACCCTGCCCAACCCCAAGCTGACCGTGTTTCCGATCAAGGAAGTCGCCGATATCGGCCGCAAGCTGGGCGTGCCCCTGATCATGGACAACACCGCCTGCCCGATCCTGTGCCGGCCCTTCGACCATGGCGCGGCGATCATCGTCTATTCGACCACCAAATACGTGGGCGGCCACGGCAACTCGATCGGCGGGGCAATTATTGATGGCGGCAATTTCGATTGGGAGAAGCACGCCGATCGTTTCCCCGGCCTCAATCAGCCGGACCCCTCTTATCACGGCGCGGTGTGGACCCAGGCAGTGAAACCGCTGGGGCCGATCGCCTATATCATCAGGGCGAGGGTGGTGGTGCTGCGCGATCTCGGCCAGGCGATGAGCCCGTTCAACGCCTTCCTCTTCCTGCAAGGCCTGGAGACGCTGCCCTTGCGCATGCGCGAGCATTGCAAGAATGCGTCCGCGGTCGCCGATTACCTGGCCCAGCATCCCTTGGTGACCAAGGTCATCTTCCCGACGACCATATCGAGCGAGGCCACGCGCCGGGCCAATACCTATCTGAAGGGCGGCTATGGCGGTCTGGTCGGATTCGAAATCAAGGGCGGGCGCGAGGCCGGGCGCCGGTTCATCGACGCGCTGCAACTCTTCTATCATGTGGCCAATATCGGAGACGCGCGCAGCCTTGCCATTCATCCGGCGACCACCACGCATTCCCAATTATCGCCCGAGGAGCAACTGGCGACCGGGGTTGACGACAATTATGTGCGGTTGTCATTGGGTCTGGAGCATATCGACGACATCCTCGGCGATCTCGATCAGGCGCTGAAGTCCGCCGCAAGCGCCAAGGCCGCCGAATAACCACGCCTTGCTCGCCGGATCGGAAAGTCCACATGCCGGCCCGGTCAGGGGATTGGGCGTCGAAGTCCGCCGCCACCATTCTGAGCGTTGAGCGATGAAGCAAATTGAAGTGCGATTGGCGGTGGTGCTCTATGGTGGGGTATCGCTCGCCGTTTACATCCACGGCGCCACCCGGGAAATCCTGAATCTGGTCCGTGCCTCGAAGCTGTTCCATGCCGGCGACAGCGCGCGCCCACCCCAAGACGGGACCGTTGCGATCTATTACGACTTGCTCAAGGACTTGTCTCAAGTTGTCGATCTTCGAATCGTGGTCGATCTCATCTCGGGTGCTTCGGCTGGCGGCATCAACGGCGTGATGCTGGCGCGCGCCATTGCCCATGACCAGCCGCTGGAGCCCCATCGCGACCTTTGGCTGCTCAATGCCGATGTGACGCGCCTTTCGGAACCCGGAAATCTCGTGACCCGGCTGGCCAAGGCGGTTCTTGCCCCGTTGCTCGACTGGGCCCTGGCGCGCCGTTTCGGGCGTTCGTTGGCTGACCCGGAAACCCGGGCGAAGTTGCGCCAATTCGTGCAGCTGCGCTGGTTCAAGCCACCGTTCTCCGGCAAGGTCTTCGCCGGATGGCTGCTGGATGCCTGCGACGAAATGGAGAAGGACGCCGATCCGACGGCCAGTCTGCTGCCGCCCGGCAATCGCCTGGATCTTTTCGTGACGCTCACCGATTACTATGGCCATCGGCACCGCATCCTGCTGCATGACCCGCCCAGCGTCGACGAAACCGAACATCGCCGCATCGTGTCCTTCACCTGCCGGCGCGCCCTTTCCGGCCAGTTGAACAGCGAATTCACCACTGGCGACGTGCCGTCCTTGGTGTTCTCGGCGCGCGCCACGGCCTCGTTTCCCGGTGCCTTCCCGCCGGCGGCGGTGACCGAAATGGACGCGATCCTGGAATCGCGCGGCCGTTCCTGGCCGTCACGCCACCGCTTCCTGGTCGAAAAACTGGGAATCGACGAAAGGGCGGCTGGAGATTGCTATTTCATCGACGGCAGCGTGGTCATGAACAAGCCGTTCTCGCCGGTCATTCACGCGCTCGGCAACCGCCCGGCCAACCGCGAAGTGGCGCGCCGGATCGTCTACGTCGATCCCAACCCACATTTCGAGAAACGAACGCGACCCCGGCAGGCCTCCGCACCCGGATTTTTCCGCACCGTCCTGGCGTCGCTGGCCTTGATTCCGCGCAACGAACCCATTGCCGACGATCTCATGTCGATCCAGGAATGGAACGCCAAGGCTCGGCGCATGGCGGAAATCCTGGCAGCCGCAGACCCGCAGGTCGAAAGCCTGGTGTACCAGATCGTCGATCGCGACCTCGGTGACCCGCCTGGTGCCGCCGAACTCGGGCGCTACCGCGCGGCGGCCAATTTGAAGTCGCATGAGGGCGCCGGCTATGCCTATCTCAGCTACCAGACCCTGAAATTGCGCCGGCTGAACGACCGCCTGTCGCAATTGATCGCCGGCCTGGCGGCGGCGACCGGGGCAACACCCGATGCCGGCAAGATCGAAGGGATGCTCGATCGGTGGGTCGGGCGCGACGGTCGGCCGGACCTCGAACGGATGGTGCCTTTTCTGCGCGCCTTCGATGTCGATTTCCGCCTGCGTCGGGTGCGATTCGTCATCCGGCGTTTGAACGAATTGTACCGCGTGCTCGACGATGAAGGCGGGCGGGCGAATTCCGGCGCGATCGACGCGCTCAAGGCGGCACTCTACAAGATCATCGAGAAGGCCCATCTTCTTTGGGAGCCGCGAAACCACCCTAACCAGGTCGCCGTGGCGTCGGCCAGAGTGGCGCGCGCCGCCGCCGAAGCAGGAGATCTCGATCCCGAGGATCTGGGCGCCATCGAGAAGGCGATGGATCTCGTGGCGCTTGATCAGGAATTGGACGAAATCGTCTCGCTCATGGGGTTTGCCTATTTGTCGCCACCGGCGCGGCGCGCGATCGCGGTCGCCTATGTCGGGTTTGCGTTTTACGACATCATCACCCTCCCGATCCTGCAATGGACCGACATGGACGAAATCAACGAGATCCTGGTCGATCGCATCAGCCCGGCCGACGCGCGAACGTTGAAGGTCGAGCGCGGTGGCTTGAAGGGCGCGTCGCTGATGAGTTTCGGCGCCTTCTTCAACAGATCCTGGCGCGAGCATGATTACTTGTGGGGCCGCATCAACGCCGCCGATCGTTGCATCGATGTTCTCATTTCCGCGATCGGGCCGAGTGCGGCCGAAACTATCGATCCCCGGCGCCTGCGCGCCTGGCTTTTCCGTGCCATCCTCGATTCCGAGGAGGCGAATTTGCAGGCCGACCCCGAACTGATTGTGGGCCTGCGCCGGCGGCTGGCCGAATTCAGCGATGAGGCGTGAACCGGCGCCGATTGGTCGCACTTCACCCGGGCGGTAAATCCGCGCTAGAGTAGCCCCGAGTTCTGTTCCAGGATCGATTGATGGCGAGGACCACCGAACCAAGACCGCACGGCCAATTCCCCCGCATCCGCCTGCGCCGCAATCGCGCCGCCGATTGGTCGCGGCGCCTGGTGCGCGAGAGCCGGGTCGCGACCGACGACCTGATCTGGCCGGTCTTCGTCAAGGAAGGCGGCGCCAGGCGCGAGCCGGTGGCGGCGATGCCGGGGGTTCACCGCCTGACCATTCCCGCCTTGGTCAAGGAGGCGGAAAAGGCGGCTCGGCTTGGCATACCGGCCATGGCGATATTCCCGGTGGTGCCGATGTCGCGCAAGAGCGCCGAGGCAACGGAAGCCTATCGCCCCGACAACCTTTGCAATCGCGCCATCCGCGCGGTCAAGAAGGCGGTGCCTGGGATCGGCGTCATCTGCGACGTGGCGCTCGATCCCTATACCTCGCACGGTCATGACGGCGTGATGCGTGGCGGGCGCATCCTCAACGACGAGACCATCGAACTACTTTGCCGGCAGGCGCTGGCCCAAGCGGCTTCCGGCGCCGATATCGTGGCGCCCTCCGACATGATGGATGGGCGGGTGGGGCGCATCCGCGACAGCCTGGACGAGGCCGGATTCAGTGCCGTGCGGATCATGTCCTACGCCGCCAAATACGCCTCGGCCTTCTACGGTCCGTTCCGAGAAGCCGTGGGGTCCAAATCGGCACTCGGCAAGGGCGACAAGCGCACCTACCAGATGGATTTCGGCAACAGCGACGAAGCCCTGCGCGAATGCGCCCTTGATGTCGCTGAAGGTGCCGACATGCTGATGGTGAAGCCGGGATTGCCCTATCTCGATGTCCTCTACCGGGTGAAGCGGCATTTCCGGCTGCCGACCTTCGCCTATCAGGTCAGCGGCGAATACTCGATGATCAAGGCGGCGTCGGCGAAGGGCTGGCTCGACCACGATTCCGCGATGCTGGAGAGCCTGGCCGCCTTCAAGCGCGCCGGGGCGGATGGTGTGCTCACCTATTTCGCGATCGAGGCCGCCCGGCTGTTGCGCCAGACATAGGCGTGCCGCGTCACGCTTCGATCTCCAGCCAGTCCCTGATCGTGGCGATTTGATCCTCGGCCATCAGCGCCGGGGCGTGGCCCACGCCGGGAAACTCCAGCACTTGGGCGCGGGGTCCGCGCGATTTCATTTCGTCCGCGGTCTCCGCCAGCAGCAAGTCCGATTCCGCTCCGCGCAGAACCAATGTCGGACACGCGATCCGATCCCACAGCGGCCACAGATCGATGTCCTGGACGTTCTTGACGACATTGTCCGCGATCCGGGGGTCGTAGGAAAATCCCCAGGAGCCGTCGGCAAGCCGCCGGCTGCCGTGTTCGGCCAGATGCGCCCATTGCGCGTCGGTTAAGGGCCCGAATGGCGCATAGGCCTTGCGCTGGTGGTGATCGAGTGCGTCCAGCGAGGAGAAGCGATTGTCGAGGCCCACGTAATCGGCGATGCGCCGCAGCGCCGATTTAGGGATAAATGGCCCGACATCGTTCACCACCAGGCTTGCGATCGGCGCCCCTTTTCTGCTCGCCATCATCATGCCGATGATCCCGCCCATCGAGGTGCCGATCCAATCCACCCGCTCGACGCCCAACCGCGCGATCAGCGCATTCATGTCGGCCAGGTACTGCGAATAGGCGTAGCCGGCCGGATCCGCCAGCCAATCGCTGCCGCCGCGCCCGACCACGTCCACCGCGACCACCCGGGCATTGGCCGACAGCGCCCGGGCCAGATAGTCGAAATCGCGGGCGTTGCGCGTCAATCCGTGGACACAAAGCAAGGTGCGCGGGGCCAAGGGCGATCCCCATTCCAGGTAATTGACGGCGTGAAATCCGGTGCTGTTCAGGCCCAGGATCTGGCCTCGACGTGGCTCTCGCTCATCCGGCATGGATTTCGCGCCCGATCAGCCAATGTGGCCGATCGGCTGATCGCGAACTGTGACCCAGGTATCGGTGGTAAAGCCGTTGAACCGGGTCGCGTTGGCGTTGGAATAGGCGCCCAGGCGATCGATCTCGATCCAGTCGCCTTCCTCGACATCCTCGGGGAGCGAGTATTCCGACGGCAACATGTCCAAGGAATCGCAGGTCGGCCCGGCCAGCGCGAAAGTCCGAAAACTGTGCGCGGGTTCGCCGTTCAGGCGCCACATCCTGACCGGCAGGTGGATGCCGGCCTGCACCACCTCGCTCAACGATCCATAGATACCGTCATTGATGTAGAGTTGGTCGCCCTTGCGCAATTGCACCTGCACAACCAGCGAAGCACAATGCGCCACCATGGCTCGGCCCGGCTCGCACATCAGCACGCAATCGCGTCGCAGCTTGAGCGCCGCCACGCCGCCCTCGATCGCCCCCATGTACTCCTCGAGCGCCGGCAAATTGGTGCCGAGATATTGCGCCGGAAATCCGCCGCCCACATCCAGGCCCTGGATTTCGACCTTGGCCTTTTCCAGCACCTCGCCGCACAACACCAGCGCCTTCCTGTAAGCGTCCGGGTTCAGACATTGCGACCCGACATGGAACGCCAACCCGACCTGACAACCATGCGCCTTGGCCTCTCCCAGCATGCCGGCGGCCTCGTCCAATCCGGCTCCGAATTTCGCCGCCAGGTGATAGAGCGTGGCCTCGGCGGGCGGGGTGGCGATGCGCACGAAGATGGTCAGCCCCTCGCCGCCACCGGTTTCCTTGAACACTTTCTCCAATTCGCGAGGATGATCGACGACATAGGTATCGATGTTGTAGACGCGCTTGGCCGCGGCGATCGCCGCCGTCGCCTTGACCGGATGCATGAAATAGCACGCGGCGTCGCTGATCGCCTCGCGCACTTGGGCGATTTCCGGAAGCGAGGCGGTGTCGAAATGCCGGATGCCGGCATTGCTGAGCGTCTTCAGGATCAAGGGATGCGGGTTGCATTTGACGGCGTAAAGTACGCGGCCGGGAAACAGGGCCAGGAATTTCGCGGCCGTCGCCTCCAGGATATGGGGCCGCAGGCAGAAAACCGGGTAGCTGGGCCGCAGCGCCTCCAGCATGGCGCGAATGGTCGGGAACTCCCTGGACATCTTGTCTTGGCCTCGAAAGGTTGACCGGCACCGCCTTCGGCCGGGTTGTAGCGAACCCGCGCCGCAAAGTCACGGGCGCGAGAATGGTCGGCTCCGGTACCCGCATTCGCCGATGACTGAACCGGCAAGATGATCCCGTTGGTACATGCCGGCGGGTACTGGGGCCGGGCTGTAACGAACCCGCGCCGCAAAGTCACGGGCACAAGGCTAGGCAGTAACCTCCCCTTGCCGTATGAAGCCTATCGCCCGATCGACAGCTATTGACGGATGCGGACATGACCATCGCGGGACCATTATCGGACATCATCGTCGTCGATCTGACCCGGGTCTTGGCCGGACCCTATTGCACCATGATGCTGGCCGATCTCGGCGCCCGCGTGATCAAGGTCGAGCAGCCGGGAAAGGGCGACGATTCTCGCACCTACGGGCCGTTTCTCGGTGGCAAATCCGGATATTTCCTGGCCCAGAACCGGGGCAAGGAATCGATCGCCCTCGATCTCAAGGCGCCGGAAGATCTGGCCATCCTGCATCGCCTGCTCGCCAAGGCCGATGTGCTCGCGGAAAATTTCCGCCCGGGCACCATGGAACGGCTGGGATTGGGCTGGAAGGATCTCGAGGCGCGCTATCCTCTGCTCATTTACGCTGCGGCCTCCGGATTCGGCCAGACCGGCCCCTACGCCGCGCGGCCCGCCTATGACGTCATCGCTCAGGCGATGGGCGGAATGATGAGCTTGACCGGCCACGAGAACGGCCCGCCTACTCGGGTGGGCAGCGCCATCGGCGATATCGGCGCCGGCATCTTCCTGGCGCTAGGCATCCTCTCGGCGCTCCACCATCGCGCCCGCGCCGGACGCGGCATGATGGTCGATGTCTCCATGCTGGATTGCCAGCTGGCCTTGCTCGAGAACTCGATCATCCGCTATTTCGCCAGTGGCGAAGTGCCGCGCCCGACCGGGGCCCGGCATCCCTCGATCGCGCCCTTCGAGCCCTACCTTGCCGCCGATGGTTACGTGGTCATCGCTTGCGGCAACGACGAATTGTTCCGGCAATTGTCCCGAGTCCTCGATCGGCCGGATCTGGCGACAAATCCCGCCTTTTCCGGGAATGGCGCCCGAATCGCCAACGTGATCGCCCTCAAGGGCGAATTGGAGCGGATCTTGGCGGCGCGCCCGGTGGCGCATTGGCTGAGGATCATGGAGGCGGCCGGTATTCCCTGCGCGCCCATCAACAATGTCGCCGATATCTGCGCCGATCCCCAGATCAAGGCCCGCAACATGCTGGTTTCGCTCGACGACCCGACTTTGGCCCAAGTGCGCCTCGCCGGAATGCCGATCAAGCTTTCCGCCTATGACGACCCGTCGACGCGCCCCGCAGCACCCGATTTGGACGCCGACCGGGCACCGATCCTACGCGACTTTCCGGCCTAGGCTGGATCGAAAAGTGAACACTTGAGACCCGGAATAACCAAGTATTAACCAGATTGGGCGATGGTGAGGCCGGTCGGCTTGGGCGCCAGTTTCCGGTCTTAATCAATGCTCGTCATCATCGGGTCCGTCGTTGTTCTGGTATGCGTCTTTGGCGCCTATTCCGTGCATGGCGACCTTCGCATCCTGTGGCAGCCGCTGGAATTCGTCATCATCCTCGGCGCAGCACTCGGCGGCTTCATCACCAGCAATACCAAGGCCAACATCAAGCAATCCATCAAGGGCGTGAAGCGCGCGTTCAAGGGTCCCACCTATGGGAAGGCCGATTACATCGATCTCCTCAGTGTCCTCTACCAGATCTTCAAGGTGGCCAAGACCAAGGGCATGCTCGTCCTCGAACAGCATGTCGAGAAGCCCGACGAGAGCACGCTGTTCTCCGCCTTCCCCAAGTTCCAGAAGGACCACCACGCGGTCGAATTCCTGTGCGACTATCTGCGCATGATGACGCTCGGCACCGAGAACGCCAATGAAGTCGAGACGCTGATGGATGCCGAACTGGAAACCCACCATCAGGAATTGCACGGCGCCTCGCACTCGATCCAAATCGTGGCCGACGGCTTGCCGGCGTTGGGCATCGTCGCCGCGGTCCTGGGCGTGATCGTCACCATGGCCTCGATCACCGAACCGCCGGAGATCCTGGGCGGTCTCATTGGCGCGGCGCTGGTCGGCACCTTCCTCGGCGTGCTCATGTCCTATGGCATCTTCGGGCCGCTCGCCAACGCGATCAAGGGCGTGGACGACGTCGATGCCAAGTACTACCAGTGCATGAAGGCCGGGATGTTGGCCCACATGCAAGGTTATCCGCCCGCGGTCTCCGTCGAATTCGCGCGCAAGGTCATCTACTCCACCGAGCGCCCGACCTTCTACGAGGTCGAGGAATCGGTCGGCGCCCTGCCCCCGATCTAGCGGCGGAGAGCAGGCCATGGCCGACGACCAGCGACCGATCATCATCATCAAACGCATCAAGAAGATCGCTAGCAACCCGCATCATGGCGGCGCCTGGAAGGTCGCCTATGCCGATTTCGTGACCGCGATGATGGCCTTCTTCCTGCTGCTGTGGCTGTTGAGCGCGGTCACCGAGGAGCAGAAGGTAGGCATCGCCAATTTTTTCCGCCCGACCCTGTCGATCGATTCGACGGCCACCACCCTCACCATCCTCGAAGGCCAGCCGCAAGTCGTCAAGGAGATCGTCGACGGCGAGTCGAGCAAGGACCCGCCCGAGCCCGACACGGTGCCCAGCGAAAACGCCACGTCCTCGCCAAACCCCGAGCCGGCCGATGCCGGCGGCGCCAAGCCGGTCGACATCAAGGAGGCGGAAGCGGCAATCGCCAAGCGGGAGGAACGCAGATTTGCCGAGGTCAAGAAGCAAATCGAGAAGGCGATCGAGGACGCGCCCGATCTGCGCGATCTGAAGAAGAACCTGCTGATCGAACAGACCGAGGAGGGCCTGCGCATCCAATTGCTGGACCGGGAGAAGATTTCCATGTTCCCGTCCGGTAGCGCAGTCGTGAACGAGCATAGCCGCCAATTGCTGCAAAAGGTGGCCCAGGCCATCGCCGGCTTGCCGAACAAGCTTTCCATCTCGGGCCACACCGACGCCACGCCCTATGCCGGCGCCGGTCAATACAGCAACTGGGAGCTGTCCACCGACCGCGCCAACGCCTCGCGGCGAGTTCTGGCCGAAGCCGGCATCGATACCGGGCGCGTGGAAACCGTGAACGGCAAGGCGGAGACCGACCCCCTGGTCAAGTCCGATCCCTTCGCTCCCCAGAACCGTCGTATCTCCATTGTCCTGCTGCGCGAGAAGCCATCCGCCACGCCGCCATCAAACACCACCAGCCAAGCGCCGGCGGCGCCTTCCGAGCCGGTGGGTCCGCCCGCCGAACTGATCCCGCCCGAGGCGCCGGAGTAAGAATCTCGGCCGCGCGCCTTCCGGTCTGGCTGGATCAAAACATCGTGGCCGGGCTTGCATGGCAGTGGCACGGGGGCAATATCGTGCTTGTACTTGTCCCTGCGCCTGCCTTTGGGAGTACCCGCTTGGCCGATCAACCATCCATCCAATTGTCCTTGCCCGGTGCAAACGATACCGGCGCCACCGGCCCCGATGCGCACGACCCCACCGCCCACCCGGAATTCTATGATGGAATCGTTTGGCGCCGGTCGGTGGCCTGCATCCTTGACATGATCATTCTATGTTGCCTGTTCGCGCTGGTGGTGCTGGCCACCTGTGTCGTCGCGGTGGCGACTCTCGGCCTGATTTCGATCGGGGCACTCCTGGCGCTTCCGGTTCTGGGCGCGCTTTACGACACAATCTGCATCGGCGGGCGCAACGCGGCGACCCCGGGCATGCGCGCCCTTGGGCTCACCGTTCGGACCTGGGTCGGGCCAAGACCAGACCTGCTGCAGGCATTCCTGATGAGCGTGCTGTTCTGGACCACGGTCCCGGCGACCTCTCTCCTGGTCCTCTTGTTCGTGTTTTTTGACGCCCGCAGCCGGTGTCTGCACGATCTATTGGCCGGAACGATCGTTCTGCGGGTGGCCTGATCCCCTTTGATCGCGCATGTGTTGTGGTTCCAACGTTCGATTCCCAATCATTCCCATTGGAACCACAACACATGCCGTTCCCGTTTGCTGGTGTTCCGGGCCGAATTGTCCCTGGAGCGAAATGTCGGTTGCGGAACACTGGCGGCCGACGGGGGAATCGCGGTATTCTTCAGGTATGAGCGTTCTCGGCCGCAACTTTCCGATTCCCTTCCTGGTCACCGCGGAAGTGCCGTGCCCCTATTTGCCCGATCGCATGGAACGCAAGATCATCACCGAATTGTCCGGCGGCAACGCGCCGGAATTGTTCGATTTGTTGTCGCGTGCCGGGTTCCGCCGCAGCCATTCCGTGGCCTATCGTCCGGCCTGCTGCGGTTGCCAGGCCTGCCTGCCGGTGCGCATCCCCGTGCGCGATTTCGTGGCCAATCGCACCCAGCGGCGGATCGAGCGCCGTTGTGGCGATCTCACCGCGCGCATCCGCGACAATTCCCCGACTCAGGAACAATTCGACCTGTTCGCGCGTTATCTCGAGGCGCGCCATGGCGATGGCGAGATGGTCGGCATGGGGCCGCAGGATTACGGCGGGATGGTCGCTGATTCGCCGGTCGACACAAGATTGATCGAGTTCCGCGACGCCGATCAGAAGCTGGTCGCCGGCTGCCTGACCGATTGGGGCCAGGATGGCGTTTCCGCCGTCTACTCCTATTACGACCCCGCGCGGGCAAACGAGAGCCTGGGTGTCTACGTGGTACTTTGGCTGATTCGAGCGGTTCGGCGGCTCCAGATGGACTACGTCTATCTGGGCTATCTGGTCGAGAACAGCCGCAAGATGGCCTACAAGGCGCAGTTCCGGCCTCTGGAAGCCTATGGCCCCGATGGCTGGCGGCTACTGGAATCGTGGCGCGGCCCGTAAGTTCGGGTCAATTCTTTGTTTGTAAAGTAGAATTCCTGGCCATGGGCCGGTATTGCCGGTGCAACGCGAGTGGTGCCGCGATTCCGGGCGGCGCCGCGGAGAAATACGCATTGATGTCGGGCCAAAGCTTTCCTATTAGTGGCGATTGTACGAACCCTGGGACGGGCGAAAGTCGTTGGTGCCAAGTCGGATCTTAGACCAGGTCCAGAGGCGGCGAGAGAATCAGACCCTGGACGCTGCTCAATCAACATCGGAGGGAACCTTGAGGACTTTCACATTCGCAACGGCGCTGCTGCTGTCGACGGCGTTCCTGGCCGGTTGCGGCGAGGAGCAAAAGGCGGAGGAACAGGCGCAAGAGCCGGCAGCGCCCACGACAGCCGAAGACACGACACAGCAGGCATCGAGCGCGCCGGCTTCCGGCAGTGCCGGGGTACTTCATGTCTACAACTGGTCGGATTACATCGGCGAGACGACGGTCGAGGATTTCCAGAAGGCGTCCGGCGTTGCCGTCACCTATGACGTCTACGATTCCAACGAGACCCTGGAAGCGAAACTAATGGCCGGCAGCACCGGCTACGACGTCGTGGTGCCCACCGGGGCGTTCCTGGGCAAGCAGATCCAGGCCGGCATCTACCAGAAAATCGACAAAAGCAAACTGAAGAATTACGGCAATTTGGATCCGCAGATTCTGGAGGCACTGAAGACCTTCGATCCCAGCAACGAATACGGCGTACCGTATTTCTGGGGCACGGTCGGCATTGGCGTCAATGTCGAGAAGGTCAAGGAACGCCTGGGAGAGAATGCGCCGATCGACAGCTTCGATCTGATTTTCAAGCCGGAGAACGCCGCCAAACTCGCCGATTGCGGTATCTCGATGCTCGATTCCCCATCCGACATCCTGCAGCCGGCGCTCAGATACCTTGGCCTGGAACCGCAAAGCGCGAAGGAAGAGGATTACCAGGCAGTGGCCGCGATGCTGAACGCGGTAAAGCCGCACATCAAGTACTTCCACTCCTCGCAGTACATCAACGACTTGGCCAATGGCGAGTTGTGCGCGGTCATCGGATGGAGCGGCGACGTCTTCATCGCGGCGGCCCGCGCCGCCGAGGCCGGGGCCACCTACACCATCGATTATCGCATTCCCAAGGAAGGCACGCTGTTGTGGGTGGATTCGATGGCCATCCCCAAGGATGCACCAAACACCGACAACGCGCTGAAGTTCATCGACTTCGTGCTGGACGCGCAGGTCGCGGCCAATGGCGTCAATTACGTCAGTTACGCCAGCCCGAATTTGGCCGCGCTGCCTTTGGTGGACAAGGCCATCGCCGACAATCCCGCGATCTACCCGCCGGAGGACGTGAAGAAAAACCTGTTCTCCGATTCGGTCGTTTCGGCGGATCTGGATCGGTTGCGCACCCGCACCTGGACCAATATCAAGACCGGACAATAGCCGAGGATTGCCGTAAGGCGCGCTTGCCTGGTGGCGGACGAGACCCAGTAGCGAGCGGCGCCCCACGAATGCGCGGGGCCGTTTCGCGTTTGATATCTCCGGTCGGAATTTTTATGTCTTAGAATCAGCTAGTTATATCAGTTCTCTTGTGGGCGGATCTCCTGATCCCCCTCCCTCCGCTCCACCAAGTTGGGCGAGAATTGGGGTGGCGGTTGGTCATGGGTTGCAAGGGCCGGCACTGACCCCTACCCAGAGAGGATCCCGGCCGGATCGATCCTGCGGTGAAAATTGCCACCTCGATGAATTCATCACCGGGCGATGGACTCCCGTCACGGGCCGGAAATAGAATGCCGGCGCCCGTGGCGGGGGAAGCGGCGCCAAAAGCCGCGAGCTATCGGGACGTCAAGAAACCAACCGGCAGGGAGCGTCATGGCCATTGCGGAAAAGCACGCGCACCAACATTCCAGCCAGCCTTGGCAGGACCCAAAAATCGAGCCCTACATCCGGATCGAGGGCGTCACCAAGAAATTCGGCGAGTTCCTCGCCGTCGACAGCGTAACCCTGAACGTCTACCGCGGGGAGTTGTTTTCCCTCCTCGGCGGGTCTGGTTGCGGCAAGACCACGCTCTTGCGGATGCTGGCCGGATTCGAGAGGACGACTAGCGGCAAGATTTTCATCGACGGCGTCGACATGGCCGGCATCCCGCCCTACGAGCGCCCGACCAACATGATGTTCCAATCCTACGCCCTGTTTCCGCATATGAGCGTCGAACAGAACGTCGGCTTCGGGCTGAAACAAGACAAGCTCCCCGAATCCGAGATCAAGGAACGCGTGGCCGCGATCCTGGAATTGGTGCGACTGACGCCCTTTGCCAAGCGCCGGCCCCATCAATTGTCCGGCGGCCAGCGCCAGCGCGTGGCGCTGGCGCGCTCGCTGATCAAACAGCCGAAGCTCCTGCTCCTGGACGAGCCCTTGGGCGCCCTCGACAAGAAGCTGCGCGAGGCCACGCAATTCGAGCTGATGAACATCCAGGACCGTCTCGGAATCACCTTCATCGTGGTCACCCACGACCAGGAGGAGGCGATGACCCTCTCCACCCGCATCGGGGTCATGGATTCGGGCCGTATCGTGCAGGTCGGCACGCCCCAGGAAATCTACGAGTTCCCCAACACCAAGCTGGTCGCCGATTTCATCGGCTCGGTCAATCTGTTCGAAGGTCAGGTGATCGAGGACGAACCCGACCACGTCACCATCGCCTCGATGGAAGCGGGCGGACGCATCCGGATCAATCACGGCATCTCCTGCCCGCCCAACGCCAAGGCCTGGGTCGCGATCCGACCCGAAAAAATCCAGCTCTCGAAGGACGACCGGCGCGATGCCGACAATTGCGTCAAGGGCGTGGTCAAGGGCATCGCCTACATGGGCAACATGTCGATCTATCTGGTGCAGCTGGACAGCGGCAAGCAGATCAAGGCCACGATGCAAAACCAGATCCGCATCGCCGAACACGTGATCGATTGGGAGGACCGGGTCAGCGTCACCTGGCACGCCAATTCCCCCGTCGTGCTGCTGCAATAGGGGCTGATGATGAGCACCACCGAGGCGACCAGCCGCGCGCGGCCCCTGATCGGAATCCGCGCCGCCGAGCGGACATTGCGGGCCTTTGGAATCCAAGGCCGCACCGTGGTCATCCTGCTGCCCTTCGCCTGGCTGACGCTCTTCTTTCTGCTGCCCTTCCTGATCGTCATCGAGGTCAGCTTCGCCTTCCAGGTGATCGCCCAGCCGCCCTACAGCCATTTCGCCGAGGACGGCGCGTTTTCGATCAACATCGCCAAGAGCTTTGGCCGCCTCGTCTCCGATTCGCTTTACATCACCGCTTATTTCAAATCGCTGGTGGTGGCGGCGGTATCGACCGTTTTGTGCCTGATCATCGGCTATCCGATGGCCTATGGCATGGCGCGCTGCCGGCCCTCGACGCGCAACATCCTGCTGATGCTGGTGATTCTGCCGTTCTGGACCTCGTTCCTGATCCGGGTCTATGCCTGGATCGGCCTGCTCAAGAACAATGGGCTCATCAACCACGCGCTGATCGGCCTGGGCGTGATCGATCAGCCGCTCCAGATGATGAACACGGATTTCGCGGTCTATCTGGGCATCGTCTATTCCTATCTGCCGTTCATGATCCTGCCGCTCTACGCCAATCTGGAAAAGATGGATCTCTCGCTCCTGGAGGCGGCGACCGATCTCGGCTGCAAGCCATTGAAGGCGTTCTTCGTCATCACCGTGCCGCTGAGCGTCCCGGGCATCGTCGCCGGCTCCATGCTGGTGTTCATTCCGGCGGTCGGCGAATACGTGATCCCCGAATTGCTCGGCGGTCCATCGAGCCTGATGATCGGTCGGGTGCTTTACAACGAGTTCTTCAGCAACCGCGACTGGCCGGCGGCCTCGGCGATCGCGGTCGCCATTCTGGTGGCCCTGGTCGTGCCGCTGATGATCTATCAGCGCTATCAGGACCGGGAGACGGAGGGCACCTAATGCCAACTTTCAACAATGGGCAATGCTTGAACGGCTTCGATGCTTCGGCGAAAGTTGGCGCATGCTATCGAATGATAGTACCCGCCTTCGTGCACGGGCGGAGTAGTACTACTGAATCAGCCATCAGCGACGGTGGGTACTAGGCCCGTGACCAACCGCCTCTCCTGGTTCGTGATCGCCTGGCTCATCCTGGGCTTCGTGTTCCTCTACGCGCCCATCGTCTCGGTCGTCATCTATTCGTTCAATGCCTCCAAGTTGGTGACACTCTGGGGCGGCTTCAGCCTCAAATGGTATCCGGCGTTGTTCGCCGACCGTCAGATTCTGGAGGCGGCGCAGTTTTCGGTGATCATCGCCGCGGCGAGTGCCACGCTGGCAACCGTGCTTGGCACCGTCGCCGGCTATGTCTTGGTGCGCTTCACCGGATTCCGCGGGCGTACGTTGTTCAGCGGCATGGTTTCGGCGCCGCTGGTGATGCCGGAGGTGATCACCGGCCTATCGCTGCTGCTGCTGTTCATCTCGATGCAGCAATTGCTCGGTTGGCCGCGGGGTCGGGGCTTCACCACCATCATCATCGCGCATACGACCTTCACGCTTTCCTACGTGGCGGTGGTGATGCGCTCGCGGTTCCTGACCCTCGATCTGTCGCTGGAAGAGGCGGCGCAGGATTTGGGCGCGCGCCCGCTCAAGGTGTTCTTCGTGATCACGCTCCCGATCGTCGCCCCGGCGCTGGTCTCGGGCTGGCTGCTGGGCTTCACCATTTCGCTGGATGACTTGGTGATCACCGCCTTCACCAACGGGCCGGGCTCGACCACGCTCCCTCAGGTCGTGTTCTCCAAGATTCGCCTGGGCCTCGACCCCAAGATCAACGCGCTCGCCACCATCATCATCGCCATCGTCTCCTCGGGCGTGATCATGGCTACGATCTACATGCGCCGGGCCGAGAAAATCCGTCAGCGCGACGAGCAGATGGCGCTGCGCGCGGCGGGCATGCTGCAATGAGCGGACCGGCAGCGTCTATCCGATCTTGATCCAGGTATTCTTGAGTTCGGTGTACTTGTCCATCGCGTGCAGCGACTTGTCGCGGCCAAATCCGGACTGCTTGAAGCCGCCGAAGGGCGATGAGATGTGGCCGTTATCGAAGCAATTGACCCAGACCACGCCGGCGCGTAAGGCGCGCGCGGCCTTCAGCGCCTTATTGATGTCCTTGGTCCACACCGCCGCCGCCAGGCCATAGATGGTGTCATTGCCGATCCGGATCGCCTCCTCGGCATCCTTGAAGGTGATGGTCGACAGGACCGGGCCGAAGATTTCTTCCCGCGCGATCCGCATGTCGTTGCGAACGCAGTCAAATACGGTAGGCTCGATGTAAAAGCCGCCGGTCTCCTCGCGTACCCGCTTGCCCCCGAAGCGAAGACTTGCGCCCTCGCTTTGGCCCGAATCGATGTATTGGAGTACGCGCTTCATCTGGGTTTCGTCGACCATGGCGCCCATTCTGGTCTTGGGGTCTAGGGGATCGCCCGGCTGCAGCTTCCTGGCCACCCCCTGGATGCGCTCCAGGACCAAATCCTTGATCGATTCCTCGACGATCAGGCGCGAGCCCGCGTTGCAGACCTCGCCCTGGTTATAGAAGATGCCCCAGGCGGCGGCCGTGGCCGCGGCGTCGAGATCCGGGCAATCGGCCATGATGATGTTGGGCGACTTGCCGCCGCATTCCAGCGACACGCGCTTCATGTTGCTTTCGCCGGCATAGCGCAGGAAGAACTTGCCCACTTCGGTCGAGCCGGTGAAGGTGATGCAATCGACATCCATGTGCCGGCCCAGCGCCTGGCCGGCGGTCTCGCCCAATCCCGGCACCACGTTGAAGACGCCCTCCGGCAGGCCGGCCTCGGCCGTCAGTTCCGCCAGGCGCAGCATGGAAAGCGGCGATTGCTCGGCCGGCTTCACCACCATGGAATTGCCGGTGGCGAGCGCCGGGCCAATCTTCCAGGTTCCCATCAGCAGCGGGAAGTTCCATGGGATGACGGCGCCGATGACACCCAACGGCTCGCGCCGGATGAGCGAGATCGCCTCCGGGCCTGTGGGCGCGATCTCGTCATAGACTTTGTCGATGGCCTCGGCATACCAGCGGATGCATTGCGCCGACAGTGGCACGTCCACCCTGAGCGCGTCGGAAATCGGCTTGCCCATGTCCAGGGTTTCCAAGAGCGCCAATTCCGAGGCATGGGCCTCCATCAGATCGGCAAGCCGCAGCAGCACCTTCTTGCGCTCGGCACCCGAGGCACGGGACCACACGCCCTTCTCGAAGGCGGCCCGCGCGGCCGCGACCGCCCTATCCACGTCTTGCCTATCGCCGGCGGCGACCCGGGTCAGCAACTTGCCGGTCCCCGGACCAATGCGGTCGAACGTTTCGCCCGTGACCGCGGGCACGAACCGGTTCCCGATAAAGATCTGGTTGCGATAATCCAGGCTGGCGGCTTTCTCCTTCCAGGTGTCGATGGTCATGATTGCGGACATGGAGCTTCTCCCAAGAGATCAATAGGTTGTCGCCGCAGCTTGCAACTTAGCCGCACGGGCATGGATGCCGCAAGGCCGCGACACATGCGCTTCTTGCCTCAATCCAATGCGTGATTGAGTGACGCCGGTCACAGACGGCTGGGCGGGCCGGGTGTATCAATATCACCTTAGCGGGCACGTCCCCCCAGACGCCTCCCCAAATGCCCGCTCGACGCAGAGCGCCCGGACCCCCCATCCGGGCGCTTTTTTCTTCAGGGGACATTCCCGCCGGATCGCGCGGTCAAGACGGCGGCAACAAATTGCCGGGTACGGTTCTCGATCTCGCTCCAATCGCCGGAAACGATTGCCGCTCGCGGCAGCATCCAGGACGATCCCACCAATCGCACATTGGGAAGGCCCAGATAATCCTTGAGATTGCTGGGTTCGATGCCGCCCGTGGGGCAGAAACGAACCTCCGGAAACGGGCCGACCCAGGCCTTCAGCATCCGAGGTCCCCCCGCCGCCGAAGCCGGGAAAAACTTGAACTCCCGGTACCCGGCCGAAAGCCCGCTCATGATCTCCGACGCACTTGCGACACCTGGCAAATAAGGCATGCCGATTTCGCGTGCCGCCACCAGCAATTCCGGCGTCAGGCCGGGCGAAATGGCGAAAGAGGCGCCTGCGGCCTTGACCGCGTTGAGTTGCGCGATTTCGGTCACCGTCCCGGCGCCGATCAAGGCCTCGGGAAGTTCCATTTTGAGGAGCCCAATCGCATCGAGCGCGCAATCGGTGCGGAGCGTGACCTCGATCGCCGGCAATCCCCCGGCCACCAAGGCCCGCGCAATGGGCAGCGCCTGGTCGAGATTTTGGAACGCCACCACCGGCAGGGCCGGCGCATCGCGCAAAAGGTCGAAGACCGGATTTACGATTGGCATGCAAACTCCCGGTCGAATTGGCGACGCGCCCCGAGCAGCCCGGCATCGGGCTCGAGGATCAGATAGACCGGCATTGGCTCGATCATCGACCTCAACCGGCCCTTGTCGAGGTAGCGCGCGAACATGTTCGATCGCTGGATCAGCGGCCGCAACCGCGGCATGATCCCGCCGCCGATATAGATGCCGCCCAGCGGGCCTAGCACCAGCGCCAGATCGCCGGCGACACAGCCGAGCAAATCCAGGAACAGCAGCGCCGAATCGAGCGCCACGGGATCTCGCCCATCGAGCGCGTCCTTGGTGATCCGCTCCGGCGTGGCCGTGACCGCTACCCTCGTCGCCTCCAGCGACAGGAACCGATACAAATTGACCAGCCCCTCGCCGCAGAGCGCGCGCTCGGCCGAAGCCCGCCCAAATTGCGCCCGCAAGTGACGCACCAGCCGATCTTCGCGTTCGTTGCAGGGCGAAAGGCCGATATGCCCGCCATCGCCGCTGATGACCGCCCAATCCGCGCGACCGGCCGGCGCCAATCCACCGACGCCAAGCCCGGTGCCAGGCCCAATCACCAGCTTGGTGCCGCGAAGCCCAACCTCGCCCGGCCGCAGCAACTCGAGCTGCTCGGCGCCAAGATAGGGAACCGCCTCCGAAAGTGCCGCGAAATCATTGCCCACGGCAAGAAACTTCAACGCGAATTCCCTGGCGAGCGCGCGCCGCGAAAACCGCCAATGCGAGTTCGTCACCGCCACTTCATCGTCACTGACCGGACAGGCGACAGCGATGCTGGCCAGACGCGGCCTCTCGCCCTTCAATCCACCCAGATATCGGCGAAGGGCACCATCAAGATCGGGAAAATCCGCGACTTTCAGGCGCTCGATCTGGCGCAGCGCCCGATCACCCCCGCCACTGACGGCAAAGCGCGCGTTGGTGCCGCCGATATCGGCGACCAGCACGTCGCCCAATTTTTCGCCTCGTTCCCCCGCCATCGGCGTTCCCTTAGCCGACGCACCATGTTCGCGCGCCATCCTCGGCCGAGGTGACGCCCCGACGCATCGCCGCGAACAATTCGCGCCCCATGCCGAAAGCCGATTTCTCCGGCGCCGGACGCCAGCATTCCCGCGCACCCAGTTCCGCCTCGCCGACCTCCGCCGAAAGCCGCCCGGCACTCGAATCGAGATCGACGATATCCCCATCGCAGAGCCGCGCGATCGCGCCCTCCGATACGGCCTCGGGCGATAAATGGATCGCAGCCGGCACCTTGCCCGAGGCCCCCGACATGCGCCCATCGGTCACCAGCGCCACCTGGTATCCAAGGTCCTGGAGAACGCCGAGGCAAGGCGTCAGCTTGTGCAATTCCGGCATGCCGTTGGCGCGCGGCCCCTGCCCGCGCAGCACAATGACCGCGTCCTGATGCAACTTGCCCTCCCGGAAGGCAATTTCTACAGCGCCCTGGTCCTCGAACAGGATCGCCGGCGCGCGCACCCTTCGGTGTTGGCCCTTCACCGCCGAGATCTTGATGACCGATCGGCCGAGATTGCCCAAGAGCACCTTGATCCCGCCCTCGGCGTCGAAGGGATCCTCGACCGGCCGCAGCACGTCCATATCGGCGCTCTCTAACGGCGCATCGCGCCAGGCCAGGGCGCCATTCTCAAGGTAGGGTTCCCGCGTGTGGCGCGCGAGGCCGCGTCCCATGATGGTGGCCACGTCGCCATGCATGAGGCCCGCCCGCAGCAATTGCGCGATCACGAAACCGGTGCCGCCCGCGGCCTGGAAATGGTTCACGTCGGCCTGGCCATTGGGATAGATGCGCGCCAAGAGCGGGGTCACTCGCGACAGATCGGCGAAATCCTCCCAGGAAAGCCGGATGCCGGCGACCGAGGCGATGGCGATCAAGTGAATCGTGTGGTTGGTCGATCCCCCGGTCGCCAGCAAGGCGACGATCGCGTTCACCAAGGCGCGCTCGTCCACGATCTCGCCAATTGGACTGTAATCGGGGCCAAGTGCCGTGATCCGGGCCCCGACCTTCGCGGCTTCAACCGTCAGCGCGCGCCTGAGCGCGGTGTTGGGGGGAACAAAGGCGGCACCCGGCAGATGCAACCCCATCGCCTCCATCAGCATTTGGTTGCTGTTCGCGGTCCCGTAGAAGGTGCAAGTGCCCGGCGCGTGATAGGCGGCCTCCTCCGCCGCCAGCAACTCGGCGCGCCCCGCCTTGCCCTCGGCGTAAAGCTGGCGGATGCGGGATTTCTCGGCATTCTTGATGCCGCTCGGCATCGGCCCGCCGGGAACGAAAATTCCCGGCAGGTGCCCGAAGGCGAGCGCGCCCATCAGCAATCCCGGCACGATCTTGTCACACACCCCCAGATAGAGTGCTGCATCGAACATGTCATGCGACAGCGCGACCGACGTCGCCAGCGCGATCACATCACGGCTGAACAGCGATAATTCCATCCCGGCGCGGCCTTGGGTGATTCCATCGCACATCGCCGGCACGCCGCCCGCGACCTGGGCGACCGCGCCCACTTCCGCGGCCGCCTCCTTGATCCACGCCGGGAATTCCCCCAACGGCTGATGGGCCGAGAGCATGTCGTTGTAGGAATTCACGATCGCCAGATTGGGCGCCGCGCCTTCGCGCAAGGCTGCCTTCTCGGCCGAAGCACAGGCGGCAAATCCATGGGCCAGGTTGCCGCAGGAAAGCCGGGTTCGATTGGGTCCCTCGGCGTGCGCGGCCTTGATGCGCTCCAGATAGGCCTTGCGTCCATCGCGGCTGCGGGCGCGGATGCGCTCGGTCACTTCGGCAACGACTGGGTTCATGACTTCATCCATCCTTCCGGCTCAGGGCGCCCAGAACACATCGACCGGCGTGCGGTCCTGGCCCAGCAAGGCCGATATCGGCACGGCACCGGCGGCACCGTTGATGGCCGCCTCGACCATCGATCTCTTGGCGGCACCCGCAATGGCCAGGCGCGTCCGCCTGGTGTCGATCAGCGCCGCCAGCGTCAACGACATGCGCGGATGGCCATTTTGCGGCGCATCGATGGCAACACAGGAATTCGGATTCCGAGGGTTGAGCGCCGGTGGCGTTTCCGCCGTTCCAGGAAACAACGAAGCGAAATGCCCGTCCTCCCCCATCCCGATCAGGATCGCGGAGAACGGCCGGGGCATCCTCGCGATCTCGCGTTCGATTGCCGCCAGGCCGTCGCTCGGGCGGGGCGTGCGCGCCCACAAGGAGTGCAGCTTTGCGCCCGCGCCCTTTTCGATAAGATTGGCGCGGATCGAGCGTTCGTTGCTGTCGGGATGATCGGGCGGGACCCAGCGCTCGTCGGTCAGGCACAGATGCACGCGCGACCAGGCAATCTTCGCTCGCGCGAGTTCGGCAAGGATCGGTGCCGGCGTGTTGCCACCCGGCACGACCATTGCGGCATTCTTGCCGGCAGCCAGATCCTGCCCAAGGTCGCGGGCCAGTTCGCTGGCAATCGCCGCCGCCCATTGGGCCCGCGTGGCAAATTCGTGGAAGCGATGGAGTGCGCTAGTGACGACGTTCGAAAAAGCGTGATCCATGAAACGCTCCGATGCCAACACGAAAGTCGGGCCGCATGTTACCCATTGATGGTACCCACCGTCGCTGATGGCTGATTCGAGCCAAATGACCCCGCAAGCACGCGCCGGCGGGTACTAAGACTATGGAGCCTCTGAATAAATTGAAGTTTGAAGATTTAAGGCTGATTTTTGTGACTTTTCTGCTTGTGCGTGGTGTGTATTTGGCTTGATCGGCGCTCTTTTGCGCCGAGATCGCGGTATTCGGGCGCGGCTCGGGCGTCA
>CAZIUB010000022.1:0-84222 GCA_964542425.1 uncultured Rhodospirillaceae bacterium | reverse complement strand
CATCCCGATGCAGCATCCGCCTCAAGCGCAAATCCGCCGGCTGGGATAACGAATTCCTCGCCTCCGTCCTCATGGCGGCGTGAAATGTTCAAGCGATTCCCCTGCCCGGATTGGCTGGGCGAACGCGGCAGGCCACGGCGGCCAACTCAAATCACGTTCGTCTTAGTTAATATTTAATTATCAATAGATTATAGCATTACGCAAAAGATGGTTCATATCTCCCGCACGCTCTGCACGCCGGGCAAAGCCGCGACCGCGCCGCGGATGGGTGGCGAAATAGCGTAGTGCCCGGGGAGTGCGATCGTCGCTTCATGGCATGCGTCATCGAGGTCCAGGGAAAATTCCACCTTGCCCTTGCCCCGTCCCGCGCGATCGAGGATTCCCCGCAAGCCCGCGAGCCCTTGCGCGTCCCGCAGGAAGACGCGCAATCCCGCCGCCGTGTTGGCCGCCGCCCGATCAAGGGGCTCGATGGCGTGCACCATCAGCCGCGCGGCATCCTCCTCTAGCCGAAGATCGACGGTCAAGAGCAGGGGGCGGCCAACCTCCAGATGCTCGCGGAACGACTGCAATCGGTCGGAAAATATGGTGGCCTCGTAGAGCCCGCTCTGGTCGGTCAATTGCAAGAAGGCGAAGCGATTACCCTTGGCGGAAGTGCGCTCCTGCTTGCCGATCAAGAGACCGGCGAGCTTGGCCCGCGTCGTCCCCCGATTCTTGGTCCAGGCGACGACCTCTCCATGTGGAACTACATCAAGCCGCTTCAGGCTGGCGCCATAGGCATCCAGCGGATGGGCCGACAGATAGAATCCCAGCGCCGAGAATTCCTGTTGCAGCCGCTCCATGGGTGGCCAATCGGCGACGGGCGGCAATGTGATCCGCGCCATGGTCGCATCCCCGAAGAGGCTATCCTGCGAACTTGCCCTCGCTTCGGCGACCGCCGATGCCTGCCGCAGAACCTGCTCGATCGCGTCATGGACCTGGCGGCGATTTGTGCATAAAGCGTCGAAGGCGCCGGCGAGCGCCAGATTCTCCAATTGGCGCTTGTTCAGAATCTTGGGATCAAGCCGCTCGCAAAAATCGGCCAGGGTCTTGAACGGCCCGCCCGTTTCGCGCGCGCCGACCAGGCCCTGCATCGCGGTCGATCCGACATTCTTGACGGCGGCCAGCGCATAGCGGATGGCCAGCGATCCGTCGCCCACCCGCTCGACCCCGAACGTGGGAAGCGAGCGATTGATATCGGGGGGCAGCAACTGGATCCTGAGCCGCGCCAGTTCCTGCCGGAATAGGCCCAGCTTGTCGGTGTTGCCCATGTCATAGGTCATCAAGGCGGCGAGGAATTCGACCGGATGATTGGCCTTCAACCAGGCTGTCTGGTAGGCCACCATGGCATAGGCGGCGGCGTGGCTCTTGACGAAACCATAACCCGCGAACTTGTTGACCTGATCGAAAATCTGTCCGGCCTTGTCGGCCGCCACGCCGCGCGCGACGGCGCCATCCACGAAGGCCTTGCGCTGGGCCTCCATCTCCTCGCGAATTTTCTTGCCCATGGCGTGGCGCAACTGATCCGCGGCACCCAGGGTGTAGCCGGACAAGACCTGCGCGATCCGCATCACCTGTTCCTGGTAGATCATGATGCCGTAGGTCTCCTTGAGGATTTCCTCAAGCGAGGGGTGCAGGTAATCCGGCTGCTCGCGCCCGTGCTTGCAATTGATGTAGCGCGGGATGTTGTCCATTGGTCCCGGCCGGAACAGTGCCAACACGGCGGTGATGTCCTCGAACCGATCCGGCCTGAGCTTGCGCAAGGCATCGCGCATTCCCGAGCTTTCCAACTGGAACACACCGGTCGTCTCCGCGGCACCTAGCAATTCAAAGGTCCGGGGATCGTCGAGCGGAAGATGCGCAAGGTCGATCCGCGGCCCCCCGCTGCCCTCGATCAGCCGCAGCGCCATCGCCATCACGCTCAAGGTCTTGAGGCCGAGGAAGTCGAACTTGACCAATCCGGCCTTCCCCACGTCCTTCATGTTGAACTGGGTCGCCGCCATGTCCGATCGCGGATCGCGGTAGAGCGGCACCAGTTCATCGAGCGGCCGATCCCCGATCACCACGCCAGCGGCATGGGTGGAGGCATGGCGATACAGGCCCTCGATCTTCTGCGCGATTTCCATCAACCGGCGGACGGCCGGATCCTCGTCCACCGCCCGCTGGAGCTGCGGCTCGCTGGCGATCGCCTGTTTGAGCGTCACCGGATTGGTCGGATTGTTCGGCACCAGTTTCGACAGCCGGTCGATCTGCCCATAGGGCATCTGCAGCACCCGCCCCACATCGCGCAGCGCCGCGCGCGCCTGCAGCTTGCCGAAGGTAATGATCTGAGCCACGCGATCGCGCCCATATCGCGTCTGGACGTGTCGGATCACCTCGTCCCGCCGGTCCTGGCAGAAATCGATGTCGAAATCCGGCATCGTTACCCGCTCGCGATTGAGGAAGCGCTCGAACAGCAAGTTCCAGCGCAGCGGATCGAGATCGGTGATGGTGAGCGCGAAGGCGACCACCGACCCGGCGCCAGAGCCCCGCCCCGGCCCGACCGGAATGCCCTCGCCCTTCGCCCATTGGATGAATTCGGCCACGATCAGAAAATAGCCGGCAAAACCCATGTCGATGATGACGCCTAATTCGATTTCCAGCCGGTCGAAATAGGCGCGGCAGGATTGCGCGTCGATTTCCAGTGCGTCTAGCCGGGCAACGAGCCCATCTCGCGCTTGCCGGCGCAACATCTCGTCGGTATTCCCCTCGGCGACGAAGGCGGGCAGGATCGGCTGGCGCGTGGGCGGGACGAAGGCGCAGCGACGGGCGATGACCAGCGTGTTCCGGGTGGCCTCCGGAAGATCGGCGAACAGGGCCCGCATTTCCCCAGCCGATTTGAAGCGGTGCTCGCGCGTCACCCGGCGCCGGTCATCCTGCGCGACATAGGCACCGGCAGCGATGCACAACAGCGCGTCGTGCGCCTCGTACATCCCCTCATCGGCGAAGAACATTTCGTTGGTCGCGACCAGCGGCAGATCGTCGGCATAGGCGAGATCAATGAGCTGGGATTCGATACGTTCCTCCTCGTCCTGGCCATGGCGCATGATCTCGACATAGAGCCGGCCGGGGAACATCGCCTTGAGATTCCGCAGCGCCGCCAATGCCGCCTCGGGGCGATGCTCGGCGATCAGCCGTCCGACTTGCCCGCTCGGCCCACCGGAGAGCGCAATCAACCCGTCGGCATGGCGCGCGATGTCGGCCAATTCCAGGCGCGGCGTCAGGTTAGGTTCGGTCTCCAGGAAGGCGCGGCTGGAAAGCTTCATCAGGTTCCGGTAGCCGGCCTCGTTCTGGACCAGCACGGGCAGGCAATCGGGCACCGGACGAAGCCCGGGCTGGTCGTTGGGTTCGGGCCTGGCCACCGCCAATTGGCAGCCGATGATCGGCTGCACGCCGGCTTCGATGGCCAGGCCAGAAAATTCCATGACGCCGAAAAGATTGCCGGTGTCGGTGACGGCGATCGCCGGCATCCGCTCGCGCTTCGCCAAATCGACCAGATGCTTGTTCTTGATCGCGCCCTCCGACAGCGAATAGGCGGAATGGACGCGCAGATGGACAAAGTCGGAATGGGCCATGCGGGGACTCGGGCGAACTTGGTTCGGTCGCCAAATCCTAGCAGCAGCCGCGAAAAAAATCGCTGGCCCCGATTGGCCTGTACGGCGCCCGGCTAGTCGTTGGACACTGACATTCCGTTCCAGGGACATGTCGGCCCTGACCGCTAGCAATTTCGAAGTGTTGTGGTGCGACGCCAACACAATGAGAGGAACAAGAAGCGTTAGCGTCGCACCACTAGGAGCGGGCAAGGAGGAGGGAGGAGCCGAGCCCGCCAACCATCTATCCGCCGATTTCACCGCCCTGGGCGCGTGTGATCGCGACCACGGCCGGTCGCGGCGGCAAGTCGTCCTTGAAATCCGGCCAGCGGGTTGATGGGGCGTCGAAATTACTGCCCTTCTCGTCGCCCGGGTGCTGGATTGCGACGAACAGGGTGGTGCCATCGGGCGTCAACTCGGGCCCGCACAATTCCGCCCCTTGTGGGCAGCCGAGGAAATGGCGGGTCATGGCGCGACCTTCGCCCTCGGTGTCGGAAGTCCACAACCCATCGTGAACGCCATGATCGGGGAATCCGTCGGTGGCGATCCACAGCCTCCCTTTGCCATCGAAGGCGACATTATCGGGATTAGCAAACCAGCCATTGGTGCCGACATCACCTCCATAAATCGCCTGATGCGCCAGATCGGACGGATCGCCGGCCTGGATGAAGACGTCCCAAGCAAAACGAGTGGCGGCATGATCGGGCTTGCCGCCCCGGTCCGGGGGCGTCAATTCAACCAGCTGGCCCCATTTGTTCTCCGGCCTGGCATTGGCCCCGTCCAGTTGGTCGGCCTTGCGCTTGTCGTTCTTGGTCAGCACGACGTAGACCTTGCCGGTCACGGGGCTGGCCTCGATATCCTCGGGTCGATCCATTTTGGTCGCGCCAAGCAAATCGGCGGCCCGGCGCGCCTCGATCAGCAATTCGGCCTGTGTACTGAAGCCATTGGCCTCGGTCAGCGGCCCCTTGCCGTAGGCCAGGGCCAACCATTCCATGGCGCCGTTGGCGGCGAATCGCGCCACGAACAAGGTTCCCTCGTCGAGCAGGCTGGAATTGGCCTTGCCTTTGGCCGGATCGAAGGTCCCGGTACTCACATATTTGTACACATACTCGAAGCGCTCGTCGTCCCCGGTATAGACAACCAACCGGCCGTCGTGGTTGAGCACGGTGGTCGCCGCTTCGTGCTTCAGGCGACCAAGTGCTGTGCGCTTGATGGCAGGCTTGCCCGGTTCATAGGGATCGATTTCGACCACCCAGCCGAAGCGATTGGGTTCGTTCGGTTCCTTGGTCACGTCAAAACGCGGCTCGAACTTGTGCCAGGCATACCAGGGCTCGCCCTTCATGCCATAGCGCTTGTGGTTGACGGCTTCCGCTGTGCCGGCCGGATCGCCGCCAAAGTAGCCGTTGAAATTCTCCTCGGCCGACAGGATCGTGCCCCAGGGCGTCCAACCGCCGCCACAATTGTTGAGCATGCCGACGACCAGTTTGCCGGTCGGATCGGCGCTGGTGGCGAGCCGCGCGTGGCCCGCGGCCGGCCCAGCTATCTCTATTGGCGTGCCGACGGAAATTCGACGGCTGAAAGGCGAATTCGCCACCACCTTCCAAGTGCCGCCATCGCGAATGACCTCTATTACACTGGCGCCGTGGGCCTCCATCTCGATCGCGGCCATGGCGGCATCGGTGCCGGCAAGTGCTGCCTCCTCGTCGGTGAAGCCTGGGAACATCAGGAAGGCATTGGTGTATTCGTGATTCACGAACAGCAAACCATGGTCGGAGGCCTGCGAGCCTTCGGGCAACGGCATGAATTTCACGAAGTCGCAATTATAGCCGAACTGGCGCGCCTGGGCCTCGGGCGATAGCGATCGCGGGTCGAATGAAGGCGATCCGGACGCCACCGGATCGCCCCAGCCAATCAGGGTTTGCGCGACATAGCCATCGGGCACATGCAGCTTTTCGTCATAGGCATGCGGGATTTCGGCAAAACCGAGGCTACCCTTGGGCACGGCCGCCACGCTCGGCGCGGGGGCCGCGCCCAGGGCGGCGATCAGCCCCGCTGCGGTAGCACTCCTCAACATGCCGCGGCGGCTCACGCGAATGGCCACCAGTTCGGAGAACGTCATCCCCGGCGCAATATTGCTGGGCCGCGAATCGTCCTCGTCGTAGCGTGTGACGAATCGCGTGCTTGGATTGTCGGCCTTCATGGCGTGATCCTCCCGGTGCATTGCCTGACCCCGCAATAGACCTTGTCGATTGCCGCCATATTGACTCCCTATGACGGTTTTGTGGCGGCCGAAAATGCCCCACCTCACGATCCCGGTGTCGTCTTGGCTGCTCGTGCCAGCGTTTCGCGCTCTTGCTTGGCGCCCTCGCGGTCGAAGAAGAAACTCAAGAGGACGAAGCGGCGGCCTTTGGCCACCGGCAGCGCCTCATGTAGAAGCGCGCACGAGAACACCACCGCCCCCCCGGCCGGCGGCCGATAGAGCATTCTCCCGTATTCCGGAAATCGCAGCTCGCCGCCCTCATAGTCCTGGTTGAGGTTGAGGGTGAGCGCGAAGCGCCGATGCGCGGTATAGGGAGTGGCGTTGTCGCGATGCCGGCCGAAGAATCCCATGTCGGCGGCCTCGTAGCAGCCGATCCGGAAGGCTTCGTGGCCGACGATTTCCATGTGATGGACCTTGCGGATTTCGCCCAGCACGCGGCGCGTCATGCGCTGGCGCAATAACGCCACAATTGCCTGGTCTTCGACGATGACATCGTCTCGGCGCTTGATCGTGGCGGCCTTTGCAGCACTTCCCTGGCGCGTCGAGGAAACCAAATCCGCGCGCTTGTCGCCCGCTTCCCAATAGGTGATCAGGCGTTCGCGCAACTCGGGCTCCAGCACATCCTCGATCATCAGAACCGGCGCTTGGGCCCCGACCCGCGCGACACAAGTGGCGTTGTGACAAGCGCGCGCCAATGCGGCAATGGTCTTGAATTCCTCGCCGGGGATTAGTTCCCGTACCCGCAGATCCGGCCCGATCAGCACCAGGGCGGGTGGCACAAGCCCGAAGGCCGCTGCACTCTCCCCCGCCGGATCGATCAGGAAATCCGCCACCTGGGGCCGCGCCGGCGCCTTGGCCGGATCGGCGATGATCGCGGCGCACAGCGTCTCGATCCCAGCCAATTCGCGGGCCAGGGCGTCCAAACCCGCCCAATTCCTGGCGGCACTCGCGTCACCGGCAAGAAACAGAACGATCGCCCGCCCGGCCAACGACTGGTGCGCATAATCGACCAGGCGGCCATCGGCGCTCCGCATCTTGACGGTCGCGATCGAATCGCCCACCAGATATCTCGGCGCCTCGGACATGATTTCCTTTCGTTGCCGTCCCGGGTCGCGACAATCAACCTAGATCGGCCAGCACACCATCGCGCAACGTCACGACGCGGTCCATGCGCTTGGCGATCTCCATGTTGTGCGTGGCGATCAAGGCGGCGACACCATCGGCGCGCGCGAGACTTGCCAGCAGGTCGAAGACCGATTGCGAAGTGTGCACGTCAAGATTGCCGGTCGGCTCGTCGGCCAGCAGGATGAGAGGTCCGTTGGCGAGAGCGCGCGCGATGGCGACGCGTTGCTGTTCACCGCCCGAAAGCTTGGCCGGCCGGTGCGAAAGCCGTTCGCCCAAGCCCACCCGCCCCAATAGATCGGCCGCAAGCGTGCGCGCTGGCGCCTTCGCCTCGCCCGCGATCATGCGCGGCAGGATCACGTTTTCCAGCGCCGAAAATTCCGGCAACAGGTGGTGGTACTGATAGACGAACCCGATGGTGTTACGCCGGAGCGCGGTGCGGCCCTCGTCCGGCATGGCAGCGGTCGGCTTGCCCTGGACCAGGACCTCGCCCTCCGCTTGCCGCTCCAAGAGCCCGACGATATGCAGCAGGGTCGATTTTCCCGATCCCGATGGCCCGACCAGGGCCACCATCTCGCCACGACGCAAGGTGAAATCGGCACGGCGGATGACTTCCAGGCGACTGCCATCGGCCTGGAGAAAACGCTGCGCCACCCCGCGCAATTCGAGCGCCGCCTCACTCATAGCGCAGTGCCTCCACCGGATCGAGGCGCGCCGCCCGCCAGGCCGGATAGAGCGAAGCCAGCAAGGTCAGGCCAAGTGCCATGGCCACGATCAGCGCCACTTCCAAGGGGTCCACGATCGCCGGCAACTTGGAGAGAAAATAAATGGTGGCGTCAAACAGGTTGGTCCCGGTCCAACCCTCGAGCAGGCGGCGGATGCTTTCGATGTTGGTGGCGAAGGCGACGCCGAGCACGCAGCCAAGGGCGGTCCCGATGACGCCGATGCTCGCCCCCGACAACAGGAAGATGCCCAGGATGTTGCCCCTGGTGGCCCCCATGGTCCGCATGATGGCGATGTTCCGGCCCTTGTCCTTGACCAGCATGATCTGGCCGGAGATGATGTTGAAGGCGGCGACGACGATGATCAGGGTCAGGATCAGGAACATCACGTTGCGCTCGACTTCGACCGCGTTGAACAGATTGGCGTTGGCCAATTGCCAATCGGTCAGCCGGAATCCTGAGCCCAGCGCCGTCTGAAGCGCGGTTTTCAATGCCTCGACCCCGCGAAGGTCGTTCGCCATCACCTCCAAACTGTCGATTGTGGATTTGTGCCGGAAATAGAGCTGTGCCGCCTCCAGCGGGATGTAGATCATCCCGTTGTCGTATTCGTACATGCCGACATCGAATATGGCGGCCACGCGGTAGCTCTTGATGCGGGGCAGGGTCCCGGCCATGGTCGCGGTGGTTTGTGGAGAAATCGCCTTGAACTCGGAGCCGATATCGAGGCCCATGCGCTCGGCCAGACGCGCGCCCACGATGGCCGAATCGAGCCCGAAAAAATTCGCCAGATCGCCGCGAACGATGCTGTCGGCGACCAGCGGGCGGGCCTTCAGATCCTCGGGCAGCATGCCGCGCAAATAGGCGCCCTGGCCGACCCCGTTCGCGCTGACGAAGACCTGGCCGTCGATCATCGGCGCCACCGTGGCCACGCCGGGAAGTGCACGCAGGCGCATCGCCAATTCGGCGTAACCGTGCATTGGCCCGGTTGCGGCGCCGACCGTGACATGGCTCTGGATGCCGAGGATCCTGCCCAGGAGCTCCTCCCGGAATCCGTTCATGACCGACATGACCACGATCAGCGTGGCCACGCCGAGCGCGATGCCGAGCAGCGAGAAACCGGCGATGACGGAAACGAACCCTTCCTCGCGCGTGGCCCGCAAATAGCGAAAGGCGACCAGGCGCTCGAATGGGGAGAAGATCATGCCATCATCCGCTTGAGCGCCGCCTCGGCCGACAATTCGACCCGTTCGCCGGTCTTGCGGTTTTTCACCTCGACCTCGCCCTTGGCGGCGCCGCGCGGGCCCACAACGATCTGCCAGGGCAGCCCGATCAAATCCATCTCGGCGAATTTAGTGCCGGCGCGCTCCGCGCGATCGTCATGCAGAACCTCGATCCCGGCTTGCCGCAGCTTGGCATGGAGCCCATCGCAAAGCGCCGTGCATTCCTTGTCCTCGACCTTGAGATTGATGAGGCCGATCTTGAAGGGTGCCACCGATTCCGGCCAGATGATGCCGCCCTCGTCATGGCTTGCTTCGATGATGGCGCCCACCAGGCGCGAGACGCCGATCCCGTAGCAGCCCATGTGCACGTCGACCGGCTTGCCCTCCTTGTCCTGGACCTGGGCCTTCATCGGCTCCGAATACTTGGTACCGAAATAGAAAATGTGGCCGACTTCGATGCCGCGCGCCTCGATGCGCCGCGCGGGCGGAATGGCGGCGAATTTCGCCGCGTCGTGCTTTTCGTCGGTCGCGGCATAGGCGCTGGTCCATTGTTCGACCAGGGGTTCCAGATCCGAATCGTAATCGACTTCAATCGCGAGCACGTCGCGCTCGACCAGATCCCGGTGGCAAAAGACCTGGCTCTCGCCGGTCTCGGCCAGGATGATGAATTCGTGGCTGAGGTTGCCGCCGATCGGGCCGGACAGCGCCTCCATCGGGATTGCCTTCAGCCCCATGCGCGCGAAGGTGCGCAAATAGCACACGAACATCTTGTTGTAGGCGCGCTTCGCGCCGGCGAAATCCATGTCGAAGGAATAGCTGTCCTTCATCAGGAACTCGCGCCCGCGCATCACCCCGAAACGCGGCCTCACCTCGTCGCGAAACTTCCACTGGATGTGGTAAAGGAGCTTCGGCACCTCGCGATAGCTCTTGATGGCGGCGCGGAAAATGTCGGTGATCAGCTCCTCGTTGGTCGGCCCGAACAGCATGTCGCGCTCATGCCGGTCGCGAATGCGCAGCATCTCCTTGCCATAGTCGTCATAGCGCCCGGATTCGCGCCACAGATCGGCCGATTGGATGGTCGGCATCAACAATTCCTGACAGCCGGCGCGGTCCTGCTCCTCGCGCACGATGCGCTCGATGTTCTTGAGCACCCGGAAGCCCAATGGCAGCCAGGAATAGATCCCAGCACTGGCCTGTCGGATCATCCCGGCGCGCAGCATGAGCCGATGCGAGACGATCTGCGCCTCGGTCGGGTTTTCCTTGAGGGTGGGCAGGAAGAATTGGGACGAACGCATGGCTCCTCGCGCGGGGCAACCGCCCGATCAATGTTCGAGTCCGGCGAAATCTAGGCAAAGGGCCGACCCCTGTCCAAGGGGAAATCCCTTTCGGCCCGGCCAACTTTCGAAATTGCCTGATGCATGAAATGCATCCGCGCTTCGACGAAAGTTGGCACTTGTTACCAAATGACTGTACCCGCCGGCGTACACCGATGCTATCAGTAGGCTCGAATCAGCCAACAGCGACGGCGGGTACTATGGCCGAAATCCGGCCTCGCGGCAGGCCCTGGCCATCGCGTCGGCCGCCGGGTCGCCCAGCAATTGCCCCTCGTAATAAACCCGATTGCCCTTCACCTCGACAGTGCCCACTTGCGCCTTGGCGTCCCACAGCACCGAATTTTTCGGGATCCCGAAGCGATCCTGAATCAACACCTCGATCGGGATAGTGATGATTTCCGGCAAGACGATGTTCCCGCTATCGTCGAGATCGGCCGGCGCCACGGGTTGGCCGTGCACGTCGATACCCGGCTGATAGTCGACATCGGGCGCCGGCTGGTGCCGGACCAGCCAGTCGCAGGCCCGACGCGTGATCAGCAATTCGGCCTCGGCACCGGGTGATGCCAACAGCAAGGCGCCAAGGACCAGGGGCCAGGACCGATCGAGAGTGGTACACATGATTGAAGCCTATCACCGTTTCGGTGGTGGGCGCGATCACAGTCGCATGACATGAACCTTGGTCACCGGCTTTTTCTTGTAGGTCTTGTGAAACCAGCGCCGTGCCGCCAAACGCGTGGCCTCCGCCACTTCCTCGTCCGACGCCAGCCTAGACGCATTCATTGCCTCCAGGATTGAAACGACTTCGCCCGAGATCAGCCGCGCCGCCTCCTCACCCAGCACGCCGCCATCGAGCAGCCCATCCAGGCTGACTTGTGGGTCGGTCAGCAACGCCCCGTCATGATCGATCGCCAGGGAAACCATGATCAGGCCGTTGAAGCTCAACCGGTGCCGGTGGCGGATCGTATCGCCATCGAGCCGGATCAAGCTGCGCCCGTCCAAACCCAGACGACCGCTCGGCACCTCGGCGATCCGTTCCGCCCGCCCGGGCGCCAGCCTGATCATGGCGCCGTTCGCCGCCGCCACCGCCTCCGGCACCTGGCAGGAGAGGGCAAGGGCCACATGCTCGCGGATATGCCGGGCCTCGCCGTGCACGGGAATGGCGATCCTTGGCCGCACCATCTGGTACATCGCCGCCAATTCGTCGCGCGCGGGATGGCCGGAAACATGGATGTCCCCGTGGCGGTCGGTGATCACATCGATCCCCTGGCGGGCAAACTCGTTCTGCAAGGAAGCGATCTCTTTCTCGTTGCCCGGGATCACGCGCGAGGAAAAGATGACCGCATCGCCCGCCTCCAGGATGACATTCGGGTGCTCCTTGCGGGCAATTCGTTGCAGCGCCGAGCGCGGCTCGCCCTGGCTTCCGGTGCAAATCATCAGGATCTTTTCCCGCGGAAAATAGCCGACATCGTGCTCGGTCACGAAATCCGTCGCGCCGGCGAGATAGCCGTTCTCGCGCGCGGCCTCGGCCATTCGCCACAGCGACCGCCCGATGAGTGCCACCCGCCGGTCATGGGCCGTCGCCACCTCCGCGATGGTACGCAGCCGCGCGATATTGCTGGCAAAGCAGCCGATCGCGATCCGGCTTGGCAGCCGACCCACGACCTCCATCAGCGAATCGCGAACATCCGCCTCGGAGCCGGATTGGCCCTCGATGAAGACATTGGTCGAATCGCAGATCATGGCCAAAACGCCGCTATCGCCCAGGCGCCGGAGCGTCGCCAAATCGGCGGCCGGGCCGACCAGGGGCTGTCGGTCCAATTTCCAGTCGCCGGTATGCAAGACGGCGCCCAAGGGCGTTCGCACGACGACGGCGTTGGGTTCGGGAATGGAATGGGTGAGGGTGATCAGTTCGATCTCGAAGGGTCCCACCTGGAATTGTCCGGACATCTGGATTTCGGTGATCGGCGCTTCGCGCACGAGCCCCGCCTCCTCCAGCTTGCGCCTGAGGACCGAAGCCGTGAACGGGGTCGCGTAGAGTGGACAGCGCAGCCTCGACCACAGATAGGGCACCGCGCCGATGTGGTCCTCATGCGCGTGGGTCAGAATGAGGCCGCACAAATCTCCCGCGCGTTCCTCGATGAAGGTGGGGTCGGGCATGATCACTTCGACCCCCGGCGTCGATTCGTCGCCGAAGGTGATCCCCAAATCCACCATCAGCCATTTTCCGGCGTGCCCGTAGAGGTTCAAATTCATGCCGATCTCGCCGGCCCCGCCCAGGGCCAGAAATAGCAATTCGGTGTCCTTGGGGCGATAGGGATCGGCCATTCCCTAGTACCCGCCGTCGCCGATAGATGATTCAGCAATATGACTCGGCCAATGCGCACCGGCGGGTACTATCAGACAGTAGTTTGTGCCAACTTTCGTGGCGCCATAGGCACCGTCCATGAATGGCCCTTCTTCGAAAGTCGGCACTATGCCGGCCGATCCTTGTTGCGGCGGTGGATTTCGACCAGGCCGCGCATGGTGATCTCGAGATCGAGGTGCTGGATCGAAGGTGTGGCGCCATGGAACAACGGCGCCAGCCCACCCGTCGCCACGACTTGCACTGGTTCGGGGTGTTCGGCCTGGATGCGCTGGATCAGTCCCTCGATCAGGCCCAGATAGCCGAAAAAGATGCCGGATTGCATGGCAGTGAGCGTGTCCTTGCCGATTGCGCGCCGCGGCCGCTCGACCGCGATGCGCGGCAGCTTCGCGGTCGAGGAATGCAAGGTCTCGAGGCTGAGGTTGATCCCCGGCGCGATCGCGCCGCCCACGTAATTTCCTTTGCCGTCGACCACATCGAAGGTGGTGGCGGTGCCGAAATCAACCACGATCAGGGCGGTATGGTACTGCACGTGGCCGCCGATCGCGTTGGCCAGGCGGTCGGCACCCACTTCCGCCGGCTGGTCGAGAAGCACCTCGATCCCCAGCGTGACCGAAGGATCGCCCACCACTAGCGGCTCGGTCCGCAAATGCCGCTCGCACATCATTTGCAGATGGAACAGGGTCTGCGGCACGACCGTCGCGATGATCGCGGAATCGATCGCGTCCATGCGCGCGCCGGCCAGGTTCATCACTTGGTTCAGCCAGACGACATATTGATCGGCGGTCCGCCCGGGATCGGTCTTGATCCGCCAATCGCCCAGCAATCGATCCCCGTCATAGACCGAGAATTTAGTGTTGGTGTTGTTGGCGTTGATGGCCAGCAGCATGATCGACCTATCCACCGGCCAATGCCGGCTCCAAATTCGGGAAAAAAACCTCGCCGGCGGCGATACGGCGGGTGGCGCCCGATGGCAATTCCAGCACCAACGCGCCATCGGGATCAAGCGCATGGAATCGGCCCCCGAGGTTTTCCCGATCCAGGCGGATCTCGATCTCTTGCCCGATGCCCACGGCGCGCTCGAGCCAGGCGGGCGCGATCGCCGGAAACCCGTTCCTGGTCCAAGCCTCGAGAAGCGGCTTGAAGGCCGAAAGGAACATCTCCAGCAATTCCCCGGGCTTGGTCGGCTTGGCGCCCATTTCAAGGAGATCGGTTGCGGGATAGGGCATGTCCCTCGGATGGCAGGCAATGTTCACGCCAAGCCCCATCACCAGCCAGGCGAGGCCACCATCGGCGCCGCTACGCGCCTCCAGCAACAGGCCGGATGTCTTGTGGCCGTCGATCAGCAGATCGTTCGGCCATTTGTGCCCGATCCGCCGCTCTTGGGGCAGCAGGAGGGCGGCCACATTGCCCAAGGCCGCGACTGCGGCAAATCCCAGCGTCGCCGCTTCGTGGCCCGCGCGCCGGGGCCGGAGCAGGATCGAGCAATAGAGGTTTCCCCGAGGCGATTCCCAGACCTTTCCGCGCCGGCCGCGTCCGCCGGTCTGCCGATCGGCGCGGATGACCAGGCCCTCGGTCGCGCCGTCCTCGGCGCGAGCTCGGCAAGCCTCGTTGGTGCTGTCGATGGTTTCGACTTCCTCGATCCGGAAGGCGAGGCTCATCCGGCGAACAGCGCCGAGGCCGCGACCGCCGCCGATCCTTGCAACGGGTTGATGAACAGGATGCCGATCACGACCACCGCCCCCGACAGGGCCATGACCACCTTCAGCGGCCCCTCGACGCGGTCGAAGGCGCCGGCCGGCTGGTCGAAATACATCACCTTCACGATCCGGACATAGTAATAGGCGGAGACCACGCTCGCCAACACGCCGATCACCGCCAGCGCGAACAGCCCGGAATCGACCGCGGCGCTGAAGACCAGCAGCTTGCCGAAGAATCCGGCCAAGGGCGGAATGCCGGCCATCGAAAACAGAATCGCGGCGAAGATATGCGCGAGCCAAGGCTGGCTGCTGGCCAGTCCGCGCAGATCCTCGATCTCCTCGACCAGTTTTCCCTGCCGGCGCATGCCAAGAACGACCGCGAAAGCGCCCAGCGTCATGGCCACGTAGATCGCCATATAGACCAGCAGCGCCGAGACGCCAGCGGCGGTCCCGGCCGCAAGTCCAACCAGCGCGTAGCCGATATTGCCGATCGAGGAATAGGCCATCAGCCGCTTGATATTGCGTTGCGCGATGGCCGCGAACCCGCCCAGCACCATCGAGCCGATGGCGATCGCGATCACGATCTGGCGCCAATCCGCCGCCAGATCGGCGAAGGGGCCGGTCAAGACCCGGGTAAAGAGCGCGATCGCCGCCACCTTGGGTGCAGCGGCGAAGAACGCGGTCACCGGCGTGGGCGCGCCTTCGTAGACATCGGGCGTCCACATGTGGAACGGCACCGCCGAGATCTTGAAGGCGAGCCCGGCGCAGATGAACACCAATCCAACGAGAAGGCCAAGGCTCGGCGCGTGCCCGCCCGCGCCCAGCAGCGCCCGCGCCACGCCGGCGAAGGACGTGGTGCCGGTAAAGCCATAGACCAGCGACGCGCCATAAAGCAGCATCCCCGAGGCCAAGGCCCCCAGCACGAAATACTTGAGCCCCGCCTCGGTCGATTTCAGGGTGTCGCGCCGGATCGCGGCCACGACGTAGAGCGAAAGGCTCTGCAATTCCAAACCGACATAGAGTGCCATGAGATCGTTGGCCGAAATCATCATCATCATGCCGAGTGTCGCCAACAGCAACAGCAGCGGGAACTCGAATTGCGGCACGCCCTCGCGCTCGGCGTAATCCAGCGACATCCAGATCGCGAAGATCGCCGCCAGCAGCGTCAGCACCTTGGCGAACAGCGTGAAGTGATCGACCACGAACTGGCCGCCGAAGGCCGATCCGGAACCCCCCATGGGCAGCCCCCTCCAAACCAGGATTAGGCCAACCACCAGGATCGCCATGGCCAGAATGCCAATGAGCCGGCTCCAGGAATCGCCCTTGAACACGCCCAACATGAGCGTGCCCATGGCGGCGACGGCGATCCAAATCTCCGGCAGGGCGAGCGCGAAGTTCTGTTCCATCACTTGAAGCTCACTCGCTCGCCAACACTTGCCCGACCAAGCCGGAATCGGCATTGGCTAGGGTCGCCGCACGATAATTGGCGATCAATTGTTCGACCGTGGGGCCGGTGACATCGGTGAAACTCACCGGATAGAGGCCCATCCACAGGACGATCAGGATCAAGGGCGCGAAGATCGCGACTTCGCGGGGCCCTAGGTCGAGCATCGCCTTCACGTCCTCCTTCTCCAGCTTGCCGAAAATCACCCGCCGGTAAAGCCACAGCATGTAGGCCGCGCCCAGGACGATGCCAGTCGTGATCAATGCCGCGACCCAGGTGCTGGCCTGGAACACGCCGACCATGACCAGGAACTCGCCGATGAAACCGCTGGTCCCCGGCAACCCGACCGAGGCCAGGGTGAAGATCATGAAGGCGAAGGCATAGCGCGGCATGTTGTTCACCAGCCCGCCATAGCGCGCGATCTCGCGGCTGTGCAAGCGGTCGTAGACCACGCCCACGCACAAGAACAGCGCGCCCGAGACGATGCCGTGGCTCAGCATCTGGAACATGGCGCCATCCAGCCCCTGGCGATTGAAGCTGAAAATCCCCGCCGTCACGAAACCCATATGCGCGACCGAGGAATAGGCGATCAGCTTTTTCATGTCGTGCTGGGCAAGCGCCACCAGCGAGGTGTAGATGACCGCAACCACCGACAACCCGAAGATCAGCGGGGCGAATTCCAGTGACGCCTGGGGCAGCATCGGCACGGAGAATCGCAGGAACCCGTATCCGCCCATCTTCAGGAGTACCCCGGCCAGGATCACGGAACCGGCGGTCGGCGCCTCGACATGGGCATCCGGAAGCCAGGTATGGACCGGCCACATCGGCACCTTGACCGCGAAGGAGGCGAACATCGCCAGCCACAGCCAGCCCTGCCAGGCGGGGTCGAACCGGGTCCGCATCAGGGTCGGGATATCGGTGGTGCCGGCCACGTCGTACATGGTCAGGAGCGCGACCAGCATCAAGATCGAGCCGACCAGCGTGAACAGGAAGAACTTGAACGCGGAATAGACGCGCCGGGGCCCACCCCACACGCCGATGATGAGGAACATCGGAATGAGCACGCCCTCGAAAAACACGTAGAAGGCCACGAAATCCAGCGCGCAGAAGGTCCCCACCATCAGCGTTTCCAGAACCAGGAAGGCAATCATGTATTCGCGGACCCGGGTTTGAATGGCCTCCCATGAGGCCAGTACGCAAATGGGCATCAGCACCGTGGTCAGGAGCACGAAGGGCATGGAAATGCCGTCCACGCCCATGTGATAGGCGATGTTGAGCGAAGGAATCCATGCCGCCTTCTCGACGAACTGGAAGCCCGGATCGCCGCGATCGAACCCGAACCAGAGTGCAAGCGATACGACGAACGTGAGCCCCGAAGCCCACAGCGCCGCCCAGCGCGCGTTGCGCGCCACTTCGGCCTCTGGCCCACGCACCAACATGATCCCCAACGCGCCCAGGAGCGGCAGGAAAGTGATGACGGTCAGCAGATGCGGAAAGCCATCCATCGCCTAGTACCCACCGCCGCCATGGGCTTGTTCAGCGATAGGACCCCGCCAGTACACGCCGGCGGGTAAGATCATTGGGCCACTTGTGCCAACTTTCGTTGGAGCATCCGAGCGTTTCATGGTTCACGCTTCTCCAAAAGTCGGCATTGCCTCACGACCCCAGGCCCAGGAGATACCAGCCGACCAGCGCCACGATTCCGATCAGCATGGCGAAGGCATAGTGATAGACATAACCCGATTGCATCCGGCTGGCCCTGGCGGCCACAGCTTGAGAAACCGCCGCGATGCCGTCCGGCCCGAAACGGTCGATGATGGCGCCATCGCCCCCCTTCCACAGGCCGTGTCCCAGTGCCTTGGCCGGGCGTACGAAGATCGCCTCGTACAGTTCGTCGAAATACCACTTGTTCAGCAGCAATCGGTACAACCCACCGGCCCTTGCCGCCCAGCGCCCGGGCAGGCTGGGCTCGCGGACATAGGCTACATAAGCGATCGCGATGCCAACCAGGCCCACCACCAGCGGTGCCAGCTTCACCCACAACGCCACGTCATGAGCATGATGGGGCACCTCATTGTCGGGCGCGAAGAACAAGGACCGGCCCCAGAATCGCGCCATCTCCGCGCCGACGAATTGCTCGTAAAAGAGCCAGCCGGCGAAGACCGAGCCCGCCGCTAGGACCACAAGGGGCGCCAGTATCACCCAGGGGCTCTCATGGACATGGTGGAAGGTTTCGTGATCAGCCCGGGTCGCGCCGTGGAAGGTCATGAACAGCAGGCGCCAGGAATAGAAGGCGGTCATCGCCGCGGCACCAATCCCCAGCCAGAAGGCGAGCGTTCCCGCCCCGCTATGGGCCGCGAACGCCGATTCAAGGATGATGTCCTTGGAATAATAGCCGGCAAAGAACGGAATTCCGGCGAGCGCCAGGGAGCCCACCCACATCAATCCGTAGGTCCAGGGTATCAGCCTCCAGATGCCGCCCATCCGGCGCATGTCCTGCTCGCTCGACATGGCGTGAATGACCGATCCCGCGCACAGGAACAAAAGCGCCTTGAAGAAGGCGTGGGTGAACAGGTGGAACATCGCCGCGCCATAGGCGCCCACGCCGGCGGCGAAGAACATGTAACCCAACTGGCTGCAGGTCGAATAGGCGATCACCCGCTTGATGTCGTTCTGGCAGAGGCCGATGGTGGCCGCGAAGAAGGCCGTGGCACCCCCCACCACGGCCACCACCGCCTTGGCATCCGGGGCGAACTCGAACATCGGCGACAGCCGGCAGACCATGAACACGCCGGCCGTCACCATGGTGGCGGCGTGAATCAGCGCCGAGACCGGGGTCGGACCCTCCATGGCATCCGGAAGCCAGGTGTGCAGGCCGAGCTGGGCCGACTTGCCCATGGCGCCGATGAACAACAACAGGCACAAGGTGGTCAGCACATCCACCTCGGCGCCGAGGAACGCGAAGCCTTGCCCGACCTTGCCCGGTGTGGCCCGGAACACGGCATCGAAATCGACCGTTCCATAGAGCATGAACACGCCCATGATGCCAAGCGCGAAGCCGAAATCGCCGATCCGGTTGACGATGAAGGCCTTGATCGCGGCGGCGTTGGCGCTCGGCCGGTGGTACCAGAAGCCGATCAGCAGGTAGGAGCAGAGCCCGACCCCCTCCCAACCGAAGAACATCTGCATGAAATTGTCGGCCGTCACCAGCATCAACATGAAGAAGGTGAACAGGCTGAGATAGGCCATGAACCGGGGGATGGAATGGTCGTGGATCATGTAGCCGATCGAGTACACATGCACCATCGCCGAGACCGTGGTCACCACGACCAACATGACCGAGGACAATTGATCGACGCGAACGCCCCAACTCGCCTCGAAGGCGCCGCTCTCGAACCAAGTGTAAAGTTCGGTTGTCCTGGGTCCGCCGCCGGCCAGGGCCACCTGGTAGAACACGATCCAGGCCAAGACGCAGGAGACCAGCAGCAACCCCGACGTGACCCATTGCGCCGCCAGATCGCCCACGCGGCGGTTGCCGAGCCCGGCGATGAGCGCGCCCAGAAGCGGCAAGGCGACGATGAGCACATCCATCTAGAATCAACCCTTCATGACATTGAGGTCCTCGACCGCGATCGATCCGCGGTTGCGGAAATAGACCACCAGGATGGCGAGCCCGATCGCCGCCTCGGCCGCGGCCACGGTCAGCACCATGAGGGCGAAAACCTGGCCGACGAGATCGCCCAGGAAATGCGAGAACGCGACCAGATTGAGGTTGACCGACAACAGGATGAGTTCGATCGACATCAGGATGATGATGACGTTCTTGCGATTGAGGAAAATGCCGAACACACCCAGCGTGAACAGGATCGCCGCCACACTCAAGTAATGTTCGAGGCCGATATTCATGGCGCCCAGTACCCGCCGTCGCCGACGGTTGATCGAGCCAAATGAGCCCGCCGGTACGCGCCGGCGGGTATTATCCTTTGGCAACAGGTGCCAATTTTCGACGAAGCAGGGGAATTTTTCAAAGGCATCGCTTTCCAGAAAATTGGCACTACGCTCCGCTACCGGTGGGAATTTTCTTGAGCTCGACCGATCGCCGGTCCCGCGCCAGCTGATCCCCGATCTTTTGCCGCCTGACGCCCTGGCGTTCGCGGTGGGTGAGCACGATGGCCCCGATCATCGCCACCAGGAGCACCATCCCCGCGGCCTGGAACATGTAGAAGTAATCGGTATAGAGAATGTCGCCCAACGCCTCGGTGTTGGTGCTGCCGGCCGGCGCCGGCTGGTCGATGGCAGGCGCTGGCGGCCCCGTCAGCGCGCCGCTCGTGACCGCGAAGGTGATTTCGGCCAACAGCACCAGGCCGACGATGGCGGCAACCCCGGCGTGGCGCGCGAAACCCTGGCGCAATTCCACGAAATTGATGTCCAGCATCATGACCACGAACAGAAACAGCACGGCGACCGCGCCCACATAGACAACCACCAGCATCATGGCCAGGAACTCGGCCCCCAGCAGCACGAACAATCCGGCGGCGTTGAAAAAGGTCAGGATCAGGAACAATACCGAAAAGACCGGATTGCGATTGACCACGACCAAGGTGGCGGATACCACGGCGATGGTGGCGAAGGCGTAGAAGGCGATGGCCTGAATGATCATGCGTTCACCCGCGTCCTAGGCCCTGTTTACCAACTCGTTTCGGGCTGCGTTACCGCGCGGGTGGTCGAGAATCAAGCCGAATGCCGATGGCCATAGTGGGACTATGGTCGAGGATTTCGGCGCCGATAATCGGCCACCCCCGCGTAACCCGAAGGGATGGCGGAATTTGCGCGCCTGCGGGCGTTGGCCCAAGGCTCGCCGATGCCCCACATCGCACCGGAGGCCGAAGGGCCGACTTTCGTCGGCGGGACCTTGGTGCCTCACATTCGCATCAAATCTCGTCATCGCAGCTCCAAACCGAGTTGGTAAACAGGGCCTCTTCAGCGATAGGGGGCATCGGCGCGCAGATTGGCGGCAATTTCCCCCTCCCACCGATCGCCATTGGCCAGCAACTTCTCCTTGTTGTAGAAGAGTTCCTCGCGGGTCTCGGCGGCGAATTCGAAATTCGGTCCCAGGACGATGGCATCCACCGGGCAGGCCTCGGCGCAATAGCCGCAATAGATGCACTTGGTCAGGTCGATGTCGTAGCGCGTGGTGCGGCGGCTGCCGTCCTCGCGCGGCTCGGCGTCGATGGTGATGGCCTGGGCCGGGCACACCGCTTCGCACAGCTTGCAGGCAATGCAGCGCTCCTCGCCGTTGGCGTAGCGCCTGAGCGCAAGCTCGCCCCGGAAGCGCGGACTAAGCGGCCCCTTCTCGTAGGGGTAATTGATCGTCACTTTCGGCTTAAACACATAACTCAGTGTCAACCACAAGCCGCTCAGCAACTCCTCGAGCAGAAAGCTCCTGGCGGTCCGGAAAATGAATGACATGGCCTCAGTTCCTCGGCAACAGATCGAAGCCGACCAGCACGCCAGCGGTCAGCGCGACGAAAAACAAGGAAAACGGCAGGAACACCTTCCAACCGAGCCGCATCAATTGATCGTAGCGATAGCGTGGGAATGTCGCCCGCACCCACAGGAAGCAGAAGGCGACGAAGGAGATCTTGGCGGCGAGCCACAGCCCATGCCAGGCGATCTGCCAGGCGCTACCCTCGGCGAAGGGCTCGATGTTGAACGGCGCCAGCCAACCACCCAGGAAGAGGATGGTGGTCATCGCGCTCATCAACCAGATGTTGGCGTATTCGCTGAGGAAGAACAGCGCGAAGGTCATCGCCGAGTATTCGGAGAAATAGCCGGCGACCAGTTCCGATTCCGCTTCCGGCAAATCGAAGGGCGCCCGGTTGGTTTCGGCGAGCGCCGAGATGAAGAACACCACCGCCATCGGCAGCAACGGAATCACGTACCACACGTCGCGCTGCGAGCGCACGATGTCCGAGATGTTGAGCGAGCCGGCGCAAAGCAGCACCGTCACCAGGACGAACCCGATCGAGACCTCGTAGGAGACCATCTGTGCCGCCGAGCGCAGCGCGCCCAGGAACGGGTACTTGGAATTGGAGGCCCAGCCCGCGATGACCACGCCATAGACCCCGAGCGATGAAATCGCGAACAAATACAAGATACCGACATTGATGTCGGCCAGAACCACGCCATCGCCGAAGGGAATCACCGCCCAGGCGATCAGGCTCAGCGTGAAGGTGATCATCGGCGCCACCAGAAAGGCCACGCGGTTGGCGCCGGAAGGGATGATGGTTTCCTTGAAGAACAGTTTGATGCCATCGGCGATCGGCTGTAACAGGCCGAACGGCCCGACCACGTTGGGACCGCGCCGGATTTGCATCGCCGCTAACACCTTGCGCTCGGCCAAGGTCAGATAGGCGACCGCCAGCAGCAGCGGCCCGACGATCAGGACGATCTTGCCGATGATGATCGCCGTCGGCAGCACGTAGGTATCGAAACCGCTAGCCATGGGTTCCGGTCTTTCCGGCCCCGGCGCCCATGAAGGCTTCGACGCAATGGGCCATGGTTTCCGAGGCCCGGCTGATCGGATCGGTCATGTAGTAATTGGCGATCGAGTGTTGGAACGCCCGCGATTCCGGCGCACCCTCGCCGCCGAAGGCGCCCCACTCGGCCTGCTCGATCTGGCCCAGGCGCCCAAGGCGCGGCACGCGCGCGAACAGGCGCCGGCGCAATTGATCCAGCGAATCATAGGCAAGCGTCTTGCCCAGTACGCCCGACAGCGCGCGCAGGATCGCCCAATCCTCGCGCGCCTCGCCCGGCGGCAGCACCGCCACCTGGCCCATCTGCGGACGGCCCTCGGTATTGACGTAAATGCCCGATTTCTCGGTATAGGCCGCACCCGGCAAGGCCACATCGGCGCGATGCGCCCCGGAATCGCCGTGGTGGCCCTGATAGATCACGAAAGACTTGCCGAGCCGCCCGGTGTCGATCTCGTCGGCGCCCAGGAGATAGACGAGATCGATCTCTCCCCTTCCGGCACCCTCCAGGATGGCGCCGGTGTCACGCCCGCCAGGCCCGGGCACGAAACCCACTTCCATTCCGCCCACGCGCGCCGCCGCCTGGTGCAGCACGTTGAATCCGTTCCAGTCCGAGCGCACGGCGCCGCAGGCATCGGCCAGTCTCCGGGCCAGGCCCAACACCGCCCAGCCATCGGCGCGCGCAAGCACGCCCTGCCCCAGGATCAGCATCGGCAACTTGGCATTCTTCAAGATCGCGGCGAAGGGATGGGCACCATCGGTAATTGCCGTCAACGTCTCCGGCCCATTGCCCAAATGCTCGCAAGGATAGGTCAAATCCAGCCTGGGTCCGATCGAAGCCGCGCGAAATCCGCCTTTCAAGTAACGCTTGCGGATGCGCGCGTTGATGATTGGCGATTCCCAGCGCGGGTTGCTTCCAATCAGCAGCACCACATCGCACCTGTCGATCCCGGCGATGGTCGAATTAAACAGCCACGAAGCCCGATGGCCGGAATCGATCTTGGCACCGTCCTGCCGGCAATCCAGATGCGGCGATCCCAGCGCCTCCATCAATTCCTTGAGCGCGAACATGGATTCGACATCCGCCAGATCGCCGGCCAACGCCGCCATCCTGGTTCCCGACATGCCGCGCGTCTTCATTGCAATGGCGGCGAAAGCTTGGTCCCAACTGGCCGGCCGCAATTTCCCGGCTTCGCGCAAATAGGGCCGGTCCAGCCGCTGGCGCTTCAGACCATCGACCGAGAAGCGCGATTTGTCGCCCAGCCACTCCTCGTTCACGTCCTCGTTGATCCGCGGCAGGATGCGAAGCAGATCGCGGCCGCGAACATCGACCCGGATGTTGGCGCCGGTGGCGTCCAGAGCGTCGATGGTCTCGGTCTTGCGCAACTCCCATGGCCGCGCGGCGAAGGCATAGGGCTTCGAAGTGAGCGCGCCGACCGGACACAAATCGATCAGATTGCCGGACAATTCCGAGTTGATGGTCTTGCCGACATAGGTGGTGACTTCCAGATGCTCACCCCGGCTGGTGGCGCCCAGTGTCTCCACCCCGGCCACCTCGGTCGCGAAGCGAATGCAGCGCGTGCATTGGATGCAGCGGGTCATCACAGTCTTCACCAGGGGCCCGAAATCCTTGTCGGCGACCGCGCGCTTTTCCTCGGTATAGCGCGATGAATGATGCCCGAAGGCCATCGCCTGGTCCTGGAGGTCGCATTCGCCGCCCTGGTCGCAGATCGGGCAATCAAGCGGATGGTTGATCAGCAGGAATTCCATCACTCCGCTGCGGGCCTTGTGCACCAAGGGCGAATCGGTCTTGATCGACATGCCCTCGGCCACCGGCATGGCGCAGCTCGCGATCGGCTTGGGCGCCTTTTCCTGCTCGACCAGGCACATGCGGCAATTGCCGGCGACCGACAGCCGCTCGTGATAACAAAAGCGCGGGATCTCCTTGCCGGCCATCTCGCAGGCCTGCAGCACGGTGATCCCGGCTGGGACCTCGATCTGGACGCCGTCGATGGTCATTTTCGGCATGGCCGGCGCCCTATTCAGCCGCCAGCGCGGCGCGGCGGTCGCGCAGGCGGTGCTCCACCTCGGGCCGGAAATGGCGGAACAAACCCTGGATCGGCCAGGCCGCCGCCTCGCCCAGCGCGCAGATGGTGTGGCCCTCGATCTGCTTGCTCACGTCCAGCAGCAAGTCGATCTCCGCGACATCGGCCTCGCCCTTCACCATGCGCCGCATGATGCGATACATCCATCCGGTGCCCTCGCGGCAGGGCGTGCATTGGCCGCAGCTCTCATGCATGTAGAAATGCGCCAGCCGCGCAATCGCCTCGACGAGATCGGTCGTGCGGTCCATCACGATCACCGCCGCGGTGCCGAGCCCGGACTGCACCGCGCGCAAGCTGTCGAAATCCATCAGCACGTCATCGCAGATCGATTTGGGTAGCATCGGCACCGATGATCCGCCGGGAATGACCGCCAGCAGATTGTCCCAGCCCCCGCGCACGCCACCGCAATGCCGGTCGATCAGCTCGCGGAGCGGAATGCCCATTTCCTCCTCGACCGTGCATGGCTGGTTGATGTGGCCGGAGACGCAGAACAGCTTGGTGCCGGTATTCTTCGGCCGGCCGAGGCCTGCGAACCAGGCGCCGCCCCGGCGCAGGATGGCCGGCACCACGGCGATCGATTCCACATTGTTGACCGTGGTCGGGCAGCCATAGAGGCCACAGGCGGCCGGAAAGGGCGGCTTCAGCCGTGGTTGGCCCTTCTTGCCCTCCAGGCTTTCAATGAGCGCCGATTCCTCGCCGCAGATGTAAGCCCCGGCGCCGCGATGCAGATAAATCTCGAAATCATAGCCCGATCCGCAGGCGTTCTTGCCAATGAGGCCGGCGGCTAGAGCCTCGTCGATCGCTACCTGGAGGTTGGAGGCTTCGTTGTAGAATTCGCCTCGAATGTAGATGTAACAGGCCGAAGCACCCATGGCGAAACCGGCGATCAGGCACCCTTCCAAAAGCAAATGCGGATCGAACCGCATGATCTCGCGGTCCTTGCAAGTGCCGGGCTCGGATTCATCGGCGTTGATCACCAGATAGGCCGGCCTGCCATCGGATCGCTTGGGCATGAACGACCATTTGAGGGCGGTCGGGAAACCGGCGCCGCCGCGTCCGCGCAGATCGGATTTTTTTACTTCGTCGATGATCGCGTCGCGACCCTTGGCCAATAAATCCCTGGTGTCGCTCCAGGTGCCGCGCCGCTTGGCGCCCACCAAGCGCCAATCGTGCTCGCCATAAAGATTGCGAAAGATGCGGTCCTGGTCCTTCAGCATGGCTATTTCGGCGCCCCAGTGTTCATGTCCGTGAGCGTCGTCTGCCCGCCTTCAGGGGCCGAGCCCCGGCGGCCAGTCTGCGATCCTTGGGCTGGCTTGCGTCCCGCTTTCAATTCGTCGAGCAACCATTCGAGGCGCTCAGGCGTGAGATCCTCGTAGAAATCGTCGTTGATCTGCACCACCGGCGCGTTGACGCACGCACCCAGACATTCGACCTCGACCAAGGTGAACTGGCCGTCGGGGGTCGTCTCCTGCAATCCGATCCCAAGCTTGCGCTTGCAAGTCTCGGTCATCTTGTCGGCGCCCAGCAGCCAGCAGGGCGTCGTGCGGCAAACCTGAACCAGATGCCGGCCAACCGGATTGGTATTGAACATGGTGTAGAAAGTGGCGACCTCGTAAACCCGGATCGGCGCCATCTCCAGGATCTGGGCGACATTGTCCATCGCGGAGAGCGGCAGCCAGCCCCCAGCCTGACGCTGCGCCAGATCAAGGAGCGGCAGTACCGCGCTCGCTTCGCGGCCCTTCGGATACTTGGCGATGATTCGATCGGCAAGCGACCGGTTCGCGTCCGTGAAAGAGAAGCTCTTGGGCTGATCGGGTGTAGGGTTGTGCGCGCCGCTCATCGATCGACCTCGCCAAAGACGATGTCCATGGAGCCCAGGATCGCCACGGAATCGGCCAGCATGTGGCCCTTGCAGCAAAAATCCATGGCCTGCAGATGCGCAAAACCCGGCGCCCGGATCTTGCAGCGATAGGGCCTGTTGGTGCCGTCCGAGACCAGATACACGCCAAACTCGCCCTTGGGCGCCTCGACTGCGGTATAGGTCTCGCCCGCCGGAACATGAACGCCCTCTGTATAGAGCTTGAAGTGATGGATCAGGGCCTCCATCGAGCTCTTCATCTCACCGCGCGGCGGCGGCGTCACCTTGCGGTCGTCCGTGGACGCCGGGCCGCCGGGCATCTGGCGGGCGCATTGGTTGATGATCTTCAGCGATTCCCGCATCTCGGCCACGCGCACCAGATATCGGTCGTAGCAATCGCCGTTGCGCCCGACCGGAATGTCGAAATCCATCTTGTCGTAAACCATGTAGGGCTGCGCCTTGCGCAAATCCCACGCCACACCCGAGGCCCGGAGCATCGGGCCGGTGAAGCCCCAGGCGATCGCGTCCTCAGCCGATACATTGCCGATATCGACCAGACGCTGCTTGAAGATGCGATTGTTGGTGAGCAGGCCCTCGATATCGTCGATGACCTTCGGGAACCGCGCCGCCCATGCCAGGATGTCGTCCAGCAGCCCCGCCGGCAAATCCTGGTGCACGCCGCCCGGTCGGTAATAGGCCGCGTGCAGGCGCGCCCCGCTCACCCGTTCATAGAACTCCATCAGCAATTCCCGCTGCTCGAACGCCCACAGGAAGGGCGTCATCGCGCCCACATCCATGGCAAAGGCGGGGACATTGAGCAGATGATTGAGAATGCGGGTGATCTCGTCGAACATGACCCGGATGTATTGGCCGCGCGCGGGCACCGTTAACCCCAGCAGCTTTTCCACGGCCAGCACGAAGGCGTGCTCCTGGCACATCGGCGAGACATAGTCCAGGCGATCGAAGTAGGGGATCGCCTGCAGATAGGTCTTGTATTCGATCAGCTTCTCGGTACCGCGATGCAAAAGCCCGATATGGGGATCGACCCGGCGCACCACCTCGCCGTCCAATTCCATGACCATCCGCAGCACGCCATGGGCGGCCGGGTGCTGCGGCCCGAAATTCAGCGTGAGCGGCTTGATCTGCGTCTCGGCCATCAATTCGCCTTTCCGGCCTTCTCGTCGCCCGGCAGCACGCGGGGTTGCAGCATCCCCTCCCACGGACTCAGGAAATCGAATGAGCGGAATTCCTGGACCAGACGCACGGGCTCATAGACCACGCGCTTCTGTTCCTCGTCGTAGCGGACCTCGACATAGCCGGTCAGCGGAAAGTCCTTGCGGAACGGATGGCCGTCGAAGCCGTAATCCGTCAGCAATCGGCGGAGATCCGGATTGCCCTCGAAGAAGATGCCATAGAAATCGTAGGCCTCTCGCTCGAACCAGCCAGCGACCGGAAACAGATCCACGATCGAGGGCACCGCCTCGTCCTCGGCTGCCGGAACTTTCACCCGAATTCTAAAATTATGCTTCAAACTCAATAGATTATAGACGATTTCAAAGCGCTTCTCTCGATCCGGATAATCAACCCCGCAAAGATCGATCAGCATCTTGAACTGGCAGCTCTGGTGGTCGCGCAGGAAGCCAAGAACACCAGGCAAGGCACCGGGTTGGCAGGTCAGCATCAATTCGCCCAGGCGCAAATCGGGCACATTGATGGCCTGGCCCAGGCCGGCAACGATGAGATCGGTAAGTTTCTGACTGATTTCGGTCATCGCGTTGGCTTGGTTCACCAGTACCCGCCGTCGCGGATGGTTGACTCGGCAATGTTACCCCGCCGGTCCACACCAGCGGGTATTATCATCGGGTAACATGTGCCAACTTTCGTGAAGACATCGGGGTGGTTCATGTATCACGCATTCTCGAAAGTTGGCATTAGCCTCGATCGCGCTAGCGCGCGATGGTGGTGGTGCGGCGGATTTTTTTTTGCAGTTGCAGGATGCCATAGAGCAAGGCCTCCGCGGTCGGTGGACAGCCCGGGACATAGACATCGACCGGCACGATTCGATCGCAGCCCCTGACCACGGAATAGGAGTAATGATAGTAGCCCCCGCCATTGGCGCAGGAACCCATCGAGATGACCCAGCGCGGCTCGGCCATCTGGTCATAGACCTTGCGAAGCGCCGGGGCCATCTTGTTGGTCAGCGTCCCGGCAACGATCATCACGTCGGATTGGCGCGGGGAGCCGCGCGGCATCACGCCAAATCGGTCCAGATCATAGCGCGCCATGTAGGCGTGCATCATCTCGACCGCGCAGCAGGCGAGACCGAAGGTCATCGGCCATAGCGATCCGGTTCGCGCCCAGTTCACCAGTTTGTCGAGCCGCGCAACCACGAAACCGCGATCCGCGAGCTCGTCGGCGACCGCCTTGATGTCGTGGTCGTGCTCGGCGCCCATCGGCGGCCCGGGGGCGAGACCGGGGGCGGGCGAATTGCCGCTCATTCCCATTCCAGTGCCCCCTTCTTCCATTCGTAAATGAAACCGATGGTGAGAACGCCGAGGAATAGCATCATCGACCAGAAACCGAACAAGCCGATATTGCCGAGCGACACAGCCCAGGGAAACAGAAAGGCGACTTCGAGATCGAAGATAATGAACAGGAGGGACACCAGATAGAATCGCACGTCGAATTGCCGGCGGGCATCGTCGAAGGCGTCGAAGCCGCATTCATAGGGCGACAGCTTTTCCGAATCCGGCTTCTGGCGCCCGACGATCAACGAGGCCGCTACCAGGGCCACCGAAATACCGCCCGCGACCACGATGAAGATCAGGATCGGCAGATATTCGCGCAGTAAGTCATTCATCCCTGAACCGATCCGGAGCCGCCTTGGACGCCTTGTTTGCCCCAGGCCATCGGCTAGTCCAACGGATTCGCCCAATCCTGGCCTGAGGCGGCGCCACTATAATGCCCGGACCCCCAGGGTGAAAGCGCAAAAGAACACCGATACACACCGACAAAACCCTTGTTTCGTCGCGAGTTAGGCGGATGTTGGGTTGCGCGATTCCGGCCTGGTCCGTGCTGCGTGAAATGGCGCGAGTGACGGGACTTGAACCCGCGACCTCCGGCGTGACAGGCCGGCGCTCTAACCAACTGAGCTACACCCGCGCAATGGGTACCGCGAAACGACGGTGGCGCTGGAATACTGGATGCCCCCAGACCTGTCAACCTCACGCCTGGCGAGCAGAGATTGCCTATTTCTCGCGCCCGAATTGCCCTGGCTCTCGGGCCACGCGCCGCCGATTTCAGGCCCCGGCACTCACCGGATCATGGCCTTGGCAATGGCCGGGTCGAGCCCACGCGCCGCCAGGTGCCGGCGGAACAAGGCCAGTCGTGTGAACACGTCGTCGAAGCCAATCTGATGGCCTGCCTGGTCGGTATAGATCAGGGAGCCGCGGTTCACGAAGAACGTCGTCATGCCCAGCGCGGGATCGGCGACGAGGGTATGGATTTCACCCGGTGGCTCGAAGATGAAGGTGCCGGCCGGCGCCACCCAATCGTGCTCCAGGTACCGCCAAGATCCTTCCAGGACGTAGGCGTGCACCGTGCCGACGTGGTAATGCGTCGCCAGGCTCCCGCCCGGGCGCACGCGCAGCAGATTATTCCAGCCGCCATTCGAACAGTCGAAGAGCAGCGGTCGGATCTGGACATCCTGGCTGAGATCAAACCAAAGCGGATCATCCGCCGCGTGTGCTGGATGAGCTCTCCAATCTCGTTCACCGAGCCGAAGACATAAGCGGGCGCATTTCCCTGGGTCATTTTCCCCTCCCGATCACACGCGATTCCAGGATCGCCTGTTCTCCACCAGGGTCGCGATCACGATCGCTCCCAATATCAGCAATCCGCCCCAATAGGTCCCGGCGGGCGGAACCTCGTCAAAACCGATCCACGCCCAAAAGGGATTAAGGATCACGTCCCCCAAGGTGATCAGCGACATCGCCACCGCCGATACATGCTTTGCCCCCTCGGCGTAGAAGATCAGTGGAATGGCGAGTTGCAACAATCCCATCAGGAAAAGAAGCACGATCTCGGTCCCGGACAGCATCGGAATGCCGTTGATGAGTGCCGCCGCCGCCACGACCAGGATTCCGCCGAACATGATCCCGGGGATCATTTCGAGGTTGCGGAACCGGCGCAGCACGACCGTCTGCCCGGCGAAACAGAACCCGACCATCAGTCCAACCAGCGTGCCGGCGAACCCCGTGGCCAAGGCCGCCGATTCCGCGCCGACGATGAGGAACACTCCGACAAAGGCGACCAGGGCCGCGATAAGGACCACGCCGGAGGTCCGCTCCCCCATCGCCAGCCAAGCCAGCATGGCCGCGAATATCGGAGCCGTCGCGCCCAGGCACGACACACTGGCCACGCTGGCCATGGTCAGCGCCAGGAGATAGAGCGTCGATCCCCCGGCGAAGAAAACGCCAGCGATCGCCAAAGCGTGCGGTTGCCCCGGCCACAGGTGACGGCCGAGTGCGCCCCGGTAGCGTACCGCCAGATAGACCAGCAGAAGCACCGACGTACTGCCGGCGCGATAGGCGTTCATGGTCCAGGCATCCAAGCCAGGGAGTGCCCGGACGAACACCCCAGACAGGCTCCAGCCCAAGGTGGCAAGCATGACGCAAAGGATGCCCCAACCCACCCGCTGCCGCCGTAACGCCTCGCTCATTGCCATCCGCCCGCGACTCCGGATCTTCTGGTGTTGTGATTCCGATGTTTGATTCCAAATCAATCCCGTTGGAACCACAACAAATGCCCTTCCGTTTGCTAGTGTTCCCTAGCCGAAATGTCCCTAGAGCGGAATGTCGGTTGCGGAACATCAGTCGGTGCGCAGCCTATCCGAGCGGCCAGCCCCCGCCAATCCGTGTGCACCATCGGAGTCGCCCCTTGCGTGCTAGTTCGACGTTTGGTGTAATGTATAGACTTGTATATACAACCTAATTGGAGACCCTTGTCCATGCAGGGAACCCGTCACAACGCCCGCGTGATCCGCGCCGATCGGGGCAATCGCTTGCGCGCCCGATCCTGGCTGACCGAGGCGCCCTTGCGCATGCTGATGAACAACCTCGATCCCGAAGTCGCGGAAAACCCGAACGAGTTGGTGGTCTATGGCGGCATCGGGCGGGCGGCCCGCAACTGGGAGTGTTTCGACGCGATCGTCTCGGCATTGACTCGGCTCGGCGATGACGAAACGCTCCTCATCCAATCGGGCAAGCCGGTCGGAATTTTTCGGACCCACGCCGACGCGCCCCGTGTGCTCATCGCCAATTCCAATTTGGTGCCGCACTGGGCGACCTGGGAACATTTCCACGAATTGGACGCCAAGGGCCTGATGATGTACGGGCAGATGACTGCCGGCTCGTGGATCTATATCGGCAGCCAGGGCATCGTCCAAGGGACCTACGAGACCTTCGTCGAGGCCGGCCGCCAGCACTATGGCGGCAACCTCAAGGGCCGCTGGATTCTGACCGGGGGCCTCGGCGGCATGGGTGGCGCGCAGCCCCTGGCCGCGACCATGGCCGGGGCCTCGATGCTCGCGGTCGAATGCGAGCCGTCGCGGATCGAGCGCCGGCTGGAGACCCGCTACCTCGACGTCAAGGCCACGAACCTCGACCAGGCATTGTCCATGCTCGATCAGGGGCGCAAGGACGGGCGTGCGGTTTCGGTCGGCCTTCTTGGCAATGCGGCGGAAGTATTTCCGGAGTTGCTGCGCCTTGGCATCCGGCCGGACATGGTCACCGATCAAACCAGCGCGCATGATCCGTTGAATGGCTATCTGCCCGCCGGCTGGACGCTGGCCGAGGCGGCCGATCGGCGCCAGCGCGATCCCCAGGCGGTCATCAAGGCGGCAAAGGAATCGATGGCGTTGCAGGTGCGTGCCATGCTCGGTTTTCATGCTCAGGGCGTGCCGACCTTCGATTATGGCAACAACATCCGCCAGATGGCCAAGGAGACCGGCGTGGCAAACGCCTTCGACTTTCCCGGCTTCGTCCCGGCCTATATCCGGCCGCTGTTTTGCAGGGGCGTAGGCCCGTTCCGCTGGGCCGCCCTTTCGGGCGATCCCGAGGACATCCGTAAGACCGATGCCAAGGTCAAGGAATTGATCCCCGACAATCCGCATCTCCATAATTGGATCGACATGGCCCAGGCCCGAATCAAGTTCCAGGGCCAGCCGGCGCGCATCTGCTGGGTGGGATTGGGCGAGCGCGCGCGCCTTGGCCTCGCTTTCAACGAGATGGTGGCCATGGGCGAACTTCAGGCCCCCATCGTCATCGGTCGCGACCATCTGGATTCAGGCTCGGTCGCCAGCCCGAACCGAGAGACCGAGGGCATGAAGGACGGCTCCGACGCGGTCTCCGATTGGCCGATCCTGAACGCGCTTCTGAACTGCGCCTCCGGGGCAACCTGGGTCAGCCTGCATCACGGCGGGGGCGTGGGCATGGGCTTCTCCCAGCATTCCGGATTGGTCATCTGCTGTGATGGCTCGCCCGAGGCCGCAAGGCGGATCCAGCGCGTGCTCACCAACGATCCCGCGACCGGGGTGATGCGCCACGCCGATGCCGGCTACGGAATCGCGATCGATTGCGCCCGCGAGCAGGGTCTCGATTTGCCGATGATCCCCACCCGAAGCGGAGCCCCCGGCCGATGATCCTCGATCTTCTGCTGACCGAATGCCGCGCCGCCACCATGGCAGGCGCCGGGTTTGGCATCATCGAGGACGCAGCGGTCGCGATCGCCGGCGGTCGTATTCTGTGGGTCGGTCGGCGCGGCGAAGCGCCGGCGATCCACGCCACCCAGATTGTGTCCCTGGGCGGACGCTGGATTTCGCCCGGCCTGATCGATTGCCACACCCATCTGGTCTATGGCGGCGACCGCGCCCATGAGTTCGAGTTGCGGCTTCAGGGCGCCAGCTACGAGGAGATCGCGCGCGCAGGCGGCGGCATCGTTTCCACCGTTGCCGCCACGCGTGCGGCCTCGCTCGACCAGCTCGTGGCATCGGCCAAGACGCGCCTGGCCGGGTTCCTGGACGAAGGCGTCACCACGATCGAGATCAAGTCCGGCTATGGTCTCGATGCCGAGAACGAAGCCAAGCAATTGCGTGCCGCCCGGCGCCTTGGCGAGGAATGCGCCATCAATGTGCTGACCACCTGCCTCGCCGCCCATGCCTTGCCGCCGGAATTCAAGGGCAATCCCGACGGATACATCGACCTCGTATGCGATTCCATCCTGCCCTTGGTCGCGCACGAAAAGCTGGCCGACGCCGTCGATGCATTTTGCGAGAAGATCGCCTTCTCGGCAACCCAGACCGCGCGCGTCTTCGACAAGGCCAAGGAATTGGGGTTGCCGGTCAAGCTTCATGCCGATCAACTATCCGATCTAGGTGGTGCCGCCTTGGCCGCTCGATACGGCGCCCTGTCGGCCGATCACCTTGAATACACCTCGGACGAAGGTGTCCTCGCCCTGGCGCGGGCCGGTACCGTCGCCGTGCTGTTGCCCGGCGCATTTTACGCGCTGCGCGAGACGCGACCGCCACCGATCGATGCCTTGCGCCGACATGGCGCCATGATGGCCATCGCCAGCGATTCCAATCCGGGCTCCTCGCCCGCTCTCTCTCTGCTGTTGATGCTGAACATGGCCTGCACCCTTTTCCGCATGACGCCCGTGGAAGCGTTTGCTGGTGTCACAAAGCACGCCGCCCAAGCGCTCGGTATGGCCAAGAGCCACGGCACGATCGAGGCCGGCAAAGTAGCGGACATCGCCATCTGGAACATCGCGCGCCCGGCGGAACTCGCCTATTGGATCGGCGGCAACGCTTGCGCGGGCGTATTGCTGGGCGGCCGATGGACCAAGCGGGAATGGTGATCCATGCCCACGCGCCTTTTGCGCGCCGCCGATTGCCGGCGCCAGATCTGGAAGAACGGTTGCGGCATGACCGCGGAAATCTGGCGCGAGGAAATACCCGGCGGCGATTTCCTGTGGCGCCTGTCGATGGCCGAGGTGGCGAGTGATGGCCCGTTCTCGTTTTTTCCCGGGATCGATCGGCACATCCTGTTGATCGAAGGCCAAGGCATGATCCTCGAGCATGCCGGACTTCCTCCCCATCGGTTGGACCGGCCCTTCGAGCCTCATGCCTTCGCCGGCGACATCGCGACCGATTGCCGACTGATCGCGGGGCCTTGCCGCGATCTCAATCTCATGATCCGACGCGACCGCGCCGTCGGCAGGTTTGATTTTGTACGGTTGGAAAATGGCGGGGGCACGACACTGAGCGAACAAGAAATCGTGGCGCTAACCGTGTTGTCGGGGCGCTTTGCCATCGGGTCGCGCGACGGCGCCATTGCGGCGGAAACCGGCGATACGATTCTTGTGGGCGGCGAGGAATTGACCCTGGCCGCCACTGGCCCCGCGATCATCGCGATCGCATCAATCCATTCGTGCAACTGAATCCGAGGCCGAGCACGATGATCCTAGTCGCCGCGCCCGCCTTTGATTTTCGACCCGGCGACAGCGCCCTTCTCATCAGCATGCCGCACCCGGGAACCGAGTTGCCCTCGGAAATCCGCGCCGCCCTTTCGCCCCCGGCCAGATCGCTGCCGGACACCGACTGGCATGTGCCCCGGCTCTACAACTTCGCCGAGGCCTTGGGTGCTGGGATCCTGGCCGCGCGCTATTCCCGCTTCGCGGTGGATTTGAACCGGCCACCGGATGACACGCCGCTTTACCAGGGCGCCACCACCGGATTGTTTCCCCAAACGCTGTTCGACGGAATGGGCTTGTTCAATGGCGGCATGGCACCCGGGCGACAGACGCGCGATACTTGCCTGGAGAAAATCTGGCGCCCCTATCATCGGTGCCTGCAGGCCGAACTTGTTCGGGTCAAGGAGCGGCACGGCCACGCAATCCTGCTCGATGCCCATTCGATCAAGGGTGTGGTGACCAGGCTCTTCGAGGGCGAATTGCCCGATTTCAACCTCGGCACCAATGACGGCGCCAGTTGCGATTCGCGATTGCAGGAACGCGCATTCGCCGCCTGCCGAAAACCACCCTATCGATCGGTTCTCAACGGCCGTTTCAAGGGCGGCTACATCACCCGCCGGTACGGAAACCCAATTGGCGGCATTCACGCGCTGCAGTTGGAGTTGGCGCAGCGCACCTACATGATCGAAGGGCCGCCCTTCGATTTCGACGAGGCCCGCGCGGCGAGGGTGCGGTCCATCCTCCAGGAACTGGTACGATCGCTGATCGACTGGCGGCCGTGATTGGCCTCGGACAGTACCGCCGCCGCTAAAGCTGGGGTCATTGACCCGAGCTATTGTCATTCTCGTTGCCGCATTGGAGCCGAACAATGCGGTTGAACTCGTAATACATATAGGCCGGGCCGGCGCCGTGGGGCATGATCGATGGAGCGTTATACGTGGACGTAAGCACGACGGGCAGGGTGACCGGCTCGCAATGCATTGCCCCGATGACAACCTTGTTTACTCGCCTGGCGTCGGATGGAAGCAATAGGCTGGTTGGGTGTTCGCTATGCGCCCACCAATTGATGTTGTTGTCCCAGGATGGCGGCTTCTCCAGTTCGATATCGACGATTTTCTGCTCGTGCTCATCCAGGAACGAAGCCATGGCATTCTTCGTGATATTCTTTCCGTCCTGGTTCTCCAAGGTGATTGTAATCGAGGAAACGGATGTCAACGGCATCGCACAATAGGCCGCGAGGAGACACAAAACTAGCGCGACAATCTTTTTCATATGGAACTCATCAATAGCAACCTAACAGGCGCAACCACCAATTTCACGGATCGGGGCGGTCGTCGATCGATGGACAACCCTGACCTGAATCATTCCGAGAGCAATCCCGCCATCGCCTCGGCGAAGGCGCGATCGGCCAATTCTTCGCCCGCGTGGTGCCGGTCTCGGATCACCCAATGGCCCGCGACCGCCACGTCCTTGACCCAGGAATCGCCGCCGCCGAAAAGCCAACGTCCCAGAATCCGTGGCGGCGAAAGGCCGGCCAGCATCGGCTCGGCACCATTCAGCACGACAAGGTCGGCCGTTCGGCCGGCTTCGATGGCACCGCTGTTCCGGCCCAGCGCGCGAGCACCCCCGGCCAGGGCCTCGCGATAAAGATAGTCGGCCACGTCCCGACGATGGCCGGACGCCAGGCGATTGCGGCGCCGGTCGCGCAGGCGCTGGCCGTATTCCAGCCAGCGCAATTCCTCGACCACGCTCAGCGAAACGTGGCTATCCGATCCGATCCCAATGCGGCCGCCCTTGTTCGCGAATTCGACCGCCGGGAAAACCCCATCGCCCAGATTGGCCTCTGTCGTCGGGCAAAGCCCGACGACCGCCCCACTTGTCGCCATGCGCGCGATTTCTCCGGCATTGGCGTGGGTGGCATGAATTAGGCACCAGCGCCCGTCGATCGCGAAATGGTCAAAGAGCCAGTCGATCGGCCGCCTGCCGCTCCAGGCCAGGCAATCATCGACCTCCTTGGTCTGTTCGGCAACGTGGACATGAACCGGTCGGGTCCCGCCGATCCCCAAGCCGAGGATCGCCTCCATTTGTTCCCTAGTCACGGCCCGCAGCGAATGAAAGCAAAGGCCCCAATGAAAATCCTCAGCCGCGCCAATCGCCGCGATCCGCTCCAGCAGCCGCGCGTAGCCATCCGTGTTATTGATGAATCGGCGCTGCTTTTCCCCCGGTGCCTGGCCACCGAACCCGCCCTGCGCATAGAGGGCAGGCAGGAGCGTGAGGCCAATGCCGGTTTCTTTTGCCGCGGCGATGATGCGCCGGCTCATCTCCGCGGGATCGGCATAGGGCGCGCCTAGGGCGTCATGATGCAGGTAATGAAACTCGCCGACCGAGGTGTAGCCGGCCTTCAGCATCTCGATATAGAGCCTGGTGGCGATCGCTTGCACCTGATCGGGCGACAGTCGTCCCACCAGGCGATACATGAGGTCGCGCCAGGTCCAAAAGCTGTCCTCCGGGTTGAGCGCCGTCTCGGCCAGGCCCGCCATCGCGCGCTGGAAGGCATGGGAATGCAGATTGGGCATGCCCGGAACCACCGGACCACCGAGCCGGATATCCCCGGGCCGGGCGGGGCCGCTTTCGATGACGCCGATCAATCCGTCCGGCTCGACCGCGATCCGCGCATCGAGGCGCCAGCCCTCCGGCAACAGCGCGAGCGGCGTGAAATAAGTCGTCATTCGATCATGCTCAGTACCCGCCGTCGTGTGACTGGCTGATTCGAGCCAAATGGCCCCGGAGGTCGCGCGCCGGCGGGTACTATCATTTGGTAACATGCGCCAAATTTCGTCAAAGCGCCGGAACGTTTCATGTATTACCCATTTTCGAAAGTTGGCACTAGCGATGCAGCGGTATTGTGAGAGCGCGCAAATATTGCTGCCTGCGGAAAACAAGTTGTCTAGCCCGCGTTCGACACGTTATAGCCTGTCTAGATGAGTTCGGAGCCCCCCGCCTTGAACCACGAAATGCTGCCGCATTATTTGCGCCTGAAGCGGATGATCGTCGAGCGGATCGAGGCCGGCGACTGGCCGCCGAAACACCGCATCCCATCGGAATCGGAACTGGTTCGCGAATTCGGTGTCAGCCGGATGACCATCAATCGCGCGCTCCGGGAATTGACCATCGAGGGGCGGATTGTCCGCGTTCAGGGCGTTGGCACTTTCGTCGCCGAGCCCAAGGCCCAGACCGCGCTGTTCGAGGTCCGTAATATCGCCGAGGAGATTCGCCAGCGCGGCCATCTTCATTCGGCGCAGGTTCTCACCCTGCGCGAGGAACCGGCCGCCAGCGAGCCCGCGCGAAATCTTGGCCTGCGCGTGGGCGAACCGATCTTCCATTCGCTGCTGCTCCATTGCGAGAACGGGGTGCCGGTGCAGATCGAGGACCGCTTCGTGGTGCCGGCGATGGCCCCGGACTATCTTGATCAGGATTTCACCCGGATCACGCCCTATGTCTATCTGACCAAGGCGGCGCCGATCTCGCAGGCGGAACACGAAATCGAGGCGGTCATCGCCACCCCAAATGAGCGCCGCCTGCTGAAGATCGCGGCCGGCGAGCCCTGCCTCAGCCTGCGTCGCCTGACCTGGTCCGGCGGTCGCCTGGTCAGCGTGGTGCGGCTGCTCTATCCCGGCAGCCGCTATCGCGTGAGCGGCCGGTTCCAGGCCGGCAATCGCTAGTGTTCCGCAACCGACATTCCGCTCCAGGGACAATTCGGCGAGGGAACACTAGCAAACGGGAAGGCGTGTGTTGTGGTTCCAACGGGAATGATTGGGAATCAAGCGTTGGGCCCACGACGCTAGAACAGCCCCTCGACCTCGCCCTTGGCGTTCAGGTGAATTGAATTGGCCGAGGGAACACGAGGCAGGCCCGGCATGGTCATGATCTCGCCGCAGATGACGACGATGAACTCGGCCCCGGCCGCCAAGCGCAGCTCGCGCACCGGGACCACGTGATTGGATGGAGCGCCCTTCAAACTCGGGTCGGTCGAGAAGCTGTATTGGGTCTTGGCCATGCAGACTGGATACTGGCCAAACCCCAGCCGCTCGAATTCCGTGAACTTGTCGCGCACCGCCTTGTCGGCGATGATCCCCTGGGCGCCGTAGAGGCCCTGGGCGATGGTCCGGACCTTGTCCCAAAGCGACATGGTATCCGGATAAAGATAATTGAATTTGCTGGGTTGGTCGGCGAGACGCACGACGGCGTGGGCCAGTTTCTCGATGCCGGCCGATCCATGCGCCCAGTGATTGCACTCCAGCGCCTCGACGCCAAGTTCGCCGCAGATCTGGCGAACCATATTCAGTTCGGAATCGGTGTCGGCGACGAAGCGATTGATCGCCACCACCAGCGGCACGCCGAACTTCTTCACATTCTCGATGTGGCGCGCGAGGTTCGCGGAACCCTTCCTGACTGCCTCGAGATTCTCCTTGCCCAAATCCTCCTTGGCGATGCCGCCGTGCATCTTGAGGGCGCGGATCGTGCAGACGATGACGGCGGCGGCCGGCTTGAGGCCGGCCTTCCGGCACTTGATGTCAAAGAATTTCTCGGCGCCCAAGTCGGCGCCGAACCCGGCCTCCGTCACCACGTAATCCGCGAGCTTGAGGGCGGTCGTGGTGGCAATGACCGAGTTGCACCCATGCGCGATGTTGGCGAACGGGCCGCCATGAATGAAGGCCGGGTTGCTTTCCAGCGTCTGTACCAGATTGGGAGCGATGGCGTCCTTGAGGAGGACGGTCATCGGACCCTCCGCCTTGAGGTCGCGAGCATGGATCGGCTTGCGCTCGCGGGTGTAGCCGACGATGATGTTGCCGAGCCGTTGCGTCAAATCGGCGAGGTCGCGCGCCAAGCAGAAGATGGCCATCACCTCGGAGGCGACGGTGATATCGAAGCCGTCCTCGCGGGGGTAGCCGTTTGAGACCCCGCCCAGGGAATTGACGATCGAGCGTAGCGCCCGGTCATTCATGTCCATTACCCGGCGCCAGGTTACCCGGCGCGAATCGAAACCCAGATCGTTGCCCCAGTACATGTGGTTGTCGATCAATGCCGAAAGCAGGTTGTGGGCGGTCGAAATGGCGTGAAAATCGCCGGTGAAGTGCAGGTTGATGTCCTCCATCGGCACGACCTGGGCATAGCCGCCGCCGGCGGCCCCCCCCTTGACGCCAAAACATGGCCCCAGGCTCGGCTCGCGCAGACAGATGATGGCCTTCTTGCCGATGCGATTGAGCCCATCGCCCAGCCCAACGGTGGTGGTGGTCTTGCCTTCGCCCGCGGGCGTCGGCGAGATGGCGGTGACCAAGATCAGTTTGCCATCCGGGCGCGAGCCCAACGACTTCACGAAATCCATGGAGATCTTGGCCTTGGTATGGCCGAAGGGCACGATGTCGCGCTCGGGAATACCGATCTTGGTCGCGACCTCGAGAATCGGCGGCATCTTGGCTTCGCGTGCGATCTCAATATCGCTGCCTACCTTTTTGTTCATGAACAAATTTCTCCCTGGATAGACGTTCCCCGGTCTCGGCGCATGCTCAGGGTCGCATGCCCGATGTCGGGGGCCATGGCTTCGACTGGGCGCAGCCTAGTTTGACCGGTCGCGCCCGGAATGCCTGCGGGCGACGCTTCTTGTCGCGAATTCAACCCCAGAAAAGTGCGCGGCCATCCAGCCGAATGATCGTTCACCAACGCTGACGCAATGCAAATCGCGGAAAATGCAAGGTAAATGCGGTCCATCCGTTTACGAAGGATTCATGCGGCGTTGCTATCATCCAAGCAATGGTCGGGTATCTAAAAGGAGGAACCGGTCCCGATCGGAGTTCATCAATGAGATTTCCTGCCGGGCCATGCCCCGTCCCCCAACGACAGCCCGGCAAGACCGAGGGCCGCTGACCCCCCATCAGCGGCCCTCACTTTTTTCGCAATCGATCTTGTACCTGAACCAAAAAACTGGTGGGCGATGGCGGACTCGAACCGCCGACATCTTCCGTGTAAAGGAAGCGCTCTACCAACTGAGCTAATCGCCCGCGAGAGCCTCTGGAACCGACCGGTCGCTCACGATGGGCGGAGGGCCAGTTCATCTAGGGCATGGCGTGGCGTCAATTGCCGCCAGCATTCAATTCACGGCGTCCTTCAGTCCCTTGCCCGCCTTGAATTTCGGCAGCTTGGATGCCGGGATGGTGATCTCCTCGCCGGTGCGCGGATTGCGCCCCTTGGACTTCGCGCGCTTGGCCACGACAAAGGTACCGAACCCGACCAGTCTAACCTCCAGATTCTTTTTCAGCGCCTTGGTGATTCCGTCGAAGACCGCTTCGACGGCGCGCGCGGCATCGGCCTTCGCAAGGCCGGTGTCCTCGGCCACATCGGCGATCAGATCGTTCTTGTTCACTGTCAGCCCCCCTTGATATTTGTGTGGTGAAATCCGGCATGCGGCATGGCCGAAATGCCAATCTTCGAAATCGCGTGGTTCACGAACCGCTTCCATGCCTCGACGGACGTTGGCGCATATTTCCGAACCATGGCACCCACCGGCGCCTGCTGGCGTAGTCCAATTGCTGAGGCAGCCAGCAGCAACGGCGGGTACTTGACCAGCGGATATTAGAACCCGGTTTTTGGCGGCGTCAATGAGAGAACCGCGACTACCCTGGGGATAATCGCGGCTCCATCGATTGCGCTAGGGGTCGCGCGAGTTGATCGCTAATGCGTCACGATGCCGGGTTGCACGTCATCCGACTTCCCACCGCCGATGGTCGCGTCGGGCTCGGCGGGTTCGGTCCACTCGATCGGCGTCAACACGCCCGTCAACGCCTGCTTCAGCACATCGTCGACCGTGGTCACTGGAATGATCTTCAAGCCGCGCTTCACGTTGTCGGGAATCTCGGCCAGATCCTTCTCGTTTTCCGAGGGGATCACCACCGTCTTGATCCCCGCGCGCAGCGCGGCCAGCAATTTTTCCTTCAGGCCGCCGATGGGCAGAATCCGGCCGCGCAACGTTATCTCGCCGGTCATCGCGACATCGCGGCGCACCGGAATCCCGGTCAGTACGGAGACGATGGTGGTCACCATGGCCACGCCCGCCGACGGGCCATCCTTTGGCGTGGCGCCCTCGGGAACATGGACGTGGATGTCCCGGCGATTGAAGATCGTCGGTTTGATCCCGAATTCGATGCAACGCGACTTTACGTAGGATTCCGCGGCCTGCACCGATTCCCGCATCACGTCGCCGAGTTTGCCGGTGGCACTCACCTTGCCCTTGCCGGGCACGGTCACCGCCTCGATGGTCAGGATTTCGCCGCCAACCTCGGTCCAGGCAAGACCGGTTGTGACGCCCACCATGTCACGGCTTTCCGCCTCGCCGTAACGGAACTTGCGCACCCCCGCGTATTTGGGTAGTTGGCGCCGAGTGATCGACACCTTCAGGAGATTCTTCATCAGAATCTCCTTGATCGCCTTGCGGGCCAGATTGGCGATCTCGCGCTCCAGGTTACGGACGCCGGCTTCTCGCGTGTAGTAGCGGATCAGGTCGCGGATGGAGTCCTGGGATATCGACCATTCGCCCTTCTTCAGGCCATGATCCTTGACCAGCTTCGGAATCAGATGGCGAATGGCGATTTCGACCTTCTCGTCCTCGGTATAGCCGGGGATGCGGATGAGCTCCATCCGGTCCAGCAGCGGTTGAGGCATGCGCAGGGTGTTGGCGGTGGTGATGAACATCACGTCCGAGAGGTCGTAATCGACCTCCAAGTAGTGATCGTTAAAATTAAAGTTCTGCTCCGGATCAAGTACCTCCAGCAGCGCCGAGGATGGGTCGCCCCGCCAATCGGCGCCCAGCTTGTCGACCTCGTCCAATAGAAACAGCGGATTGGAGGACTTCGCCTTCTTCATCGCCTGGACGATCTTGCCCGGCATGGAGCCGATGTAAGTGCGGCGATGGCCACGGATCTCCGCCTCGTCGCGCACGCCACCCAGGCTGATGCGCACGAAATTGCGGCCCGTTGCGCGCGCGACGGACTTGCCGAGCGAGGTCTTGCCCACACCGGGCGCCCCGACCAGGCACAGGATCGGACCCTTCAGCTTCCGTTGTCGCTGTTGCACCGCGAGGTACTCGAGAATCCGTTCCTTGACCTTTTCCAGGCCATAGTGATCGTCGTTCAGGATTTTTTCGGCGTGTCGGATGTCCTTCTTGATCTTGGTCGGCTTGTTCCAGGGGATCGACAGCAGCCAGTCCAGATAGTTGCGCACCACCGTCGCTTCGGCCGACATCGGGCTCATCGAGCGCAATTTCTTGATCTCCGCCAGCGCCTTTTCCCGCGCTTCCTTGGAAAACTTGGTCTTCTTGATTCGATCCTCGACCTCGGTCAGCTCGTCCTTGCCATCCTCGGATTCGCCCAGTTCCTTCTGGATCGCCTTCATCTGCTCGTTCAGGTAATACTCGCGCTGGGTCTTCTCCATTTGGCGCTTGACCCGCGAACGAATACGCTTTTCGACCTGCAGTACGCCGATCTCCGCCTCCATGAAGGCATAGATCTTCTCCAGCCGGCCGGCCACCGACGCCACTTCAAGCAGTTCCTGCTTCTCGTTGATCTTCAGGGTCAGATGCGAAGCCACCGTGTCGGCCAGTTTCGAGGGCCCTTCGATCTGGTTCACCGAAACCAGGACCTCGGGCGGGATTTTCCTGTTGAGCTTGATGTATTGCTCGAACTGGGAAATCACCGATCGGGCCAGGGCCTCCACTTCCTTGCCTTCCGGCTCGGGCTCCGAGAGCGCGACCGCCTCGGCCAGGAAGAAGGGCTCCGTCTCCACAAACCGCTCGATCCGCGCGCGCTGCCCGCCTTCGACCAGGACCTTGACCGTACCGTCCGGTAATTTCAAGAGTTGCAAAACCGTTCCGATGGTGCCCACCAGATAAATGTCGTTTGCCGTCGGGTCGTCCTGGGCGGCGCTCTTTTGGGTAACCAGAAGAATCTGTTTGTCATCGCGCATGACATCCTCGAGCGCGCGTACGGATTTCTCGCGGCCAACGTACAACGGCACGATCATATGGGGGAACACCACGATGTCCCGCAGCGGCAGGACCGGATAGGCGCTGGCGGCTTGGGGTTGCTGCGTCATAGTCTATTGAAACTCCTTGGCGATCGCCCGTCAGACTACTCTTGGTAAGTATGCACCCGCAACCGCGCCGGGGAACACGCGATGCCTTTCGCCCCAGCGAAGGGCCGCGCCGCAAGATCGCGTACTCGATCAGGGACCGCGATCGGGCCAGAATCGGCCACATCACGGAACAGATCCGATCTAGGCAGTCACCACTAGCGATTCAAGGCCCGGCCCAGGTCTGCCCTGGGAACCACCCATGAACCGAATTTCAAGCGCCGGCACCCACGTCGCCGCGCCGATCCGCGTAGATCAGCAACGGTTTCGCCTTGCCCTCGACCACTTCGCGGCTGATGACGATCGCCTCCACGCCATCCAAACCGGGCAGATCGAACATCGATTCAAGGAGGATCGCCTCCATGATCGAGCGCAGACCCCGCGCGCCGGTCTTGCGGGCGACGGCCTTCTTGGCGATGGCGCCGAGCGCGTCCTCGGCGAATTCCAGGCGTACGTCCTCCATCTCGAACAGCCGCTGGTATTGCTTGACCAGGGCGTTCTTGGGCGCCGTCAGGATCTTGATCAGCGCCGATTCGTCCAGATCCTCGAGCGCCGCCACCACCGGAAGCCGGCCGACGAACTCGGGAATCAGGCCGAATTTCAGCAGATCCTCCGGCTCCACCTCGCGCAGCAATTCCCCGGCGCGCCGCTCCTCCGCCGACCGGACGTCGGCACCGAAACCGATCGCCGAACCGCTGCGTCCGCGCTGCGAGATGATTTTCTCCAGCCCCGAGAACGCGCCGCCGCAGATGAACAGGATGTTGGTGGTATCGACCTGCAGGAATTCCTGCTGCGGGTGCTTGCGGCCGCCCTGCGGCGGCACCGAGGCAACCGTGCCCTCCATGATCTTCAGCAGCGCCTGCTGCACGCCCTCGCCCGACACGTCCCGGGTGATCGAGGGATTGTCCGACTTGCGGCTGATCTTGTCGACCTCGTCGATATAGACAATCCCGCGTTGGGCGCGCTCGACATTGTAATCGGCGGCCTGCAACAGCTTGAGGATAATGTTCTCGACGTCCTCGCCGACATAGCCAGCTTCGGTGAGCGTGGTGGCGTCGGCCATGGTGAAGGGCACGTCGATGATGCGCGCCAGGGTCTGTGCCAGCAGCGTCTTGCCGCAGCCGGTCGGACCGACCAAAAGAATATTGGACTTGGACAATTCGACGTCGTTGTTCTTTCCGACGTGCGCCAGCCGCTTGTAGTGATTGTGGACCGCGACCGACAGCACCTTCTTGGCGTGCTCCTGCCCGATCACGTAATCGTCGAGGACCTTGCAGATATCCTTTGGGCTGGGCACGCCGTCGCGTGACTTCACCAGCGTCGTTTTATGTTCCTCTCGGATGATGTCCATGCACAACTCAACGCATTCATCGCAGATGAACACGGTCGGCCCGGCGATCAGCTTGCGCACCTCATGCTGGCTCTTGCCGCAGAACGAGCAATAGAGCGTATTTTTCGAATCACCGCTGGTGGTCTTGTTCATGTCGCATCCAGTCGTCTTTGGGGCCGCAATCCGGGCCACGCACGCGAATCGATGTTAAACCCGGAAGATTCGCCCGCACAACGCCTTTGTCACCGCCCTCGGCCCTGCGTTCCGGCCTACCGAAGCGGCCTGCTCGACCTGGCTCATCCTGGGTGCCTAAATGTGGCCAAATAGTTAAGAATTGGAAACAATTAACCCTTGTCCTTCCCCTTTTCCTTGCCATTGTCCTTGTCCTCGCCTTCGGCCCGGGGCCTTTTCGTTACCACTTCGTCAACCAGGCCAAAATCCTTGGCCTCCCCGGGGGTCATGAACCGGTCGCGCTCCATTGCCTCCTCGATTTCGGCCAGCCCGCGTCCGGTGTGTTGGACATAGATCCGATTGAGCCGGTCGCGGGTGCGAAGGATCTCCTTGGCATGGATTTCGATGTCCGTGGCCTGGCCCTGGTAGCCCCCGGACGGTTGGTGGATCATGATGTTGGAATGCGGCAGGCTGAACCGCTTGCCCTTTTCGCCGGCCGCCAGCAGCATGGACGCCATCGACGCCGCCAAGCCGATGCACACCGTCGAGATGTTCGGCCGAATGTATTGCATGGTGTCATACATGGCCAGGCCCGAGGTGACCACGCCACCCGGTGAATTGATGTAAAGGGCGATCTCCTTGCTGGGATTCTCCGATTCCAGGAACAGCAGTTGGGCGCAGACCAGGCTGGCCATGTGATCGTTGACCGGGCCGACGACAAAGATGATGCGCTCCTTGAGCAGCCGGGAATAGATGTCATAGGCACGCTCGCCACGGGCGGTCTGCTCGACCACCATGGGCACGAGAAGATTGTCGTGAATTTGAATCGGGTCGCGATCTTTCATGCTGGTGCTCCTGGCGCCCATTGAACTTGCACGGCCAAGGGAGGGCCGGTTCTCGATTCGATTTCGCCGCCAATCATACCGGCAATGCCCGGCGACGCAATCGCGCCGGCCGGACCTGGCCCTGTGGACGAACTCGTTTCGGGTTGCGTTACCGCGTGGGGCTGGTCGAGAATCAGGCCGAAAGCCGATGGCCATAGTGGGACCATGGTCGACGCTTTCGGCGCCGATAATCGGCCAGCCACGCGCGTAAGCCCCTCGGGATGACGATATTTGCGCGCCTGCGGGCGGTGGCCCAAGGTTCGCCGATGCCCTACATCGCCCCAAAGGCCGAAGGGCCGACTTGCGTCGGCAGGCCCTTGGTGCCTCCTATTCGCATCAAATCTCGTCATCGCGGCTTCAAACCCAGTCCGTCCACAGGACCTAGAGGCCCACGCCTTCCTTGCGGAACTCCTCCGGCGAAAGCCGTCGCTCGGTGATGCTCGCGACCGACAGGATGTGGTCGACCACCTTGTCCTCGTAAATTGGTGCCCGCAACACGTTCAGGGCATCGGGCGAGCGCTGATAGAAATCGATCACCTTCTTTTCCTGGCCGGGATAGCGGCGCGCCTCATTGATCATGGCGCGGCTGATGTCCTCGTTCGGTATCTGGACATCGTTCACTCGCCCGACCTCGGACAGCAGCAGGCCCAGCTTCACACGACGGATGGCGATGTCGCGATACTCCTTGCGCAGCTGTTCCTCGGACTTGCCCTTGTCTTCCTCGTCCAGCCTTTCGGCCTTCATGTCGGCTTCGATCTGCCGCCAGATGACGTCGAATTCCGCATCCACCAAGCCCTGCGGCAGAACGAAATCGTGGCGCTCGGCCAAGACGTCCAAGAGCTTGCGCTTGAGCCTGGCCCGCGCCGCCGCCACGTAGTCACGCTCGATCTGTTCGCGTGCCGCCTTTCGCAGCGCCGCCAAATCGTCAAAGCCGAGTGCCTTGGCCAAGGAATCGTCGATCTCGACATCGGTCAGGTGCTTGATCTCCTTCACGGTCACGTCGAACTCCGCGTCCTTGCCGGCCAGTTCCTGGTTGCCGTACCCGTCTGGGAACGTGACCTTGACCAGGACCCGATCGTCCTTTTTCTTGGCGGCGAGTTGGTCCTCGAAACCGGGAACGAAGCTCCCCGAGCCGAGTTCCAGATGGAAGCCCTCGCCCTTGCCACCCTCGAATTCGACGCCCCCGGCGCGGCCGGCGAAATCGATCACAAGGACATCGCCGATCTTGGAAACCGCGTCGTCGGGTGCCGGTTCCGGCCGTCGCTGGCGCTTGGCAATGGTCTTCAGGCCATCCTCGACCTCGGATTCCGAGACCTCGACCACGCTACGTTCCAGCGACAAGCTGGAAAAATCGACGGGCGTGATCTCCGGGATCACTTCCAAGGCGATCGAGATTTCGAGATCCTGGCCTTCCTCGAATTTCACGATCTCGACTTTCGGCCGGCCGGCCGGGCGCAAATTGCGCTCGGTCATCAATTGATGCGACCCTTCGTGCAGTGTCTGCTCTAGGACCTCGCCGATGACCGATTTCTCGTACCGCTGCTTGAGCAACGGCATCGGAACCTTGCCGGGCCGGAACCCCGGCAAGCGAACCTGCCGACCCAATTCCTGAAGCCGGTCATCGACCTGATCGCGAAGCTTCGCCGCCGGTACCACCAGTTTGTATTCGCGCTTCAAGCCGTCCACGGCCACATCCAAGATCTGCATCGGAACGCCCTTGCCCTATCGACTAGCGTTGAAGATCGTGTGCGGCCCGCTCGCGGCGTCGGTGACACACCGGCATTCTTGGCCATCGCTGGTGCGGGCGGAGGGACTTGAACCCCCACGACTTGCGTCACTGGAACCTAAATCCAGCGCGTCTGCCAATTCCGCCACGCCCGCGATGCCCACCCGACAGGGAGGGCACGGACAAGAACCATAGCTGAGGCCTGTTCAGCGCGCGGGTGTATCGTAGCGCGGCCCCCTAGACAAGCGGAAATCAACCCCCGGATCGGGACAAGAAACCTGCCAGAATGGCCCCTGGTGGTATGGCTCCGGCACATGAATCCCTTGGGGATTCATGTGCCGGAAGCTGAATACCACTAGTGTTGTGGTTCCAACGTTTGATTCCCAATCATTCCCGTTGGAACTACAACACATGCCATTGAATTTGCTAGTGTTCCGGGCCGACATGTCCCTGGAGCGGAATGTCGGAGTCGGAACACTAGCATGACTGAGTTTGCGGACCGGTTCACCTGTGAGACACGTACCCTTGCGGGGTACTGTGTCTCACCAGATCGGACCACTAGCCTCTTATTCAGCGCCAGCGCAGGGTCTCGGCCAATGCCGGCGGCAGTTCTCCGGTCAGGGCCTCCGCCGTGAGCACACAGCCAAGTCTGCGGGCGGCGGCTCCGTGCAGCCAGACCGCGATCCCGGAAGCTTGCCAGGCAGGAATTCCCAGCGCCAACAGCCCCCCCACCATTCCGGCCAGGACATCGCCGCTGCCGGCGCTGGCCAAGGTGGAGGGCGATCCTTCAGCGACCAAGGCCTCGCCGCCGGGCTCGGCGATCACCGTATCGCTGCCCTTCAGGACCACGATGGCGCGGCATCGCTTTGCCGCCGCAACTGCCTTATCGATCTTGGAGCCCGCGCCAAGGTCCGGAAACAGGCGATCGAACTCGCCCCCGTGCGGGGTCAAGACCGTGATTCCATCGATCGCGTCGATTAGCCGCGCGGGATCGCCAGCGAAGGCCGACAGGCCTCCGCCATCGACCACGACGGGCTTTTTCGAGGCTAGCGCCGCAGCGACGATGTTTCGCGTTTCCTCGTCCGGCTCATGCCCACACCCTGTTACCACGGCGTCCACGTTTCGATTGCCGACCAACTCGCGCCAATTCTCGATCCCGGCGTCCGAACGTAGGATCACGCCGGGTTCGATCCCCGCATAGGCCTCGACCCGTGCCGGGGCCGCCCAAATCGTGACCAGCCCGGTGCCAATCTGGCGGGCCCCGGCGGCGGCCAGCCTCGCGGCACCGGCCATCCTCCCGCCCGCGATGACCAGGTGGCCGCGCGAATACTTGTGGTCGGTGGTCGCCGGCGACGGGTATCGCCCAATCCAGATTTCCGGCGAATTTACGCTGCAACTGGGATGGATGGCTTCGAGGCAGGAGGCCCCCATTCCGATCGATGCGATCAGCAACTCGCCAGTGTGGTCGCGGCCCGGCAACAACAGGTGGCCGCGCTTTGGCCAACCGAACGTCACCGTCAGATCGGCCACTATCGCCGCGCCCAGGGTTTGGCCGCTGTCGGCATCGATCCCGCTTGGAATGTCGGCGGCGACCACCCGGGCCGGGCTCCGGTTTACGGCGGCGACAATATCGGCGGTTTGGTCGCGCAAGGCTCGGGTGAGGCCGATGCCGAACAGCGCATCGATCACCAGGGATCGCCGGGTCAAATCGGCGATCAGCCTCGGCGTGGCGGGGATCGGTGTCGCACCCCATTCCCGCGCCGCTTGTGCCGCGTCCCCCGTCAGGCGCTCGACCCCGGTCAGGCAAGCGGTGGTGACCGGCCAGCCCGCCTCGCGCAACCTGGCCGCGGCCACGAAACCGTCCCCGCCATTGTTGCCCGGTCCGCACAATACCAGGACCTGGTCGACCCGCCGCCGCGGCCAGCGCGCGAGAACCGCCTCGGCCACCGAATTCCCGGCGCGGCGCATGGCCGAAAAACTGGACATGCCGGCGGAAAATGCCGCTGCTTCGGCGCGCCTTGTCTCTTCGGCGGTCAGCAGCAGGACCATGCCATCAATCGATGACGATTCGGCAGAACTGGTCGCTCTCCTGATCGACAATCTTCCGGCAGGCCTCTTTGGCTTCCGCCGCATCGGCAAAGGGCCCGGCAAAGACACGATAAATCGATCCACGCGCACCACCGAGGACGTAGCGCCTGAGATCAAGTTCGAGTTCGCCGAGCGCGCCCGGGAATTGCTGCTGGAACTTGGCCCATTGGGCCTTGCCGTCCTGCTCCTGTCCGGATTGTCCCAGCCAAACTCGATACACCCGCACATCGGCGCTAAGCGAAATCACGTAGCGATCCGCTTCGAGATCGCCCATTGGTTCGGGCGCGGCTTCCGCCACCTCGTCCGCGCCCGCCTCGGCGTCCGCCTCCACGCTTTTCCGGGCATCGTCTGTCGGTACCGCTCCGGCCTCCGACGCAATGTTGGTGGCGGTGGCACTCATCTCATCGGCGTCGGCTGCCGCAGCCGGCGCGCCAGCGGTGTCGGTCGATGATTCGGACACTTTCTCGGGTGCTGCGGCTACCGGTTCCGCCATCGGTGTCGCGATCACCGCTTCTGCCGGCTCGGGCGTCGTCACCGTGGCCACCACACTCGGATTCGGCTCGGATGGCGCGACGGTTTCCGCCGGGAGGGAGTCGCGGGCGCCCTGGGCTTCATGCGCCAAGGCGGCCAAATCCAACTTTGCGCGTGCGTGCCCGCCGGCCGCCGCTTTGCGCAGCCATTCCGCCGCCCGGTCAGCGTCGGCCGCGACGCCAATGCCCACGCGGGTGATCCGGGCCATCACGTATTGGGCCTCGGGCAGGTCAAGCTCGGCGGCGGCGCGGAAGTACTTCGCGGCCTCTGCTTCGTCCTTTGCGACCGTAACGCCGTTGGCGAGATGGGCGCCGAGATTATAGAGCGCTGTGGCGTTGCCAAGATCGGCCGCCCGGCGCCACAGATCCAGGGCCCGCACCACGTCCTGCGGTACGCCCCGTCCATCCTCATACAATTTAGCCAAATTGCTGATTGCCGGCGCGAAACCCTGATCCGCCGCTGCCTGATAGAGCTCGGCAGCTTTCTTGGCGTCGACCGAGGGCACGCCCCGCCCGGTTTCATGGAGCACCGCCAACCCGTGCTGCGCCTTGGCGTTGCCACTCTTGGCCTCGACCTCCCATTCGGCGAGGGCCTTGGCGAAATCCCCGGAATTGAACGCGACCAATCCGGCAGAATAGTCCCCCCGGGCCGGGCCGGCCGCCGATGCGGCAATCGCCGCCGCCAACAGGATTGCGAAGAACTTTCCACGCCGCATGCGCCGGCGATCCTTGCCCGAAATCGAAACTGAGAGTCTTGCGGTACAATATGCGGCTTGGCCGGGCAGGGCGCAACGCCGCCCGCACCCAAGCCGACCAAGCGATCAGTTGACCGGCTCGCGCGGCCGTTCCGCCATCAATTCCGGATCGACATTGGCCGGGCCGGCATGATGATGGATCATCCGCCAGACCTTGCCCTCCTTGATGAACAGGTTGGTGGCTACCAAGACCCCGGCTTCGAGCATTTCGACGGTGTGGGCGATTCCGACCGCACCGATCGACTCCACCCGGATCAGGCGATAACGGATGGGAAAACTGGACATGCCAGAAAAAATGCCACGCCAACTTTCCAACACCGGCCCGCGACCAAAAATCGGGCCAGTGCCGGGATGAGAACAGGAAACCGTGACCGATTCGGCCCAAACTTGGATCATGGCCGACAGATCGGTCGCCGCGAACGCCTCGTAGAAGGCCTGATTTGCAAAATCGATCGCGGCAAATTCCGCCATGCTGTCTTACCCTATGATGCACCATTGGCGCTTGTGGAGCCGCCATCGCGCGTTCCCCCACCGGTGCCGGCGCTGCCGCTCGTCTGGCCGCCCGTGGCATCGCCATTGCTCGATGCGCCGCCATCAGTAGCAGCGGAGCCGCCGCCGGTCGAGCCGCCGTTAGTCGCGCCGCCTCCGGTCGAGCCGCCTCCGGTCGAGCCGCCGCCCGCCGACTTGCCACCACCGGGAGCCTTGCCACCGGGAGCTTTGCCGCCGCCACGTGCCTTTCCACCGTTAGGCGCTTCGCCCCCCGGGGAATTGCCCTCGCCTTGCTCCCGGGCATGCTCGCCCTTGGCCTCGCTGTCGCCGCCCAGCTGCCTGTTCTCGCCTTCGGGCACGGCGCCTTCGTCGATCGTGGCGAAATCCCGGGGCATGACCGGAATGAACCGAGGTGGAAGCTTGCGTGCAATGTCGCGGTCCATCCGGCAATCTGCCGCGACGGTGGCACTCTCGCCAGCCTCAAGATCTAGCGATCCACCACCGCCGCAGGCCGTAACGGTGATCGCGCCCTCGATGACATTGATTTCCGTCCGGCCAGTGTCCGCGACGAAAATAACGAGTTCTGTACCCCGGATAGCGATAGTCGCGGTCGGCGTTGCCAGCTTCAAGTCCTTCTTGTTCTTGCTTTCCCCGCTGACGTAACGAAACGCGCCTACATCGAAGCGCAACAAACCGCCAGAAGTGGCGGTCGCCGGGTCATAGACGAAAGAATCAAGGACGATCTCGGCATTGGCGCCCACAGCCAGCTGGGTGTGGTCCAGCAATTCCAGCCTGGTGGCCCCATTGTAGCCGGTCTTCACGACTTCCTCGGCATGGACCGAATTGTTGAAGAAAATTGGACGATGAGCGATTTCCTGGTGCTCGGCGGTTGCGCCCTTGTAGTCGCGCTGGATGACCCCGCCGATGCGCGCAGGCTCCGCCAGGCTCGGCGCGCCTGCGCCCAGTACGGCGCATAACGCCACCGGGATCATGACGAACCGAGCGATCGATGTCTTGAAACTAGCCATCATTTTAACCCTTGCAGGCCTCCCTCGCGTAAAGTGTTCGGCGACTGATTATTCCAGATATGGCACCGCAACATGCCGATCCGTCGTGACCCTGGTCACAAAGTCGATTCCGGGCGCGCCACTTGGTGATGCCCGTCACCCCTTGCGCGGCTGGCTATCGCACTGCAACATCGGCCCAAAGGCGGATTTAACGGCGAGGGCGCAATGATCGGGCGTTTGAACCATGTGGCTATTGCGGTGCCGGATCTAGCGGCGGCCAGCGAAATGTACCGTTCGGTCCTGGGGGCCAGCGTTTCGGCGCCGATTCCCCAGCCCGCCCACGGGGTGACGGTGGTTTTTGTGGACTTGCCAAACACCAAGATCGAGTTGCTGCATCCCCTGGGCGAGGGCTCGCCGATCAAGGCCTTCCTGGAGCGTAACGCCGCAGGGGGCATCCATCACCTCTGCTACGAGGTGGTCGATATCTTGGCGGCACGTGACCGCCTCAAGGCCGCAGGCGCGCGAGTGCTTGGCGATGGCGAGCCCCGGATCGGGGCCCATGACAAGCCGGTCCTGTTCCTTCATCCAAAGGATTTCTGCGGCGCGCTCATCGAACTCGAGCAGACGTGAACCGATGCAATGGCTTTCTCAATTCATGATTTTCGTCTTGATCTGGTTCGTGGTTCTGTTCGCGGTGCTGCCATGGGGCGTGCGCCAGCCGGCCAAGCCCGATGCCGGTCACGACCCCGGCGCGCCGATCAACCCCAATTTGGGGCGAAAAGCGATCGCCACCACGCTGATCGCGGCATTGATCTGGGCGGCCTATTTCTTTCTGACTCAGTTTCTGGGCTATTCGCTGCTGACCCTGTCGGGGATGGGCCAATGAGCTTCTATTGCGAGATCGCCTCCGGTCACGAATGGCATGGTCCCTATCATGACCGGCAATACGGATTTCCGATCGGCGAGGACACCGAATTGTTGGAAAGGCTGGTCCTGGAAATCAATCAGGCGGGCCTGTCCTGGCTCACCATCTTGAAGCGGCAGCAGGGCTTCCGCCAGGCCTTCCACGGCTTCGACATCGCGCGGATCGCCAAATACCGTGGGCGGGATTGCGAGCGACTGATGGGCAATCCGGCGATCATTCGCAACCGCAAGAAGATCGAGGCGACGATCGAAAACGCGCGCCGAATCTTGGCCTTGCCCGAGGGCTCCTTCGCGGCCTGGCTGGCCGCCAATCACCCGCGTCGAAAATCGGAATGGGTGAAGCTGTTCCGTGCCACCTTCCTGTTCACCGGCGGCGAAATCGTGGGTGAATTCCTGATGAGTGTGGGTTATCTGCCCGGCGCGCATCGCCATGATTGCCCAGTTTTCGCCAGGATCGCGCGCCGCCCTCCCCCCTGGATGAAGGCCGTGAAAGCGGGGTTCGATTACTCCGAGGCCTGAGGGGTGGCGACAGGATTTTGTCCGCTCTCCGCTTCCTCCTCGTCCATCGCCGCCTTTTCGCGCTTTTTTTCGACCAGCCGCGCTAGCCAGATCGAGATCTCATAGAGCCCTAGAAGCGGCACCGCCAGGCTGATCTGGCTGATCACGTCGGGCGGCGTCACCACCGCGGCGACGATGAACACCAGCACGATCGCGTAGCGTCGCTTGCGGCGCAGACCATCCGATGTGACCAGGCCGACCTTGGCCAGCAATGTCAGCAAGACCGGCAATTCGAAGCACAGGCCAAAGGCGAAGATCAGTGTCATCACGAATCCGACATACTCGCCGACCTTTGCCTCCAATTGCATCGGCAACGTGCCTTCGGTTCCGACGGTCTCGTATCCGCCAAAGAATTTGATCGCGAAGGGCAGCAGCACGTAATAGAGAAACGACGCGCCGAGCAGGAACATCACCGGTGTGGCCACCAGGAACGGCAGAAAGGCCTGGCGTTCGGTCCGGTACAGGCCCGGCGCCATGAACAGCCAGAGCTGTGTGGCGACGATGGGGAAGGAAATGCAAAGCGCACCGAACGCGGCGAGCTTGATCTGGGTGAAAAATGGTTCGGTCAGATCCGTATAGATGAATCGGCGACCGGTTTGCTCATGGAAATAGTCCGCCATCGGCGCGGCCAGGAAGTCGAACATCTGTTGCGCGAAATAAAAGCACCCCAAGAAGGCGACGATGAAGGCGACCAGCGAATAGAGCAGGCGCTGCCGCAGCTCGACCAAATGATCGAGCAAAGGCATCTTCTTGTCCTCTTCGGCGCCCGCCATGGGATGTTTCTAAGGCTGCTGGCCAATGGTGGCGGCGGGCAGTTCGACCGCCGCATCGGTCGCCGGATCGGGTACACTGGTCTGTACTGGCGATACGGTCTCCAGCGCTGGCGGCGCGATCTCGGGCGCCTTGACAAAAGGCTGCGACGGCACGGTCTTGGCCGCGATCTCGGCCGCGCCGATTGCCTTTTTCACCTCGCCCGCCGGGTCCACCACTTTCTCGATCGCCTTGGCGATCGAGCCCTTGGAAATTCCCTTGGCAAGCTGACGCGCGTCTTCGAGATCCGCTGCCCGGACGATTTCGTTGACGCCGCTCTGGAACTCACTGGCCAGCTTTCGGGCGCTCTTCATCAATTGAGTCACGGTTCGGAGTGCGTTGGGCAATTCCTTCGGTCCAAGCACGATCAACGCCACCGCGGCGATGACGCCCATCTCCGACCAGCCGAGGTCGAACATCTGGCTTGTCCTTCGCGCCCTAGGCCCTGTGGATGAATTCGACCGCCCGGGTCCCTACCCGCGATCGATCATGCCGGCCTGGGACTTGTCGTCGGCCTTCGCTTGCTGATCGCCATCGCCGGCCTTCTCGTCCTTCAGCCCCTTCTTGAAGGCGGTGATGCCTTGGCCCAGATCCTTCATGAGTTTCGGGATTTTGCCCCCGCCGCCGAATAGAACCAGGATGATCGCCAGAACGATCAGCCAATGCCAAATGCTGAAGCTACCCATCGACGCTCTCCCTGCCCGTCAACCGCGACGCGGGCGGACTATCGCAGAATGAAAGCGGGGCCGCAATAAATCCCTTCTCCCGGTAAATCCTTGATTTTCCCCCATTCTCACTCGCCATCGGGAAACAGAAACAGGTCCTCGTGCGCGACGAAAATGGGGACCGATTGGCCGTGCCCGGGGGGGCGGCCCTTGCCGCGCGCGATCAATTGTAATGGATCATGGGCCCCGTTGCTCGTCGACAGTCGAATTCGCCAGTCGGCGCCCAGGAAATACGATTCTTCGACAATGGCTTGGGCGCGCAGGCCCTGGCGCCTCGGCTCCGTCTCGGCCAAGAGCAGGCTTTCCGGGCGAAAGGCGACCGTGAGCCTCGTTCCGCGCTCGCCAGGTGTCGCGGCGAAGTGACCCATCGCCGTCGCCACCCGCCCATCGGCCAAGTGCCCCACCAGGTTGTTGATGCTGGAAAAAAAACCGGCGGCGAAAAGGCTCCTTGGCCGATGATAGATTTCCTGCGGATCCCCGGCCTGTACGATCGCGCCATCTTTCATCAGGTAGATGCGATCGGCCATGAACAAGGCCTCTTCCGGATCATGGGTCACCAGGAGTGTCGCTGTTCCGTGCCGGCGCAAGACATGCAACGTGTCGTCGCGGACCTGGTCGCGTAGCCTGGCATCCAGGCCCGAAAACGGCTCGTCCATGAGCATCATTCTTGGCTTGGGTGCCAGTGCACGCGCCAGTGCCACGCGCTGCTGCTGACCCCCGGAAAGAGCATGCGGATAGGAATCGTGCAATTCGGCCAGACCGACTTGGCGCAACGTTTGGGCGACCCGCGCAGTGCGCTCCGCCTGATCGAGTGAGCGCAATCCAAAGGCGACATTGGCACCGACGTTGAGGTGGGGAAACAGCGCAAAATCCTGGAACACCAGGCCGACATGGCGCTCTTCGGGTGGTACATGGCTGCCCGCACCATCGCCGACGAGCTTTCCATGCAGCTTGATCGTACCCTGCTGCACGGCCTCCAATCCCGCCGCCAGGCGCAGGATCGTGGACTTGCCGCAACCCGAGGGACCAACCAGGCAAACGACTTCGCCCGGCCCCACCTCGAGTTCGACCCCGGCCACCGCTTGAACGCGATCATAGTCGTGGCTGACGTGATGGAGCTTGAGGGCGATCGGTTCGCTCATGGTCTAACCCTCGCCGCCCGGGCGCGAGCGCCGGATGGTGCGTGACAAGAGGATGACCGGCAGCACACCGATGAGGCCGATGGCCAACGCCGGGCCCGCCGCCTCGGCCAGCCTTTCGTCCGAGGCCAGGTCATAGGTTCGGGTGGCGAGCGTGTCGAAATTGAACGGGCGCAGCACCAGCGTCGCCGGCAATTCCTTCAGCACCTCGACGAAGACCATGATCGCGGCCACCATAAGCGAGCCGCGCATGATCGGCAGGTGCACCGCCCGCAAGGTTTCGGTCGGATTGCGCCCCAGTGATCTCGCGGCGTCATCCATGCCGCGCGTGATCTTGCCGAGGCTTGCCTCGACCACGTTGAAGCTCACGGTCAGGAAGCGCACCAAATAGGCGAACATGACGGCACCCAGCGTACCGGTCAGGATCAGTCCCACGCGCACATCCACTGCCGCCTCGAGCCAATCCGCCGCCATGTGGTCGAGGGCTGCCATCGGCACCAACACACCGATCGCCAGCACGGCGCCAGGCACCGCGTAACCCGCGGTCGCCACCCGCACACTGGCGCGGGTCACGAGATCGCGGCTCATGCGCAGCGCGTAGGCCAGCGCCAGCGCGATCGCCACCGCCAACAAGGCCGCGATGCCCGATACCGCGAAGGAATTGCCGAGGATCCTGGCGAATTCCAAGTGGCGCCAATATTGCGGGTTGTTCCAGGCCCAGCCGACCAGCATCGCTCCAGGCAAGACGAAGCCCAGCGTAACCGGCAGCGCGCACCCGAAAATCGCGCCCACCGCCCACCAGCCCTTGAGCCTGAAACGGGGCAGCGGCCGATAGCGTCCAGTCGTGTGCGCGAACCCGCGCTGTCCTCGCGACCAGCGTTCCAAGGCGATCAACGCGAATACGAATACCAACAGGATGGATGCCAACTGCGAGGCGGCAACGGCATCGCCCATGCCCCGCCAAACGCGAAAGATACCGGTGACCAGGGTATTCACGCCGAAATACTGAACGGTTCCATAGTCGTTCAGCGATTCCATCAGCGCCAGCGCCACGCCGGCGACGATCGCCGGGCGTGCAAGCGGCAGGGCAACGCGCTGGAAGCTCCGCCAGGGATCGCAGCCGAGCGTGCGGCTCACCTCTAGCACGCAGACCGATTGCTCCAAGAAAGCCGCGCGCGCCAACAGGTAGACGTAGGGGTAAAGCACCAGCACCAACATCACGATTGCCCCTGGAAGCGATCGCACCTCCGGCAGGAACGCCCAAACGCTTTCCTTGCCGAGTGCGTGGCGCAGGAAGGCCTGAACCGGCCCGCCAAAATCCAAGAGGCCGGTATAGGCATAGGCCACGACATAGGCCGGAAACGCCATCGGCAACAGCAACGCCCAATCGAAGAACCGGCGCCCGGGAAACCGGCACAACGTCGTCATCCAGGCGGCCGGAACGCCCACGATGAAAACGCCGATCGCCACGCCTACCATCAGCCCCAGGGAGTTGAGCACATAGCTAGCCAGCACCGTTTCCGCCAGGTGCCGCCAGAGCTCGCCGCGTGGCCGAAACAAGCTGGACAGGACGGTGACGACCGGCAGTGCCGCGAGGATCGCCGCGGCAAGTGCAAGTGCCGGCCAGCCTCGTTGCCCCGGGCGCGCCCAAAACGCTCGGAAGCCCACGCGCTCGGTGATCGATGTCAGGTCCAGGGGGGCGCCTTCCTTGCTCCCCGGGTGCCGAACGCTAAGTTGGAAGATCAGGGAGCGGGTCGGCGGAAATCCTATTGCGAATCATTCTGAATTGCAACTGGTTCGCGCGCGTTAAACCAGGCCTGTTGGTCGCGTGGCCGGGCGGCATGCTCCCGTGGAATATCCCCTGGATCGGCCATTGCGTCGGGATCAGCCGATCCGGGATCATCCAAATTCACCAGCCGCGCGCCTGATGGCGCATCGATTGGCGGGTTCAGGCGGGCCAGCGCCTCGCCATCATAGGAATCGTCGGCTGCTTCCTCAGGGCCGTCGAGCCCCTCCTTTTCGGCCTCGGCCGGCACGCCACCCCTGGGCAGGGATTGCACACCCAAGGTAGAAAGACCCGCCGCCCGATCCAGAAGTCCGGCCGCCCGCAACTCCTCCACCCCTGGAAGCGCCTCGCAACTTTCCAGACCGAAATGCTCCAGGAAGGTCTCGGTCGTGGCCCAGGTAACCGGGCGGCCCGGAGTCTGGCGCCTTCCCTTGGGCTTGATCCATCCCACTTCCAGGAGCGTATCCAAGGTGCCCCTCGAAATCACCACGCCCCTGATGTCTTCGATTTCGGAGCGGGTCACCGGCTGATGGTAGGCGATGATCGCCAGCGTCTCGATCGCCGCCCGGCTCAGTTTGCGGCGCACCTCGCGTTCGATATGGAAACTGGAACCCAAATCGGGCGCGGTGCGGAACGCATGACGGCCCTCGAATTGCATCAGATGCACGCCACGATTGGCGTAATGGTCGCGCAATTCCTCAAGCAGCCCCGGGATGTCGGCGCCCTCCGGCATGCGCTGGCGCAACTGCCCTTCGTTCAAAGATTCGGCGCTCGCGAACAGCGTTGCCTCGAGCAAGCGGAGCAACTGGAAACGATCCTCGTTCATGACGCTCCTTCGTTCAGTTCGCCCGGCGCGGCGCGCGGCGCGGCGCGGCGTAAGTAGATGGGACCAAAATTTCCGTCTTGCCGCAACTCGATTCGCCCGGCGCGAACCAACTCCAGGCTGGCCGCGAAGGTCGCCGCCAGGGCCGCGCGTTGCTGTAGGCCTCGCGTCAATCCGGCGGGCAGGAAACGGCGAAGGATCGTCCAGTCGAGTGTCTGGCCGACGAGATCGCCGATCCGACGCAAGGCATCATCCATGGAATACAATTGGATCGCCTGGATGCGCAACACGCCCACGCGGCGGCGCCCTGGATAGGTGCCATAGGCCTTGAGCAAATCGTAGAGGGTCGCGCCGAAGACCGGCTTCTCGATGACCTGCGAAGCCTCGGGCGCGCCGCGCGCGAAAAAATCGCGATCGAAATGCGGCAGGGCGAATAATGCCTTGCCGGCCCGCTGCATGGCTTCCAGCCGCCGGAGCTGGAAGGCGAATGCCGCGGCCAGTTCGGCGCCGCTGGGCTCGCCGTCGGCCGGCGGCTCGGGTAACAACAGCCGCGACTTCAAATACGCAAGCCAAGCCGCCATGACCAGGTAATCGGCGGCCAATTCCAGTCGCAATTGCCGGGCTCGGCCGATGAAGGCCAGATACTGGTTGGCAAGTTCCAGAATCGAGATCTTCTTCAGATCGACCTTCTGGTCGCGCGCCAGGCCGAGCAACGCATCGATCGGCCCTTCGTAGCCGTCGAGGTCGAGCAACAATTCCGAATCCTGATCGGTCTGGTCGCGCGGCTCCTCGAATGGCTCATTCAATGTCATCGGAAATTTCCGTACCGCGAAAGTGTCAAGAACCGATCGTTCGGATCGAACACTCCGAGTCGGAATACTAGCGCGGCGCCAGCAAAAAGACGAATTCGGTTACAAAGGCCGAAGCCGGCCCCAAAAACCAGCCCACAATGTTCAAATCCATTCCCACCGATTGCCCAAGCATCGGCAAGACTAGAAAGAGCGCGATGATAATCAGCATGCCGTGCCGCTCCAGCCTCGCCAGCATCATGCCGAGCGGCCTCGGCAACAGGCCGACCGCGACCTTTCCACCGTCTAGCGGCGGGAGCGGAATTAGATTAAAAATTCCAAGCATCACGTTGAAGATAATTGAAAAGTACAGATTCCGGGTGATGAATTCCTGGGCCGCGCCAGTCATCAATACCGCCAAATGCAGCGCCAGGGCCGACGCGATCGCGATCAGGAAATTGGCCGCCGGCCCGGCCGCCGCGACCAGCACCATGTCCCGGCGCGGATGGCGAAGCTGGCGCGGATTGACCGGCACGGGCCTGGCGTAGCCAAAGAAGAAGTTCCCTCCGCTGGAAAAATAGATGATCAGCGGCAGTAGAATGGTTCCGAAGGGATCGACATGGCGCAGGGGGTTGAGGCTGACGCGCCCCAGCATGTAGGCGGTCGGATCGCCACAGCGCCAAGCGACGAAACCATGCGCGGCCTCGTGCAGCGTGATCGCGATCAAAACCGGCAGGGCCAGAACAGCGATGTCCCGCAGGATTTCCGTAATCAAGGCGGCGATCCTTCATTTGCGTTCGCGGTCGGTTCGTCAGGCGCAGAGCCTGTCCAGTTCGTTCTTCAACAGGGCGATTTCGCACGCCTTGGCCCGCCCGACCATATTCCGCCCTCGGCGATAACGCCTCCCCGCCTCCGCCGATAGGGCGCCGACGCCATCGACCACATCATGCATTTCGTCGAGATTGCCGTTGCAATGCAGGCCGACATCGCACCCCGCCCTTAGACAATCCCGCGTCACGCTTGTCAAATCGCCCATCAGCGCCTTCATTGAGAGATCGTCGCAGAGCAGCAATCCATCGAAGCCGATTTCCTGGCGAATCACCTCGCCGATCACCCGCTCCGAGAGGCTCGCCGGATGATTGGGGTCGATGGAATCGAAAATCACATGTGCTGTCATCGCCCAAGGCAGATCGGCCAATCGAATGAAGGGGGCAAAATCCATCCGCCGGAGCTCGGCGTGGCTCGCCCCAACGCGCGGCAGATCCAGATGCGAATCCACCAAGGCCCGTCCATGGCCTGGAACATGTTTGATGATCGGCGTCACTCCACCCTCCATCAGCCCCCTGGCAGCTTCCCGGCCAAGGTCCGCGACCAGTTCTGGGTCCGGCCCAAAGGCCCGGTCGCCAATGATGTCATGGGCGCCCGGAAATCTGAGATCGACCAGGGGCGCGCAATCGACGTCGATCCCGAGATCGATGAGCTCGGCCGCGATCAGCCGATGGTTGAGGAAGACCGCGCGCTGCGCCTTCTTCGAATCACTGGCCGCCATGGCCCCAAACAATCCCGGCGCCAACACGTCACGCCAATGCGGCGGCCGCAATCGCCGCACCCGACCCCCTTCCTGGTCGATCAGGATCGGTGCGTCCTCACGTTCGACCGCTTCGCGCAAGTCGGCGGTCAGGCTTCGAACCTGATCGGGAGTGACGATGTTGCGTGCGAACAGGATGAAGCCCAGAGGCTGAACCGTGGCGAAGAACCGGCGCTCCGCCGCCGTCAGAACCGGGCCCGAACATCCAAGAATTGCCGCGGAGACCGCCGCCAGACCCGACAATTTAGTCCAACCCAGTTGCTAGTGTTGTGGTTCCAAGCTTGATTCCCGATCAATCCCATCGGAACCACGACACATGCCATTCCAATTTGCTAGTGCTCCGGGCTGACATGTCCCTGGAGCGGAATGTCGGCTGCGGAACACCAGTGTCCCAATTCTGAAATTCGCCAGACCACCAGGCGATACCCCGAGCGAATTTCAAAATCGAAAGGACACTAGCAACCTATTCGAGTCTAGTGTCGTATCCGGTTTTGCAAGTTCGCTTGGCGCTCCTGGCCGCGTGATCTGGCGAGCTTCAAAAACCATGACACTACCGGGCGACGATACAGTCTTGTTTTTGTTTCTTTAATTCTGCGCACAGTTCCTTCGCCGCTTCTCGGTCGGCAAGCGGACCGGCCTGGATACGATACAAGATGCCGTCGGCGCCCTTGTCCACCGGCTCAACCGTCAATTCCAGCTGGCCAAGCAGTGCTGCGTGCGCCGATTGCAGGTTCGACCATTGCGCGCGCGCCGCGTCTTCGGTCTTCAGGGCCGCTAATTGGATGCGAACCTTGCCGCCCGGCACCGGCTGGACCATGGGCTCCACCACGGGCTCGGCCAAGGCCAAATCCGTCGGCGCCCCGGTCGCGACGGCCGTGTTTGCCTCGGTCGGCGCGGTGACCTGCGGCGTCGCCGGTGCCTCGGGCGCCGCAATCTCGGTTACGGCGAGGGATGGCGCATCCACCGATGAAACCGCTTCGGAGTCCGGCTCGGGGATTTCCGGTGCTTGTGGAACCGCCGGCGCTGTGACTGCCAGATCGTCGGTCTCTGGCGCGGCCTCGGGCGCCATATCGACGGCAGCTTCGGTGCTGTCCACGACCTCGGTCGCGGATTCCGGGACCAAAGGCGGCTCTGGCACCAATTCCTCGGCTGCCACCGGCTGTTCGGGCGCGGGCAAGATGGTCTCCTCGACCGCACCTGGCGTGGCACCGTCGGCATCCTCAAGGACCGCGATGTCCTGGTTGGGAATCTGCAACCCGCCTTCGTCCTCCGGCTTGACCTTTTCCGGCGATTGATCCGCGGTGATCAGCGGCACTTCTCCAGGCCGATTACCGCCCAGCGTCCAGTAACCCACCGCCGCCATCGCCACCAGGGTCGCCGCGGTAACCAGGCCCATGAGCCGGTGATTCCGCTTTTTCCTGTGTCGATCCACCCGTTCTTCCTCGGTCATTGGCGGCATCAATAGCGGTGGCTCCAGCCCCGACAAGAGATCGGCCTGTTCGCCCTCTGGGGGTGAATCGCCCAGCATGCCGCCCGGGATTCCGCCCCGCCCGATCGAGGCAGCGATCTTCATGTCGGGATCGGCGCGTGGTGCCTCGGGCGCCCACGCTGGCGTCGAATCCGCCGCGTCGCCATGCACCGGGTTCGGCTGTACCGAATTGTAGGCGACCGGCAGGGGGACGACATCGCCCCTTAGGCGCCCGAGGGCCGACGCAATTCCCGTTCTCAATTGTTCGGCCTGTTGATCGTCCGATGACATGATATTTTCCCCTTCGTTCGGTTCGCGACCGCATCGCGGAACCCACCGTTCCAACCAGCGCCATGCCGGCCAACCCGGGGCAAATCGCAATTATTTAATTGAATCAATTAGGTATCGAGTCGGTCAAGGCACCATGCCGGTGCCGCCCCGGGATAGGCGCTGATTGGTCTCGATTGCATACTTATCGGTCATCCCGGCGATGTAGTCGGCGATGGCCCGAACGGTCCCGCTGGAATCCGCATTCCCAAGAGGCGCGCGCCATTCCCTCGGCAGGGCAGCCGGGTCGTCCACAAACCACTGAAACAATTGGTGAATTACCTCCCGAGCCTGGCGGGACATGGCGTTGACCCGATCGTGCCGATACATTCGCTGGAACAGGAACCGTTTCAGCGCCAAGTCGTTTTCCCGCATCCCATCCGAGAAATCGACGACCGAGCGCCCGAGGCCGCGGATGTCTTCCACCCGGGCGATGCCGCCGGCCCGTAATCGCGCCTCGCTTTCCTCGATCACGTCATTGACCATCAGATCGATCATTCGGCGAATGGATTCGTGGGTCTGGCGCGAGGACTCGGCCTTGGGATAGCGCGCCCGAACCGCCTCGATGATCGGACCGGCCAGCGGAACATCGGCCAGATCGTCGAGCGTGAATAGCCCGGCCCGCAATCCGTCATCGAGATCGTGGTTGTTGTAAGCGATATCATCGCTGATCGCGGCCACCTGCGCCTCGGCGCCTGCATAGCGGTCCAATTCCAAATCCCAAGCTCTGGAAAAATCGGCGATTGTCGCGGGAACGCCATGGGCCCGGGACTTGGCACGCGCGCCCGGCCCGACGAGCGGTCCGTTGTGCTTGACGATTCCTTCCAGGGTTTCCCAGGTCAAGTTCAGCCCGTCGAACTCGGCGTAGTGCCGCTCGAGGAGCGTCACTGCCCGGAACGTCTGCTCGTTGTGATCGAAGCCGCCATGAGCGGCCATGCACGCCTCTAGCGCGTCCTCTCCGGCATGGCCAAAGGGCGGATGCCCAAGATCATGGGCGAGCGCGATGCCTTCCGCCAGATCCTCGTCAAGCCCTAGCGCCCGCGCGATCGATCGGGCGATCTGCGCCACCTCGATGCTATGCGTCAACCGCGTCCGGAAATGATCGCCCTCGTGAAAAACAAAGACCTGCGTCTTGTGTTTGAGGCGCCGGAAGGCGGTGCTATGAATGATGCGATCGCGGTCGCGCTGGAAGGGGGAGCGACGGGCGCTCTCGTCCTCGGCATGCATTCTGCCGCGGGTGGCACTGGCAAGAGTGGCGTATGGATGCATGGCTGGACCGTAACCGCCGACGCCGGGCGTTGGCAATCGCAAGCAGGTAAAGTGACCCATGATCACCGGGCAATGTCTGTGCGGAGCAATTCGCTACTCCGCCAAGATGCCGCCGCTATGGGCTGCCTATTGCCATTGCCAAAGCTGTCGCCACGCCACCGGCGCGCCGGTCGCCGCCTATGCCGGATTCGCCTATCACGATCTCGAATTCGTCGCCGGCGAACCGGCCCTTCACCGATCCTCGGCCGGCGTTCTGCGGCGGTTCTGCCCACGCTGTGGAACACCCTTGACCTACGAATCCGACCGCTGGCCGGGCGAAATCCACCTGCTCCTCGGCTCGCTCGACGATCCATCGGCGATCAAGCCCCAGGCCCACGTTTACACCCGGCACCGCATCGAATGGTTCGAAATCGCCGATTCCCTGCCCCGCTTCGCGACCACGCCCAGTGACACCACGCCCGGTGACACCACGCCCGGTGACACCACGCCGGGTTGACTTTTGGGCCACGGCGCCCATGTCTTTCACTCGGCCCTCAAACGTGCGATACTGGGAATATGAACCAAATCAGCGTCGAAAAGCCCCGCCAAATCCTCATTTCCGCCAGCGCCGCCAAGCGCGTAGCGGAACTGATCGCCCAGGAATCGCGCCCCGGCCTGATGTTGCGGGTGAGCGTGTCGGGTGGCGGCTGCTCCGGATTCCAATACGGCTTCTCGTTCGACAATGCGCGCGTGCCCGACGATCGTGTGTTCGAACGCGACGGCGTGGCCCTGGTGATCGACGATGCGTCCCTCGATTTGCTGAGCGGGTCGGAAATCGATTTCGTCGAGGATCTGATCGGCGCCTCCTTCCAGGTGCGCAATCCCAACGCCACCTCTTCCTGCGGCTGCGGCAACTCCTTCGCCGTCGCCTGATCAAGGTTTCGGCGCGAGCAATCCCGCCTTGCTGACCATCGCCAGTTTCAACGTCAATTCCCTGCGTGCGCGCCTTGCCAATGTCATCGCATGGCTGGGCGAGGCCGCGCCCGATGTCGCCCTGCTGCAGGAAATCAAATGCACGGAGGAAACGCTGCCGCGCCTGGAACTGGAGGGTGCCGGGTATCACGTATCGGTCGTTGGGCAGAAGGCGCTGCATGGCGTGGCGATCTTGAGCAAGCCCCGGCACCAGGTGGCGCGCGAGGCCCTGCCGGGCGATAAGGACGATGCCCAGGCGCGCTACCTCGAGGCGATCATCGACTTGGCCGGCGGCGGCCGGCTGCGCGTGGCCTCGATCTACATGCCCAACGGCAATCCGATCGGCACCGAGAAATTCGCCTACAAGCTCGCCTGGATGGCGCGGTTCAAGATCCATGCCGCTTCCCTTCTGGCCGAGGAGGTACCGATGGTGCTGGGCGGCGACTACAACGTCTGCCCGAACGATGCCGATGTCTGGGATCCCAAGGCGATGGCCGAGGACGCGCTTTGCCAGCACGAGACCCGCCGCAAGTACCGCGAGGTGCTCAACCTCGGCTATGTCGATGCCTTTCGCGCGCTCCATCCGGGCGGCCACCATTACACGTTCTGGGATTACCAGGCCGGACGCTGGAACAAGGACGAGGGATTGCGCATCGACCATCTGCTGCTCTCGCCCCAGGCCGCCGATCGCCTCGATTCCTGCGCCATCGACCGCGGGCCGCGGCGGCGCGACAAGCCCTCCGATCACACGCCGATCTGGTGCCGGCTGGATTTGTGATCGATCCGATGAACTTCTATCCCATCGGCATCAGCCGAATTCCCGGCCGCAGCCTTCGGTAGGTCAGGTCGCGATGATCGATCGGGTTGGCTCCTGGTGCCGCCACGATCAGAATCTCCTCGGCCAGATCCTGGAAATCGGCGCGGAAATGCACCGAGCTCTTGAGCGCCAAAATCTTTCGCGCCCGAGGCTCGATCCCGAGATGCCGCAGCATGGCCTGGTCGGCCGCCTGTTGCTTGCGGCTGGTGACCACTACGCCTACGCCGCCAACGCGCAACAGCGCCATCTTTCCCAATTGCATGCGATTGCCGCGATAGAATGGTCCGGTCGCCGTGAACGCGCCATCGCCCAGCGCCTCGATCGTAAAGGTGGCGGCGAAGGGCGATTGGTCCCCGCGCCCGCCTCGAGCACCCAGCGAAAGGGAGAGCCTGGCGCCAATACCCGCGCGATGGGCCGCCTCGGCTGCTTCCGGATCGCGGAAATTGGCGAGAATGGAATCCTCGGCGCCGGCCTCCACCAGCGCGGTGAGCAATCCGGTCGTGTCCGATGAGCCGCCGGCACCGGGATTGTCCTGGGTATCGGCCAGAATGATCGGCTTGCGCGACGAGTTCCCCCTGGCTAGCGCGTAGCCGACAGCCTCGCCCGCCGGCCAGACCTTGCCGGCGAAATGTGCTTCCGCCTCGTGGAAGGCCGCGATCAGTCGATCGGCGATTGCGTCTGCTTGGGCCTGGGTCCTGGCATAGGCAAGCGAAGTCGATCCACATTCGGCGATATCGGCCGCGGGAAATCCCATCGCGAAGGAGGCGCTGCCCGGGCCCTCTGGTTCCAAATCGGCCACCATGCGATAGAGGTTCGCCCCCGGTTCGATCAATGTGCATTGCCAGGTCAGCGGCACCAGGAAATCGCCGCGCCGCATCGCCTTGCAAAGCGGCCCGCCTTCGATCAATCGATCGAGAAGGTTGGATGCCCATAGCCCGGATTGGGCCAAATCGACATGGGGATAGGTGCGGCATGCGACCAGCGCCGAAGCCTGATCGACCATTCGCTCCGTGACATTGGCGTGCAGATCCAGGCTGGCCACGATCGGAACTTTCTCGCCGACCAGCCGGCGCAGCCGCGCGAGCAAATCGCCCTCGCAATCCTCCAGATGCTCGCTCACCATCGCGCCGTGCAGGTCCAGGTAGATGCCGTCGATGGCGCCGGCGCCCGCGATTGCGTCCAGCAATTCCCGGGCTATGCGCTCATAGGCCTCCGCCGTAACCGGCCCGGAGGGAGAAGCCGAGCACCACAGCGTCGGCACGAGCGCATGGCCTTTGGCCCGTGCGCCGGCCACGAACCCGGAGAGCGCCAGGTTGATGTCGCCGAAGCCCTCGATCAATCCCTTGCCACGCGTGAGCCCGGGCCAGCCATCGGCCATCTCGAAATCGCGATAGGTGGCACTTTCCGGGGCGAAAGTGTTGGTCTCATGCTGGAATCCACCGATCGCGATCCGTGCCATTTCATGTTTCCGTATCAGTCGGTTGCAGCCCGGAACGGGGCGAAAGCCGCCTCGATCAAATGCCTTCTTTTCCGCGAAATGCAAGGCTTCAAGGGCCGAATTTCACGCTTCTTTAACCCGCCACGAGGCATTCTGGTTTGGAGCCAGGAAATGACGATTCGCGAAAAGGAATTGTAGGAACCCCATGTTCGTTCCGGGCAAATCGGGCGCCACCGCCGATGTCAGCTTTTCCTGGTCAAGGACGGCGCTCGCCCAGATGTCGGAACACGGAATTCCGCCCTCTCCCGCGCATTACTGCGTTTGGTATCACTACGCATCCGGGTCGCCGCCGGGCCTGAAGAACGATCTCGACCGGTTGCTTGCCAAACTCGAATCCGTATCGGCCGCCAGCAGCCTCGATTTGTTCGAGAAGCATTTCGGTACCGAGGCCGAAGCCAAGGCGATGGAGCGGATCGGCGCCGATCTGACCAAGGCATTGGCCGACATCGGCGAAAATCTGGAAAATGCGGGCGAGAACACCTCCACCTTCGCCGATCAATTGCAGGCGGCGGATGGGTCCTTGAATTCCCTTGGCGACGCATCCAATTCCTCGGTGCGCAAGATCGTCGAGGGGCTGATCCGTGCCACCAGCGACATGGCGGCGCGCAACCGGTCGCTGGAAGAAAGCCTGCAAACTTCCTCGAAACAGGTAATCGCGCTGCAAAGCCACCTCCACCAGGTTCGCGCCGAGGCCATGACCGATGCCCTGACCGGAATCGCCAACCGCCGCTTCTTCGACATGCGCCTGCACGAACACAGATTGCGCGCCCAAGCCGAGGGCACCAATCTTTCGCTGATGTTGGTGGATATCGATCATTTCAAGCGCTTCAACGATAGCCATGGTCACCGGGTCGGCGACCAGGTCCTGAAGGCGGTGGGATCCGCCCTTAAATCAGCGGCGATTGGCGAGGAATTGCCGGCCCGCTATGGCGGCGAGGAATTCGCGGTGCTGATGCCGGGCTTGTCGGGCGAAATGGCGCTGCTGCGGGCCGAGCGCCTGCGCCTCAATCTCGCCAATCAATATCTGCGCCCCAAGCCGACGGGCGAAAGCTTCGGGCGCATCACGGTCAGCATCGGCATCGCCCATTATCGCCCGGGCGAAACCGGCGATCATCTGGTCTCGCGCGCCGATTCGGCGCTCTACCAGGCCAAGCGGCAGGGCCGCAACCGGGTGGTGATCGATTCACTCGCGGCCTGAACGGACAAGCTCGGCATCAGTCACCGGTTGACCTGGGCGCCTCGCGCGAGGCAAGGCGCCTTTCTTCCGGCTTCCCCCGAAACGACACCGGTTGCAGCGGCTCCTGATAGAGATAGACCTTGCCGATGGGCGAGGTGTCGGAGACCACGAATTGGAAATGGGCGCTGTCCCCTGGCGCCACGGTTTGGCCGGAAAAGCCTAGCGTGTCCTGCGGCTCGTCGAAGCGCTGTAGATCGGGGAAGCTGCTGAGCGTGAAAATCTCGGCCAGTTCCGTGTTCTGCCCGAAACTGAGCCCGTCCTCGTAGGGGGAATGGCGGGTCGGCACCTCGCGCAATTCCAGCTGGAAGTTCTGCCAGACTTCGGCTGTGCGGTTGACCACGATCTTGCGCAGGGCTAGTGCCGCGGTTTGCTGGCCGCCCACGCGATTGCCAAACGCGCGCATGCCGCGGATGACGAGAACCGCCTGGCGGGGGTCGAAAATCTCCTCCACCACCACGAATGGATCCTCGACCGTGCCGGCCCCGCTGACACTCGTCAGGGCAAAACCGCCCTCCTCATCGCTGAACGAAATGCCCGCCACCGTGATCTCGCCGGCACGCGCAGGGCAGATCGCCAGGGCGCCCAACGCCAGGAACAGCAATTGTCGGAAGATCCACATGCCGCCATTATGGCTGGTGGCGCATCGGCCGGTCAAAGCCTCAAAGCGCGGCCAGGCGCTCCAGTGCCTGGGCGAGCTTCGAACGGGCAAGGGTCGTTTCGGTCAGGCGCTGGCGCTGTTCCTCGACTATTTCGGGCTTGGCCTTGGCCAGGAATTGCTCGTTGGCAAGCTTGCGCTCGATCTTCGCGGCCTCTTCCCGCGCCTTGTCCAATTCCTTCTCGAGCCGCGCGCGTTCCTGGTCGATGTCGATGATTTCGGCCAAGGGCATGAAGATTGTCGCCTCCTCGATCACGATCTGGGCGGCACCCCGCGGCGCCTCGGCCCCGATCCGCTCCAGTCGCTCCGCCCGCGCGAGGCGCCGGATAAGCTCGCCATGGCGTTCCATGCGGCGAGTCGTGTCCGTCGCGCAATCCCGCAACAGCAGCGTCACCCGCGCGCCCGGTGGCACGTTCATCTCCGCCCGCAGCGCCCGCACTTGGGCGATGAGCCGAATCACCCAGTCGAGATCGGCGTTGGCCCGCTCGTCCATCAGGCTCGCCGGCAGTCTCGGCCAGGGCGCGGCGATCAGATCTCCATCCACCCCGCCGATCTGGTCCCACAATTCCTCGGTGATGAAGGGCATGAACGGGTGCAGAAGATGGAGGGCCCGGCCCAGCACCCAGGCAGTCGTGGCCCTGGTCTCCGCCTTGGCCGCCTCGTCCTCGCCCAGCAGCATGGGTTTGGTGAATTCGAGATACCAGTCGCAAAACTCGCCCCAAACAAACTGATAGAGTGCGAGTGCGGCTTCGTTGAAGCGGTACTGCCCGATTGCCGCCTCGAGCGCATGCGCCGCGACCGCCAGTCGCCCGACGATCCAGCGATTGACCGGCTCCGTGGCCGAGCCCGGGTCGAAGCCGGAGACGGAACGGCATTCGTTCATCATCGCGTAGCGCGTGGCGTTCCACAGCTTGGTCGCGAAATTGCGATACCCTTCGACCCGGTTCTCCGACATCTTGATGTCGCGGCCCTGTGCGGCAAGCGCCGCCAGCGTGAAGCGCAGCGCATCGCAGCCGTATTTCTCGATCAATTCCAGGGGGTCGATGACATTGCCCTTGGATTTGGACATTTTCTGGCCATGCTCGTCGCGGACCAGGGCATGGATGTATACGGCGCGAAACGGCACTTCGCCCATGAAATGCAGGCCCATCATCATCATTCGCGCGACCCAGAAAAAGATGATGTCGAAGCCGGTTACCAGCACGTCGCCGGGATAATAGCGTTTCAGCTCCGCCGTCTCTTCCGGCCAGCCCAAGGTCGAGAATGGCCAAAGCGCCGAGGAAAACCAAGTATCGAGAACATCCTCGTCGCGGCTCAGCAATGTGGGCCGCCCATAATGCGCTAGCGCCTCGCCAACCGCCTCTTGTTCGTCCGGTGCCACGAACACCTTGCCGTCTGGACCGTACCAGGCCGGAATCTGGTGGCCCCACCACAATTGGCGCGAAATGCACCAGGGCTGGATGTTGCCCATCCAATCGAAGAACGTGTTCTCCCAATACTTGGGAAAGAAGATTGTCCGCCCCTCTTCCACCGCCTTGATCGCCGGCGCGGCCAATGTGCCGGCGTCGCAGTACCATTGGTCGGTCAGCCAAGGCTCGATGACAACGCCCGACCGATCGCCGAAGGGCAGGGTCAATTCGTGATCCTCGATGCGCTCGATGAGCCCGAGGGATTGGAGATCGGCGACCACTCTTTGGCGCGCCGCATGGCGATCCAATCCGCGATAGGCCTCGGGGACGTTGTCGTTCAGCCGGGCGTCGGCTTCGAAAATATTGATCATCGGCAGATTGTGCCGGCGCCCAACCTCGAAATCGTTGAAATCGTGCGCCGGCGTGATCTTGACGGCGCCGCTTCCGGTCTCCGGGTCGGCGTGTGGATCGGCGATGATGGGGATGCGCCTCCCGGCGAGCGGAAGCATCACATGGCGCCCGACCAGGTCGCGAAAACGATCGTCATCGGGATGGACCGCGACCGCGGTGTCGCCGAACATGGTCTCGGGCCGCGTGGTGGCGACGACGAGATGGCGCTCCGGCGTGCCATCCACCGGGTAGCGCAAGTGCCACAGATGCCCATTGCTCGGCCGTTGCTGCACCTCCAGATCCGAAATGGCGGTGTGCAGCTTCGGGTCCCAGTTCACCAGCCGTTTGTCGCGATAGATGAGCCCTTGGCCGTAAAGATCGACGAACACCTTCCGCACCGCGCGGCTCAAGCCCTCGTCCATGGTGAAGCGTTCCCGCGCCCAATCGGGCGAGGCGCCGAGCCGGCGCAATTGCCGGGTGATCATGTCGCCTGACTCCGACTTCCAGGCCCAGACCCGCTCCAGAAACTTCGCGCGACCCAGTTCCGCCCGGCTCGTTCCCTCGGCCTCGAGTTGGCGCTCGACCACCATCTGGGTCGCTATGCCGGCGTGGTCGGTGCCGGGCTGCCAAAGCGCGTCCAGGCCGCGCATGCGCTGGTAACGGATCAGGATGTCCTGCAGCGTGAAGTTCAGGGCATGGCCCATGTGCAGGCTGCCGGTGACGTTGGGGGGCGGCATCATGATCGTGAAAGGCAGGGCGCTGGAGAGCGTGTTCGCCGCGAAGGCGCCCGATTTCTCCCACAGGGCGTAGTGTCGTTTCTCGACCTCGTCGGGATGAAAGGTCTTGTCCAGCATCAACGGCAATCCTGGTTCGATGGAATTTTACCGGCCCTTGTGAAAGCGCGACGGCCCCCGTCACGCGCGAAGTGCCGGGTGGCTTGGAACCGAGCGAATCAGCCCAGTTCGGCGCGGCGCGCGATGCGTTCGATCTCGCGCCGCACCAGCCGTTCCACGATCGCCTGAAGGTTGCTATCGAGCCAATCCCTAAGCACCGGCTCCACCGCCTGGCGTACCAGCGTTTCGACCAATAGGCCCTCCAGGTGTGGCCAGTTCGACCGTGGCATGGGCCCGCCCGCCAATCAGCTGGGCCATGGTCGCGGCCGATGCCGCAGCCACCTCGGGTGAAATCAAAGGCTCCTGGTCCGGATCTGAAACTGGCGGTGGCGATGGCATCTGCTCGATCTCCGTGTCTTGGAACGCATCCTTGGCTGGCTCGGACGGCGCCAATTCCAGATCCGGCGGCGCTGGATCGGCTTCGGAACGCGCTGGCTGCACCACCTTGGTCAAGACCAAATCCTCTTCTTCGATTGCCGCATCCTCGGCGCCAGGTTTGGAAATTCCCGCACTTCGCGCCGCATTTCCCGCTGCCGGCGCCGGCTTGGCTGCGTCCGCCTCGGGCTTGGCCGGGCCGACCTCCTCCTCGGAAATGATGCGACGGATGGAGGCAAGAATCTCCTCCATCGACGGTTCCTGGGTGGCCTTGGCGTCGCTCATGAGGTGCTCTCGCCGCCGTTCCGCGTATTTCGCAGCGACCTAGCCGTGATCTTGGCGGGGCGCCAGGCGATACTAGCCGTTCCCGGCGGCATTCTCAAGAAATGGTGGGTACCGCTCGGCTCACACAACATCTAGCAAAAGGGGACGCTACCCTTTTCACGCTACAAAAGGGGACGCTACCCTTTTCACGCTACAACCATTTTCCTACCCTGTTCGAGGATAGAAAGCGGATAGAAAAGGGTAGCGTCCCCTTTTCTGCAACAGGGGTGCAGTCCAGTAGCGTCCCCTTTTCCCCTCGGGTCCTCAGAACACAAAGCCGGGCTGGGGCGCAAATCCCGGTACGAAAGGTGCGTGCGCGTCGAACAAGGTACGTGCCGAGACCCCAGCCCGGTTTTTTCGCCACAGCGTGCCATGGCCGATTCCAGGCTGCGCCAGGACACCCACGAGCCGGCCGCCTTCCGCCAATTGCTCGAACAGGCCCCTGGGCGGCTCCGCGACCGCGCCGTCGAGCAGCATGATGTCATAGGGCGCGCCGCCACGCTCGCCCGATCGCGGGGCACCTTCGACCACGCGGACATTATCGGCGCCGATCTTGGCCAGTGCCGCTCTTGCGGCGAGGGCCAGGGCCTGATTGTCTTCGAGGGCAACCACGCTGGCCACCAATCGGGCCAGGATACCGGCGGAATAGCCAGTCCCGGCACCCGCGACCAGCGCCGATTCGCCGGAATCGGGCTGGGCCGCCTGCAGCAAGCGCGCCAGAACCATCGGCTGCATCATGTAACGCCCGGCACCGATTCCGATATCCGTATCGAGATAGGCTCGGCCGCGCTCGGTCGTGGGAACGAACAACTCCCTTGGCACGATTCTGAAGGCCTCGATCAGTCCTGGGTCGGTGACCTTGTTGGTCCTGATCTGGCCATCCACCATGTTCCGCCGGGCGGTGGCGAAATCCATCCGTAATCCTCTCGTTCTCGCGGTCCGGCACCGAAGGAAAAGGGGACGCTACCCTTTTCCCTACCCTGTCCCCTCAGGGGCTACGGCAGGCGAGAAAAGGGTAGCGTCCCCTTTTCCCGAACTTGACCGCTTTTCGGCTTCGAACTATACCCCCGACCTGCTCCTTGGCGCCCTCCCCTCTCGTGGCCCTAGGGGGCCCGGTGGCAGAGTGGCCATGCAGCGGACTGCAAATCCGCGTACGTCGGTTCGATTCCGGCCCGGGCCTCCAGGCGCCTCCGCCGCGGAAAAGGGGAAAAGGGGACGCTACCCTTTTCCCTACCTTTTTTCCTCAGGGGCTACGGCAGGCGAGAAAAGGGTAGCGTCCCCTTTTCCGGGGCCCCGATCATCGACCGGCGGTGCGGCCGGCTATTGGCTGGCGGTTTCCTCTTCTGGAATGATGTCGTCGTAATCGACCTCTCCCGGGGTCGCTTCCATCGGGAAGCTCACGCCCACCGACTGCACGAGATCGCCCTGGGAGGCGAGGATGCGGTAACCGGAGAACAATTCCTCGTAGGTCGCGCTGACCAGTTCGTCCTTCGACAGGAACAGTTCGTTGGTCGCATCGAGCAGGTCAAGCAAGCTGCGCTGCCCGATATCGAATTGCTGGGCATACACGTCGCGGGTCTGCTGATTGGCCTCGACCTGATCGGTCAACGTCACCAACTCAGCGCGCTTTGTATCGCGGGCACTCCAGGACAGCCGCACATCCTCGGCCACCTCTCGCTCGTTGACGCGCAGTTGCTCGCTCGCCTCGGCCTTGCGCCATTTGAACTCGCGCACCCGCGCGATATCGGCGCCGCCGCGGTAAAGATTGTACCGTCCGACCAGCAGGAACGTGGCGCTGTGGGTACGCTCCTCGCGGCCGTTGTTGTGATTGTTCACGTTGCCGATCGTCTCGAAGGTGAGGCTCGGATAAAGCGGGGAGGCGTTGAGGTCGATCTCGGCGGCCGCCACCTTCACGTCGGCCTTGGCCAGGCTGACCTTCGGATTGGTCTCCAGTGCCTTGATCACCGAAGCTTCCTCCGAATCGGGGATCATCCCGGCGTCGAGCACGGCCGGTTCCAGTTTGTCCGGGGCCACGCCGATGATGCGCTGGAATGTAGCGCTGGAGTCGCGAAGTTCGCCCTGAATTTGGTTCAGGCTTGTACGAGCGGTTGCCAGCCTGGCTTCCGTCTGGCGCACGTCGGCGATGTTGCCACCGCCCAATTCGGTGCGGGTCTGGACCAGTTGCAAAGTTTCTTCGTGTGCGGCCACGTTCGATTCCGCATTGACCACGCGCTCCTGGTCGCGCGCGACGTCGAGATACGAACTGACTGCATCCAGGGCGGAAACCTGGCCCTGATCCTGGATGCGATGCGCCGCGGAAATCTGGCGCTGTTTCTGGCGTTCCACTTCGCTGTCGGTCTCGAACCCATCGAAGATCCGCTGCTGCAAGGTGGCCTGGATATCCCAACGATCCATGTTCCAGAAGCCGTTGGTGTGACCCTTCTGGCCGATATCGTTTTGCGCGACATCGGTACTCGAATTCTCGGCGAAATCGACCCCGCCATCGAGGCGCACATCGATCTGCGGGTAGTAAAGCCCGCGCGCCTGGCGCAACTCGTAATCGATCGCGCGCCGGTCCTTCACCGTCACCCCGACGTCGGGATTGGTGTTGATGACCAGATTGATGGCGTCCTGCAACGACATCGCCTGGGCCGTGCCGGACAATGCGGCCAGGGAAAACGCAACGGCCGTGCCGAACAGACATGCCCGGCGGCTGGGCCGCGAATTGATTTTCTGCATGTTCCAAACCCCCAACTAAATGATACCCCCAGGAGCTCCCCGGATCAGGCGAGACGCTCCCAACTCAGATTAGAGACCCAGCCTTAACCCCCCGTCACGGCTGGGAAACATATCAGAACCGAATCGGCCCCGCACCAGCAATTTTGGTTAACCAATCGTTAACGTTCGGTTAACGCCGTATCCCGTGCCCTCAAGATCGGCTTCAGCAGGTAGTTTAGGACCGTTTTCTTTCCCGTCAAGATGTCAACTGTCGCGGTCATGCCTGGAATGATCGGCAATTGGCCGCCGTCCTTTCCGATCAGGTAGTTGTTAGCGGTCCGCAGGCGCACCCGGAAGAACAATTCCTTTTTCTCGTTCTCGATCGCGTCGGCGCTGATCTGCTCGACCTTGGCTTCCAGCCCACCATAGATGCTGTAATCATAGGCGGTGATCTTGACCTGGGCCGGCTGGTCGGGGGCGATGAACCCGCGATCCTGCGGGCGGATCTGCGCCTCGATCAGAAGCGAGTCCTCGATCGGCACGATATCGATGATGTCCTCGCCCGGCTGTATCACGCCACCAGGGGTGTTGATGAAAATCTCCTTGACCGTGCCCCGGACCGGCGAGGTCAGGCTCTGGCGACCGCTTTCGGTCTCGGTGCCCCTGAGCAGCGCCTCGGCCGAGCGCAGATCGCCCCGTACTCGGCCCAATTCACTGGAGGCCTCGGCGCGGAAAGTCGCGGTAATCTCCTTGAGCTTGCTTCGCGCCTCGGCCAGCGCCGCCTTCGCCGGCGCGCGCGACGCCTCGGCATTGGAGATTTCGCTCTGGTAATCCTGCATTTGCTGCTGCGCCTCGAGCAAATCCACGATCGATGCGACTTTTTGCTTCACCATCGGGCGCAATATTTCCACGCGCTCGGAGGCGATATTCAGGCTCTTGCGCGCCGAGGAGACGCGGGTGTCGATCTGGCTGATTTCCTGCTGCTTGGTTTCCACCTGCTGCTCGAGGGTCGCCTTTTGCGATTCCAATTGCAGCTGGCGAACGATGAAATTCTGGCGCTCCGCCTCCGCCACCTCCGGCACATTGGCCAGCAGATCGTCGGGGAATTTGATATTATCGACGGTGCCGCCGCTGATTTCCACCAGCAGGCGCCGTTCCGCCGCCGTGCCGGTCCACACCCTCTGCTGCAGCTCTTCCCGATTGGTCTTGACCTGGGTGTTGTCGAGAATGACCAGCACCTGCCCGGCCTCGACGATGTCGCTTTCGTGCACCTTCATCTCCTGGAGAACGCCGCCTTTTTCGCTCTGGATCTTCTGGACCTGGCTCGAAGGGATGACCTTGCCCTCGCCCCGGGTGATTTCGTCAAGGACGGCGAAATCCGCCCACAACAGAGAGACCACCAGGATCGTCACCAGGGTGAGGACCAGCAGGTGGCCGAACAGCTGCGTGCCCTCCTTGTCGGTTTCGGCGGGGTCGATCCAAAGATCGCGGTTGGTCAGGGACAAGTGCCGATCCTCTTATTCGCGCGCCTGGACGCGGCCGCCCATCAGCGCCTCGAGGACGCCGGCCTTCGGCCCGTCGGCCACGATCTTGCCGCGATCGAGCACGATCAGGCGTTCGACCAGGGCCAGCATGGAATGACGATGGGTGACCAGGATCACGGTCTTGCCCTTGGCGATGGCCGCCAGGCGTTGCTTGAACGCCGCCTCGCTGGAATTGTCCATCGAGGAAGTGGGCTCGTCCAGGAGCAGCACCGGCGGATTGAGGAGGAGTGCGCGCGCGACCGCCACCGCCTGGCGCTGGCCGCCGGAGAGCATGCGGCCGTTTTCGCCGACCGGCATGTCGTAGCCCAGCGGATGGCCGCGCACGAATTGATCGACCCCGGCCATGGTGGCGGCACGAATGACCGAGGCCTCGTCCACGTAGGGGGCACCCAGCGTGATGTTGTCCTTGACCGAGCCGAAGAAAAGATGCGGATCCTGCAGCACGCAGCCCACGCTTTGGCGAAGATCGGTCGGGTCCAATTGGCGGATGTCGGTGCCATCGACCATGACCGCCCCTTCGGTCGGCTCATAGAGGCCGATGATCAGGCGCTCGATCGTGGTCTTGCCCGATCCGATGCGCCCCAGGATGCCGACCCGCTCGCCGGGCGAGATGCGGAACGAGATGCCCTCCAATGCCGCGCCCTGCGAATTCGGATACTTGAAGGTCACGTTGCGGAATTCGACCGCGCCCTCGATCCGGGGCCGGCGGATGAAGACCTTGCCCATTGGGCGTTCCACCGGCAGTTCCATCAGCCGATTGAGCCCCTTGAGCGAGGTCCATGATTGGTGGAAGCGAATGATGAGGCCGGCGATCTGGGCCAAGGGCGCCATCGCTCGGCCCGTCAGAATGGTGACCGCGACCAGCGCGCCGGTGGTCATGAAGATATCGCTGGTCGGGCCGGTCTGGAAGATTCGGTAGCAGCCCCACAGGATGACACCGGTCGTGGCCAGATTCGAGGACAATATCACGAAGTTGATGCCGATCGACGACCAGAACTTGGAGGTCATGGCCGAGGAAGCGGAGGCCGCGACATAGCCGTCCCAGTCGCGCTGCATCTGGCCTTCGGCCGAGGTCGCCTTGATCATGTCCAGGCCGTTGATGGCCTCCACCAGGGTGGCGTGCTTCTGCGCGACCTCGCGATACGAGCGCTCGATCGCCCGCTTCATCGGGAACTGCACCAGCACGCTGACCAGGATCACGACCGGGATGAGGATCGCCGGCACCCACACCACCGGGCCGCCGATCAGATAGATGATGGCCAGGAACACCAGCACGAACGGCAGGTCGATGACGGCGCTCAGCGTGGCCGAGGTGAAGAAGTCGCGCAAGGTCTCGTATTGCTGGACGTTGCTGGCAAAGGCACCGGCCGATTGCGGCCCGGCCGCCATCTTGATCGCCAGGATGTGCTGGAAGATGGCCGAGGACACCTTGCGATCGAGGATCTTACCGGCACGGTCGAGGAACACCGCGCGCAAAGTGCGCAGCAGGAAATCGAAGAAATAAATGATCATGACTCCGATCACCAGCACGATCAGCGTCGATTCGGCCTTGTTCGGCACCACGCGGTCGTAGACCTGCATGGTGAAAATGGAAGAGGCGATGGTGAAGAAATTCAGCAGCAGCGCCGCGACGATCACCTCGAGGTAGACCGGCGTGTGCTTCCCCACCTCGCTCCAGAACCAGTTGCGCGGCGGCGCATCGGTGATTTCGGAGGAACGGCTGTCGAGGCGGATCTTGGGCCGCACCACCAGCATCTGGCCGGAATGGAGGCCCTCGATTTCGGCCAGGGACAGGGTGACGAAACCATCCAGATTATCGGTCGTGGCCACGTCCACCTTGCCGGCCTTGGGCGGCGACAGCAAGACGGCCGCCCTGCGGTCCTTCAAGAGCAGGACCGCCGGCACGCTCATATTGGTCACCTCCTTGACCGGGCGCTTGACCTTGGCCGCGGACAGCCCGGCGCGCTCGGCGGCGCGGATGAAGAGATCCGGCGTCATGCCCTCTTCGCCGATCGGCAGCCCGGCGGCCAAGGCGGCGTGGGATTTGGGATTGCCGAACAGGCGGGTCAGCACCACCAGGCAGGAGAGCAGCGCGTCGGCGCGCATCTCCGGCGTCGCCATCTCCACCGGCAAGCCGGCTTCGGGCTTGATCTGGGGGAGCGTCGCGGTCTTGGCCGCAGGCTTCGGAGCCGCGCCGCCCGAAGGCGGCGATTGCGGCTGGCTTGAATCCATGTTCATTCAGACCTGTGCGACGGCGACGGGCATCGATTAGGACCCGGGTTCGGTTAGCGGTTGGTTAATAGCCCCGATCCCTCGCCCCGGCAATCCCCTTCGGCTCGGCTCCCACCCGAGGCATTTTCCTCTCCCTTGAGAGAGGGCGAGAGGCGAAGCCGAGGAGGGTGAGGGGAAATATTTTCCGCTCGTCCCTCACCCCAACCCTCTCCCTGATGGAGAGGGAGAATCCCGGCCGTTCATGCAACCAGCACGATCCCCAGCCGATGCAGGATCGGCACCTGCTCCTTGAGGAACTTGGCCAAATGCTCGCGCGCCGCACTTTCCGGGGTGGGCGGCGCCTTGTTCTTGGCATCCTTGGCCTCCTTGGCATCGGCTGGTTCCTTGCCGTTTCCGGCCTTGGAAGTTTCGGCCCTGGGAGTTTCGGCCTTGGCATCTTCGGCCTTCGAATCCCCAGCCTTGGAATCCTTTTCCTTGCCATCCTTATCCTTGGCCGGGGTCTCGGGCGGAGGATTGAGCCGGATATTGCGGCGCTTGTACTCGGCGGCGAGCTTGGCGACCATCGCATCCTCGCTTTCCCAGCCGACGCAAATCTGGCCGAGCACGATCGATTCCAAGGGCCCGAACGAAACGCCTGTGCCGCCCCATTCCGAGACCAGGTGGCAGCGCCCCGCGAGTTCGACCGCCTTGGCCAGGAGTAATTTGTTGATCTTGGATTTGAGGTCGATGCGGGTGATCTTGCCCGGCATTGGCCCTGCCGTGTAGGGCTTGGCGCAAGGTTGCGCGATGCCCGACGCGTTCAGAAGCAAGATGGTGCGGTCGATGTCTTGGGCTTGCTTGGTGCGCTTGGCGACCTCGCGCCTGAGCTCGTTCATCGTCACCACGCCGCCATCAAGCAATTCGACCAGATCGGGAAAGATCTTCTGGTCGAAGCGGATTTCGCCCCTGGGCACCTTCACCGCCTCCCCCGTCTCCACCTTGGCCTTGGCCAGCGTGAAGGGAATGGCGTTCAAGTGCCGCAGCATGGCGGCGCGGTTCAAATGCGGGTGCCCGCGCACGAAGACGTCGCGGCGGAAGCGCTGGCTGATGGCGTAATCCTGCACCAGTTGCTTGAGCCGCGGGGTCGGCTGCTCGTTGATCTTCTTCACCATCTCGTCGTTCATCAGGAGCTCGATGTGGTTTTCGGCCAAGGTCGCCGATCCCATGTAGGTGAGCTTGGAATTGGCCATGTCGTCGGCGACATCGGTCGAGAAAAAGAGCTTCCAATCGGCGTTCAGGAATTCGTGCGCCAGGTAGTTGGGGTCGCGGGTCAGGAACTTCTCGACCAGTTTCGCCGCCGAGGGCGCACCCTGGAAATAGCCGAGCTTGGCATCGGCCATGTCCTTGAGGAACTTGAGCGCGGGTGCTGCCTTGGTGCCGGGGTCGCCCGGCAGGGCGGCGGCCCACTCGTACATCAGCTTGCGGATGGGGGCGTCCGGGGCCCAGCCCGGCAGGCAATTATAGGAATTGTAGACGATGCCGCCGGGCTTCAGCCGGTCGCGGATCACCTTCTGGACCGCCAGCCTGGCCTCCAGGCTGATCCAGGTATAGACCCCGTGCAGCACGATGAAGTCGCATTCCGGAAGCGCATGCTGGCCCGAGGCTAGATCCTGGAAGCTCGCCTCGATATAGGCGGCGTTGCCGAGCCCGGCCTCCTCGGCGTAGCGCCTGCCGGCATCCACGTGGCCGGGATTGAAATCGACGCCCACGAACTCGCCCTTGGGGAATGCGCCGGCCAGCGTGGCCATCGACTGGCCCATGCCGCAGCCAAGCTCCAGGTAGGCGAAGGGCCGCTCCAAGGGCCGCGGGTGGCAGCCATGCATGGCGGCGACGTAATTCAGCCAGGAAGGCGAGAGCTCGCGAAAGAAGCTCTCGGTATAGAGCACGTCGGTCACATAACCCTGGGCCCAATCACCGGTCATGTTTTCTCCCCTTCACGGATAGGCCGGCAGATTAGCCGAAAATCCGGCCGGATCGATGGGATATTCGGGGAGCCGATGTTCCCGCTGCCCGATTTCCCTCGCCCCAGCGGGGAGAGGGTACGAGGGCGCGAGCCCTCGCGGGTGAGGGCCGGGGTGAGGGCCGCCCAAAAAAGGGGCGCCCAATCGGGGGCGCCCCTGGTGTTGTGGCTCTCTTGGGGGATTATGAGCCGCCGAGTAGCACGTCGTCGTTCAAGGCAACGCCGCTCCCGACACCGATGAGTGTGATCTTCACGTCGCCGGCCGTAACCGTGCCACTGAGATCCGAGTCCACGTCGATGATGGTGTTGCCGCTGTCGACCGTGATATCGACCAGACCCATACGCTCGACATTGGTATCGGCGTCGACACCGAGACTATCGAACAACTCCGTCAGATCGATCTTGTCCTGGCCGCCCGTTGGATCGGCGTCGAAGCCGCTGACCACGTCATGCCCATCCAGCGTGTTCACGACATTAACTGTGTCATTTCCGCCTGCGCCGAGGTCGATCTGGTCGTCGCCTCCGTTACCGGTAAAGCTGTCGTCGCCAGATGTGCCTTGGATCGATTCTGCCGACGCCGTCCCGGTAAAGGTCTTCGATCCCTCGATCGTGACGTTCAGCGTCTGCGTACTCGTCGTGTCGCCATCCGCATCCTTGACCTGGACATCGAAGGTCAGGGTGGCGTCCTGCGTCTGGGTCACCGGCGCGATGATGCCGATATCGACGATCTTGATGACGTCAGTGTCGGTCGTAGAGGCATCGAGTTCATCATCATAGGTGGATAGACCCAGATCGCCGGTATCGCGGTTGAGATCAATCGCACCGTCAGTGCCAGTCGTGATGTCTTCGGTCGAAGTCAGCAACTGCGCTCCGGAAATAATGTAGTTGTCTTTTCCGAAGTTGTAATCGTTGCTTTCGATGATCACGAGGCCGCCGCCGTCCCCCACATCGATGTTGTAGGGGTTGGTTTCGTCGGGCAACCAAATGTCGTCGTACTCGACGACGACCACCCGCGTGGTCCACAACGCCTCATTGTTCGGATCGGATGCATCGACCAGTTTCAGGACGACCACCATGTCCTCGCCATTGCCGAGCTTGCCAAGTTCCAGGAACATGGCGTCGGCATACGTCTTGTCTGGGGTCGGCGCGGGATCCTCGTCGGCGGGGCTCTTGCTGTAGAAATCGAAGTTGAGCACTTCGCCTTGCTGCAGGGTGTCGCTGGCCACGCCATTCTCGGTGTTGCTGATGCTGACCCAGGATTGCGCGCCCGTGAAAGTCTCTTTCTCAACAAATTTGTCATCATTACCAGCGACGAGGTCCGGGTTGTTGCCGCCTCCCTCATCCGCCGAGAACCGCACGAAGAAGTCGTCGGCCAGCTTGGAAACTACGATCTCGGGCTGCGATTCCGCGGAACCGACCAGATTGTAGCTCTCTTTGGAAATGGTGCCGCTGGTGGTGAGGACCGAGAAGCTCTCGATCGGCTTGGCCAACGTCACCGTATAAGTTCCGAGCACCTTGTCGAAGATGATCGTGCCCGATGCATCCGTGAGTACGTTGTCCGGATCCAGCGGGTTGGAGTCGTATTTGAACGTGAACTCGAATTCCGCCGTGCTCCCATCTTCCGACTGCCACGTCACCACCGGATCGACGATATCCGTCGTGCCAACCTTTCCGTCAAACCCAAGAAGCACAATTTCGGAGTTGTCCTTCGTGAAGGTTGTCGCGTTTTCATCCGCGCCGATACTGTAGTCAAAGATCCCCGTGCCGCTCGGCGTCGGGCTGGTATTCGCAAAGATCAGGTCGGTCTTGGCATTCACCACCGGAACGTCGTTCTCGACCTGGATCACAAACCCGTTGTCCAGCGTGATCGTATCCTCGTCGGCGTCCGTGAAGGTCACGAACCCGGACAGGTCGATCGACAGCAACTCGCTGTCGGGATCGTCGCCCTCGGAATGATCCAG
>CAZIUB010000021.1:0-41294 GCA_964542425.1 uncultured Rhodospirillaceae bacterium | reverse complement strand
GCCCCTTCCCTCCCGCGCCACATCCTCCAATCGCCGGGTGAGCGCCTCGAAGGCATCGCGGATGGCCACATAGACATCCTGGTGCGCCTGGTCCTCGGGCGGATTCCGGTTGACCGCGATTTCATGGCCCGGCACCGTGAGATCGATGCTGACGTGGTAGAGGCGCCCCTTGCGTTGGCGCCGGTTCGGGGCGCGAATAACGACGCGGCAGGCGATGATGCGCTTGTGGAAACGGTCGAGGCGCTGGGCCAGCTCCTCGACCCTCTCGCGCACGGAATCGGATTGGGTCATGTTGCTGAAGGTGATCTGAACTGGAATGGACATGGCCCTAGGCCCCGCGATTGGTCATTGTCGCCATTGATGGATAGTGGATCGCCAGGGACAATCCTTGACGCAGGTCAAAGGGAAGATCAATGACCCAGAACGCCAATTCCGCCGCGAAACTGGCCGGCGGCTATTTCGGGCTCCAGGCCCAAGTGGCGCTGGTGACCGGTGCTTCCGCCGGCCTCGGCCGGCATTTCGCTAAGCATCTGGCCGAGGCGGGTGCCATCGTCGGCCTCGCCGCCCGCCGCCAGGACAAGCTCGTCGAACTGGCCGCGGAAATCGAGGGCGCGGGCGGGCGCGCCATCGCCATCGCGATGGACGTGACCGATCGTGAATCGATCGAAGCCGGGTTCGCGCGCCTGGAATCGGAGATCGGGCCGGCCTCGATCCTGGTCAACAACGCCGGGATCGCCGGCACCCACAATTTCCTGGATGCTCCCGATTCCGAGACGGATCTGGTATTCGACACCAATCTGCGGGCGGCCTGGCGGGTGGGGCAGCGGGCGGCCCAGGGCATGGCGCGGGCAGGGATCGAGGGTTCGATCATCAATATCGCCTCCATTCTGGGCCTGGGCGTCATCGCCGGCGCCGCCAGCTATTGCGCGTCCAAGGCGGCGGTCATTCACCTGACCAAGGCGATGGCGCTGGAACTCGTCCGCCACCACATTCGCGTCAATGCGCTCGCTCCCGGCTTTTTCCCGACCGACATGACCGAGGATTATCTGGCGAGCGAGCATGGAAGGGCGATGATCGCCGGGCTTCCCATGCGCCGGGTCGGCCGGCCCGAGGAATTGGATGGTGCGCTGCTGTTGCTGGCCTCGGCCCGGTCGAGCTACATCACCGGCTCCGTCATCACGGTCGATGGCGGACATTTGCTCACCATGGCTTGAGGAAGAAAATGGATTTCATCTTGCCGGAAGGGATCGGCGCCTTGCGCCTTCGGGTGCGGGAATTCATCGGGCGCAAAATCCTGCCGCTGGAATCCGAACCCGCGAGCTACGACGATCACCAGAACATCCGCCTCGATCTGTTGGCCAATAAGCGGGCGGAAGCGCGCGCTGCCGGCCTGTGGGCGCCGCAGATGCCGGCGGCAAGGGGCGGTCTCGGCCTTTCCATGGTCGGGCGCGCTGTCTTCTACGAAGAAGCCAATCGCTCGATCTTCGGCCCCGTCATCTTCAATTGCGCGGCCCCCGACGATGGCAACATGTGCCTGCTGGAGCGGGTCGGCACCGAGGAACAAAAGGCGCGCTGGCTGCAGCCGATCGTGGATGGCGCATTACGCTCGGCCTTCGTCATGACCGAGCCCCATCCGGGCGGCGGCTCGGATCCCGGCATGATCCGCACCAGCGCCGAGAAAGAGGGCGATCGATGGGTCGTTCGCGGCCGCAAATGGTTCATCACCGGGGCGGCGGAGGCGGCGCATTTCATCCTCGTCGCCCGCACCTCGCCCGATTCCCGGCGCGGCCTGACCGCGTTCCTGTTTCACCGCGACCAGCCCGGCTGGCGAATTTCACGCCGCATCAAGGTCATGGGGCCGGAGGAACATGGCGGCCATTGCGAATTGGAATTCGACGGCCTGGAGATTCCCGATTCCGATCGGCTGATGGGGGTGGGCGAGGGGTTGAAGGCGACGCAGATTCGCCTTGGCCCCGCGCGCCTCACCCATTGCATGCGCTGGCTGGGCCTGGCCAAGAGATCGCTCGCCATCGCCGCCGATTACATCGCGACCCGCGAGGGCTTCGGCGTGAGGCTCGCCGACCGCGAATCGGTGCAATTGAAGATGGGCGCCGCCGCCCACGAGATTCAGATCGGACGCCTGCTGGTGATGCATGCGGCCTGGAAGCTGGATCGGGGCGATTTCGCGCGGAAGGAAATTTCATCGGCCAAGGTCCACGTCGCTACGGCACTCCACAACGCGGTCGATACCGCGATCCAGTTGAATGGCGCGCGCGGCTATTCCGGGGACACGATCCTGGAATGGATCTACCGCTACGCCCGCCAGGCGCGGCTGGTCGATGGCGCCGACGAGGTGCACAAGATGGTGCTGGCGCGCTTTCTGGCCGAGGAGGGCGATTCCTATTGGTCGTGGGGAATTTGATCCGTGGCCGGTTCCGCCAAGTGCCAACTTTCGAAAAAACGTGAACCATGAAACGCTCCGATGCTGCCACGAAAATTGGCACATGTTGCCAAACGATAGTACCCGCCGGTGTGTACTGGCAGCGTCATTCGGCTCGAATCAGGCGGTCTTCCGACGGCGGGTACTAGGCGATGGAGCGCTTCGCAAGACTTCCCGGCTGGCTTTGCCATCACCTGCCGGCCGATCATGTAATCCTGGCCAATGTCGAGAAATTGACCGGCGGCGCCATCCAGGAGAACTGGCTCCTCGATCTCGAGATCATCGGCGGGAAGCGGGCGGGGAGAAGGCGCTGGGTGCTGCGCAGGGGCGCGCTCTCGGCGCTTACGGTCAGCCACGGCAGGGCGCAGGAATTCGCTATCCTGATGGCGGCTTGGGAATCGGGCGTCATGGCGCCGGAGCCAATCCTGTTGTGCGCCGATCCGGAAATCCTGGGCGATGATTTCCTGCTGATGGCATGGGCGCCGGGCATCGCGCAGGGAAGGCGCATCACCAGGGATCCGGATTTGCCGCGATATGGCGCGGCGCTCGCAGCGGAACTCGGCCGGCAACTGGCGAGGCTGCACAAGATCATGCCACCGGCGCCCGCGCTATCGTTTCTGGGTGCGCCACCCGCCGACCCGGCGCGGGCGCGAATCGCGCGCTATCGCGCCCTCCTGGATGCAATCGCCGAACCCAGGCCGGTCCTCGAATACGCGCTCAATTGGCTTGAGGATCGGGCGCCGCCCCCGGGCCGAGCCGTGTTCTGCCACGCCGATTTCCGGACCGGGAATTATCTGGTGCACGAGGGCAGGCTTGCCGCCATTCTCGATTGGGAATTTTCCGGATGGAGCAACGCACACGAGGATATCGGCTGGTTCTGCGCTCGTTGCTGGCGCTTCGGGGCCTTGGCGCGCGAGGCGGGCGGCATCGCCCGGCGCGAGGATTTCTACGATGGCTACGAGGCGGAATCCGGGGGCAGGATAGATCGCGCCGCCATCGGTTATTGGGAGGTGATGGCCCATGCGCGATGGGCGGTCATTGCGCTGCAACAGGAACATCGCCACCTCTCGGGCGCCGAACCATCTCTGGAACTGGCCTTGACCGGGAGGATGGTGCCGGAGATCGAGCATCATCTCCTGACCCAGATCGCGGAGATGAAGAAAAAGAGCGGACATGGAACTTGAACGCAAACTGGCCCGGCTCTTGGACGCGGTAGATGCCGCCTTGCGCGATAATGCCCAGCCTGCGACCACAGTCGCGGAAAAATATATTGCCGCGATGATCGCCCGCGCGCTTCGGCTGGTCGCGCGGGAAAAAGAGGGTGGAATCGACGCGCCGGAGCGCGCGCTGAACGCCGGCCTCTATGGCGAGGAATCGCCTTCGCTCGATCGCTTGGCGCGCGATATCCGCGCGCGTGCGCTGAACGATACAAACAAGCCGGATCTGCTGGCGCTGCTGACGCGCTATGTCGATGAGCGCGTCAAGCGCTGGAATCCGGATTTCCTGGAAAGTATCGACCCCCTGCCCTCTCCCCCGCATGCGGGGGAGAGGGATGCGTAGGGTTGGGCCGGGGCTTGAGCCCGCGCGCCTTACCCGACGCTGGGTGAGGGGGCGGCGCCAATAGTTTGGGCAAGGTGCTACGCGCTTGCCCGTATCGCTGCGGGTGCCGGCGCCGATGCCGCGAACAGCCGGCCGAATTGCGGCAATAGATCTTCGATCCCGGCCAGGCGCAGCAGATGCCACAGGGTCGCATGATTGCTGGAGGTGACCGGCTTGCCGATCCTGGCCTCGATTTGAGGGATGGCCTCGATGGTGCGCAGAGAAGTGCAGGCGATGAACACGCCCTCGATATCGGCGCCGCTGCCTGCCTCGATCGCTGCCTTGCTCAAGGCCTCGACGCCGATCCGCGCCACCTTGTTGTCGTCGGGCTCCTCGAAGGAGACGAAGGCGGGAATTTCGAGCCCGGCGTCCTTGAGGCCGCCGGCGATTGTCTCGTTGATCTCCTTTCCATAGGGCGTGACTAGTGCGATCCGCTTGATCCCGAGCGCCCGGAACGCGGCCAGGCTGCCGGTCACCGGATTGGTGACGGCGATGCCGGGATGGACCGAGCGCACCAGCGCCTCGACGCGCTCCGGCCCGATCACCATGCTGCCTGAGGTGCAGGCATAGGCGATGGCGCGGAAACCCCATTCGACCGGCAGCAATCTGGCGGCCTCGGGCAGGCGCGGCGCCATCGCCAGCAGGGTCTCGCGATTGATGGTGAAATCGTTGAACACGCGCGCGTGATATAGTGCTACGTCCGGAAGATGGGGCAGGATAGCGCGCGCCTCGTGCTCGATGGTCTGGTCGGTGCGCAGGATCAGGAGCCCCACCCGCGCGCGCGCCCCCAAACCCGCATCCATTGCCAAGGGAACCCGCTGGTATCGCATTCCTCGCCTCGCTTTTACAACGCCCTCGTGGCATGGTTCCGACAAATGAATCTCGAGGGAGGTTCATTTGTCGGAAGCTGAATACCACGAGCACATTTGGTTTTTGGGCCGATTCACCTGTGGGACAAATACCCCCAAGGGTACTTGTCCCTCGGGATCGGACCACTAGAATTGCTGAACCATAGGTCCGGCTGGGCGGGCCTGGCAAGGGCCAGGGGTCACGGGCACAGGGGCGGGGGCATTCTTCATGCGCGTCGTGGTCATGGGCGCTGGGCTGATCGGCGTGTGTACGGCGCACGAATTGCTGCGCGACGGCCACCAGGTGATCGTGGTCGAGCGCCTGGGCGAGCCCGCCGCCGAGACCAGTTTCGCCAACGCCGGATTGGTGGCGCCCGGCCATGCCTATGCCTGGGCCTCGCCACGGGCGCCGAAAATCCTCTTGAAGTCGCTCATCGACGACACCCAGGCGCTGCGCTTCCGGCCCTCGCTCGATCCCAGGCTCTGGGCGTGGTCGTGGCGGTTCCTGATGAATTGCACGGCGGAGAATGCGCGCCTCAACACGGCCCGCAAGGCACGCCTGTGCCGATACTCCCAGTCGCGCCTCCATGTCATCGCGGATGAAACCGCCATCGATTTCCATCGCGTGAAGGGCGGCTTGCTGTTTCTCTATCGCGACGCGGCGAACTTCGCGCGCGGCGCGGGTGCCACCCGAATCCTCACCGAGGCCGGGATCGAACTCAAGGTCATCGATGCCGACCAGGCGATCGCCCTCGATCCGGCCTTGCGGGGATTTCGCGAGAATATCGCCGGCGCCATATTCGCGCCCAAGGATGAAAGCGGCGATGCGCGAATCTTCACGCAAGGATTGGCGAAGCACGGGGCGGCGCGCGGCATCGAGTATCGCTTCGGCGCCGAGATCCAGGGCTTCGAGACGGAAGGCGCTCGCGTGAAGGCGCTTCTCACATCCAAGGGAATGATCGCCGGCGATGCCTTCGTCATGTGCCTTGGCGTGTTCGCGCCCAAGCTCGGCAGCAAGCTGGGCGTGTCCTTGCCGATTTATCCGATCAAGGGCTATTCGGTGACGCTCCCCATCCAGCCCGGTCACGAGCCGCCCAATTTGGGCGGCGTCGACGAGGATCGCCTGATTGCCTATGCGCGGTTTGGCGATCGCCTGCGCGCGACCGCGACCGCCGAATTCGCCGGCTTCGACAAGAGCCACCGGCCGGAGAATTTCACCCACATGCTGGCCTCGCTTCGCGAGCTCTTTCCCAACGGCGCCGATTACGGCAAGCCCACCTATTGGGCGGGCTTGCGGCCGATGACGCCCGAGGGCACGCCGATCTTCGGGCGCGCGGCCCACGACAACCTCGTCTTCAATGTCGGTCACGGCCACATGGGCTGGACCATGGCCGCGGGCTCGGGCCGCATCGCCGCCGATCTCATCGCGGGCCGCAAGCCGGAAATCCCGCTCGACGGCATGCTGGTCGGGGGCGGGTGATCGGCACCCGACTATTTGGGACACGGTGACGCTACACTGCCTCGGTCTTGTCGAGAACGATGCGAAGCCGCTTGCCCAGGATGCTGGCGGCCTTGTGCATGGTGTGGAGCGTGACCCCGGTGTTCCGAGGATCGAGCAATCGGTCGATCTGGGTGCGGCTGGTATTCATGCGCCGCGCCAGTTCGGATTTGCCGACTTTCCGGCGCGTCATTTCGCGTTCGATCTGCCAGGCCAACACGCGCTTGACCGCCGCCTCGTCGACCTGGTCGAGAATTCCCTCTTCCGCCAGGAAACGCTCGAAACTGCCGCCCTCGTTCTTGATCTTGCGTTTCATCGCCGTCTCTCCATTTCCCGACGCCGGTCCAAGGCGAGCCTGATTTCGCGGGCCGGTGTCTTTCGCGTCTTTTTGACGAAGGCGTGCAACAGAATCATGCGGTTGCCGTAGACGCTGAAAAGCACCCGGTATTCAAGCCCGCTTGCGGTCGAGCGCACTTCGTGCAGCTTGTCGCCGAGATGGTCGCAGGTCGGCATTCCGACGGGCCAGCCGTATTCGACCACTCGGATGTCTTCGCCAACGATCCTTCGGTCCTCCTTGGCGGTTGCCTTCAGGAAATCCCTGACCGGTTCGCGACCACGATCCGATTTGAAGAATTCCGCGTTGATCCGCTTCATGGTTGTCGGTATTCCAGGATCGCACCGTATAAGGTGCCCCAAAAATGGTTCGTGGTCAAGCGGCTATTGCGTCATGATGCGGAGCCACGGCCGAGCCGGTTGCGAAGAACCACCCACCATGCGACATTGTATCGGCTGGGGGAAGGAAATCGGCTTCATGCCGTGTGTCGGCGCCTTCGGGCAGCGTCCCATACCCCCGGCGCTCTTGTCGCGTCATCGCGGGTTCCGTGACGGCGCTCTCAATGTTGCAGCCGGCGGCCGCGTGATGTTCCCCGTCGTCGCTGCAGCAAGCGAGGTTGCGCCCAGGGCCGCAAAGGGTACAATTCCACGGATATCGACGAATCAGGAGGCGTGGGGTTTGACCCCATCGACGGCAGTGATCACGGAATCCAAGGGCTTGGTTGGAAAGGGAATTTACTCGATCGGCGAAGCGGTGCGATTGACCGGTGTCGACGCGCCCAGCGTTAATCGATGGATGCGCGGCTACCATTTCCAGCATGGCGGGGAGGCGCGCCTATCGCCGGCAATCTGGCGGCACGATCTTGATCCGATCAGGGGCCGGACGGTGCTCACCTTTCTGGACATGATGGAGATTCGCTTCATCCGGAGCTTCAGGAAGCATCATGTTAGCTGGGCCGCGATCAGGGAGGCGGCGGACACCGCCCGCGCGCTGTTCGAGGACGGTCATCCGTTCACCCGGGGTCGGTTCAAGACCGACGGAAAGCGAATTTTTCGGCAGATCGAGGAATCCGGGCGCATCAAGCTGTTCGACATGAATCGTGGCCAATGGGCATTCAACGAAATCGTGGAACCATCCCTGTTCCGGGACGTGGAACTCGCCGATGACCAGGTCGCGCGATGGTATCCCGATTACCCCCGGCGCCAAATCGTGATAGATCCAGCAATCTGTTTCGGGCGGCCGATCCTGGCCGCCGCCGGAATCCCGACCGACACGCTGGCGGCGGCGGTGGCGGCGGAGAAGTCCGCGCAATTCGTGGCCAAGCTCTATCATTTGAGCGCCGATCACGTGCGGGCCGCTGTTGAATTCGAGGAGCGCCTGGCCGCTTGAGATTCTTTCTCGACCGCAATCTCCCACCCGCTCTTGCCAAGGGACTGGCAGCACTTTGCGCGCCAGATGGCATCGCCGTCGAGCATCACGATGACCGATTCGAGCGGACAACGCCGGATGTGGATTGGATCGGGGCATTGGGGCGCGAGGGCGATTGGGTGGTTGTGACCCAGGATCGGCTGACCAGGGATCCGCCCGAGCGGCAGGCATTGAAATCGACCGGGCTTCTGGTCTTCATTCTGAGCAAGGGCTGGAGCCACGCCGTGTACTGGGACAAGGCGGCCGCGCTGGTTCGCTGGATGCCGATCTTGATCGGCATCGCCGGGCGCATCAACAACGGTGCCTATACCGTTCCACACAAGTTTTCGGGCAAGGGCAAGGTCAGCGCGGTGGAGCTTTGAGGGCCGAACGCCGCGCGGGTCATTGTCTTAGCCTTGTGCACCTTGTTCAGCCTGCGCCGCAGGATTTCGTTGCGCCTTTTGTCCGCGCCGTTGACTAAGCCGTTCTCAGTCATAGGACTCTCAAAATGAAGAAACTTCAATCAGCGTTCGCCACATACGACATCCCGAAGGACATTTTGGCTGTCGTGGGTGCCATAATAGTGCGCTGGGCCTATCTCGAATGGCGCCTCCAAATGATAACCTATGATCTCCTTGGTCTCGACCCAAAGCAAGGCCGGATTGCCGTTCGCGAACCAAGAGCAAAAGAACGGCTAGAAACGATTTCCGATCTGCTGTCTCTAAGAAAGGTCAGAATCCAAACAGATACTCGGTCACTCGGGAAAAAAATTGAAGAAGTGAACTCAAGGCGAGACATTTTCGCACATGGCCGCTGGGGAAAAGTACCTGATCGGAAGGAGTTGCATCTTCAAGTCACAAGAGGAAGATGGCCAAGAGGCCCTCAAGATCGTGGCACAACAAAGCGCCGCGTCTATCCTGAAGCCGTGCCCGTAGACCTAGCCATTTGCCAAGGGCAGCTCGACAAGATCAATAATCTTCTCCAGAGCATTGCCGATCTTGAGAATGAAATTGCCTCCTTGCCTCCTCCATCGGCTCATAAATAGACGTTACCACCCCAACCAACGTATCCTCCGGCGGCTGATAGCCGCTCAGAATAGCGGTGCCCGCACACACCATCTCGGGCGTTACCTCAATTTCTTGAGTCTGTCGCAGTCTATGTGCCATGTCGTTGCTTGTGCAATCAATTACATAATTGCCTCATTTCGCCGCCCGGCCTCGGCGGCCCTTGCGCGCGCTCATCGCCGCCTGCATCGGCGCGTTCAGACGCTCGTGCATCGCGAACAGGTATTGCACGCGCTCGATCTCGCTCTGGAAAGGCTCCTTGCGATAGCAGCGATCGACCGCGCGGTCGAGCTCGGCGTGTGCCCTCGCCAGTTCCGCCGGCATCAGATTGGGGTCGTAGAGATTGGCGAGCGTCTCGCCAGGGAACAGCGCGCGGGCGTCGAGCACCGCCTGGGCCGCCTGTTCCACCGCCGCCTTTTGCTTGTCGGTCGGCGTCTCTGGCCATGGAAAATTATTATACACGATGCCGGCGGAATATCGATAGTCGGACTTCAACCGCCCCGCCACTTGCCGCATCCAGGCGTTGTGCATGAGCGATGACAGGATTCCGAAATGATAGATCGTCGCTTCGGATGTCACCATCACGAGATTGCTCGCGAGAACATCCGGAGTCATGAATCCAATCGGTATGTGCCGTCGCCTCTCCGACGAGACGCCCGGGATAACGAGATAATTCGATCGCGGCATGTTCTCGACATGCAGGCGTGTCGGCGTTCGGGCGATGTCGCGGGTCGATGGGCTCTTGCTCGCCTCGCGGAACGCCCGCACGGCCTCTATTCGCCGCCGGCATTCCGGCAATTTCGCGAGGACGGATGGTGGCGTGTCGCCGAGCCAAAGAAACCAGCGCTCGGACCCGTTCAGGAATTCCTCCGCGCCAAGGAATCGGCGCATGAAGGGTTCGGCCTTCGGTTCTTGCGACAGGAACGCCGTCTTTTCCTCCGGCGTGAAGATGTAGTTGCCATCGTCGATGGGTTTGTTGCCGATGCCGATTTCCGGCACGTCGCATAAGGGCGTCGAGCGCGAGGTGATGACGGTATCCGATCCGTCGATCAGATAGGGCGAGATGTTCCTGGCCTCGATCACCCGTTGGTGGTCCGGGTCGGCATGATCGAATATCTTCTTGCCGGGTCGATCGCCCATCCAGAATCCGACGATGACCACATGGACATGGGCCTTGCCCTTGGCCTCGCTGTTCCAGACGAAGGTCCGGTGTGCGAAGCGAATCTTGATGCCCAGGCGAAACAGATCGGGCCACAGCACGCCCACCTGCTCGCCCTGGGTGACGGAATTGGTCGAGACGAAGGCGCAATCGATTTGCGTTCCCTGGATATAGGCGGCGGCCTTGCGATACCAGCCAGCGACGAAATCCAGCAATCCGGCGTTTTTCACGCCATGGAAGACATGGGCCATGTCGGCGCGCTGCTCGTCGCTCATGTATTTGGCACCAGCGAAGGGCGGGTTGCCGAGCACGAAGGAGCATTCCCCGGGCGGCAGGACCTTGGCCCAATCGAGCCGCAGTGCGTTGCCGATGGCGATATTCGCGGAGCGGGTGAGCGGCAGCCGCGCGAAATACTGGCCGAAGGCGGCCGAAAGCTCCTGGTTGCAGATGTGATCCATGAGCCAGAGCGCCACCCTGGCAATGTCGGCGGGGAATTCGGAGATCTCGATCCCATGCATGGCATCGACGTTGAGACGCGACAATATGCTCACGTCCAAGTTCCCGTGTGTTTCCGGATCAAGGGCGCGGAGCAACGCGATCTCCAGCCGGCGCAATTCGCGATAGGTGATGATGAGGAAATTGCCGCAGCCGCAGGCCGGGTCGAGGAATTTGAGGCTGGCCAGCCGGTCGTGGAATTCGAGGAGCTTGCCACGTCGGCGTTTTGATTTTTCGGCCAGGATGACGGTCAAGTCCCGCTTCAATTCATCCAGGAACAGGGGGCCGATCAGGCGCAGGATGTTTTCCTCGGAAGTGTAATGGGCGCCGATCGCGCGCCGCGCCTTGGCGCCCATGACGCCCTGGAACAGGGAACCGAAGATGGCCGGGCTGATCCGGGTCCAGTCGAATTCGGTGCATTTCAACAACGCCTGGCGCATGCTCCTGGTCATCGCCGCTTTGGGAAGATTGCCCGCGAACAGGGTGCCGTTGACATAGGGGAGCGACTTCAGGAGGTCGGCCAGTGCAGCCTGGCGTTGATCCTTGGGCGTATTAAGGACCTCAAAAAAATCGTCGATCGCTCGGCCCAGATCGCCGCCGTCCTCATGGCTATGGTCGAGGACGAAGTCGCGGAAGGCCTCGGGCTCGAACAGGCCGGTATCCTCGGCGAACAGCGCGAACAGCACCCGCACCAGGAAGCGCGGCAGATCGTGCTCCGAATAGCCGCCGAGCCTCATGGAATCGTAAAGATCGCCCAGAAGCTCGACCGCCTTGAGATTGACCGGAATGTCGGCCTGGGGCTGGCGGGGGGTGAAACCGCCGAGGAAGCCCAACAACTCGATTTTTCCCGGCAAGCCCTCCAGGATGAAGGCGTATTCGCGTCCGTCAGTCAGGTGGATGAGCTCGAAACGGGCGAAATCGCACACGACCATCCATTCCGGACGGTCGGCCGGCTTCAGCTGGTGGACGTATTCCTGGGCCTTGCGGCGGGCCTCGGCCAGGTCCTTGCCACGGCTCTTGTGCTCGACAATGAGCTTGCCCTTCCAAAGGAGGTCGATGAAGCCGATCGAGCCGTCGGGCATCCGGACCCTGGCCTCGTGTTGGGCCACGTTGCGCCGGGGCGTGCCGAAGACCTGGAACAGTTCGTCCCAGAAGCTCTTGGCCTCCGCCTTCTCGTCATGCGCGCCCTTCCAGCGTTCCGCGAAGGCGGCGGCACGGGCGCGAATTTCGTTCAGACTGAGCATCTTGTCCCCGAAGCCATCCATGCGGGTCTATCGCCACAGTATGTGGCTAGGTACCCGCCGTCGCAGTTGGCTGATTCAACAATAAGGTTCAGCCAGTACACGCCGGCGGGTATCATTCAATTGGTAACATGTGCCGACTTTCATGGGCGCATCTGAGCATTTTGTGTATCACGCTTTTCCGAAAGTTGGCACTAGGCCACGCGCTCAAGCGCCCATCCCAATTCACCCCTTCGCCCCACCTGTCCCACACGCCTTCTTGCCTTCCCCCGTCCGTTGCCGCTAGAAGCTGGGCTTGAGGCCGGCGGGGGCAATATCGCGATGATCGAAGTGCTGCTGGTCGGGCTGATGCTCGGATTTCTCCACGCGCTCGATTCCGATCATCTGGCCGCGATGGCGAGCCTGATCGCGCGCGAGCGGGCGCCGGCCTGCATGCTCAATCACGGCGCCTGGTGGGGCGCGGGGCACGCGCTCACGCTCTTGTCCGTGACCAGGGCGGCGCTGCTGTTCGGCCGCGCGATCCCCGCGCATTATTCCTCGTGGATCGAGGGCGCGGTCGGCCTGATGCTGATCGGCCTCGGTCTTCACCTCATACATCGCCTGCGCCGCGAGGGCGTTCACCTGCACGCCCACCGCCACGACGGAATCGGCGACCACATTCACCTCCATTCCCACATCCGGGACCGCGCGGCGACTGGCTCCGCCGATCACGCCCGAACCCCGCACGGTCACGACCATGCAGCCTTCATTTCCTTGCGCGCCCTCCTGGTCGGGATGACCCACGGGCTTGCCGGGTCGGCGGCGCTGCTGGTCTTGATCGTCGCCGCCATGAAGGACGTGTGGGGTGGCCTCGCCTATGTGGGATTGTTTTCCCTGGGGTCGATTCTGGGCATGCTTGGGCTTTCGGCGATCCTCTCCCTGCCATTGTCGCTGGCGGCGCGCCGGTACAAACGCGCCCATCGCCTGGGCCAAATGGCCATTGCCGGGGCGACCATCCTTGTGGGCGGCGGGCTGGTGTTGCGCCTGGGGCCTTGAGCCACCCCTGGCGGGTAGCGGGGCGGCGGACCATGAGGCATGAAATTCGCCCATTGGCGCGACCAACGAGGGGCATGGACGGCTTAGGCATTGACGTGGTCGAACGGGAATGACACTTTTTCCCCGACATGCCGCGATCGGTCGTAAGGTCGTGGGCCAAGGTCGAACAAAACCAGCAGGGAGAACGGGATAAGGGTGGCCATTGAGTCGTCCGGCCCAAATATCACGAATATCGGTAACGGCGCTCGTCGCCTCCGCGGCGGGACAGCATCTTCAACGGGAGGAAATGTCAGACATGTCAGAGATCATGGAAAAACTATCTCGCGCGGAAAAACTGGCCGGGCGCGGCAAGGTCAGCCGGCGCGAATTCGTGCAATTGGCGATGGCGGCCGGCATGAGTGCCGCGGCCGGAGAGGCCCTGTTCATCAAGGCAGCGCGCGCCCAAGCCAAGCGCGGCGGGTCCGCCAAGTTTGGATTGGCGCATGGTGCAACCACGGACACTTTGGATCCGGCCATTTACTTCGATACCGGAACACAAGTGCCATTCTGGGGCAGCATGTCCAACAGCCTCACCGAGGTCGATGCCAAGGGCGACATCACCGCCGATCTCGTCGAATCCATGGAGGCTGGCGACGATGCGAAAACCTGGATTTTCAAGCTCAAGAAGGGTGTCACTTTCCACAACGGGAAGGATCTGACGCCCGATGACGTCATCGCTTCCTATCGTTATCACATGGGCGAGGATTCCAAGTCGGCCGCCAAGTCACTGCTGACGCCGATCACGGACATCAAAGCCGATGGCTCGGATACCGTGATATTCACTCTGTCGGGCGCCAATGCGGACTTCCCATACATTTGCAGCGACTATCACATCCCGATCATGCCGGCCAAATCCGACGGCGCGGCTGATTGGCAATCGGGTGTGCGGACCGGGCCATTTGTGTTCGGTTCCTGGGAACCCGGCGTGCGGGCGAGCCTGAAGAGGAACCCGAACTATCACAAGGAAGGCAAGCCGTATCTGGATGAGGTGGAATTCCTCACCATCGCCGACGTTGCGGCTCGGACCAATGCATTGAACGCCGGTGAAGTCGACTGGATCGGCCGGCCCGACCTGAAAACGCTGAACCTGCTGATGAAGAACCCGAAGATCGAGATCACGGAAGTCACGGGCTATGGGCACTACGTGTTCCCCATGCAGGTGACTCTGCCGCCATTCGACAATGTCGATGTGCGGACAGCGTTGAAATGGGCGATCAACCGTGAAGACATCGCGACCAAGGTCTTCCTGGGCCATGCCACGCCCGGCAACGACAACCCGATCGCGCCGTCGGTGAAGTTCGCGACCAATCCGGAACCTGTCTATAAATACGATCCGGAAAAGGCGAAGTTCCATCTCAAGAAGGCGGGCTTGTCGAGCCTGAAGGTCGACCTTTCCGTCGCCGACGCGGCTTTCAACGGGGCGGTCGACGTAGCGACGCTCTATCAGGAGCATGCGAAAGCCGCCGGCATCGACCTCAACGTCGTGCGTGAACCCGATGACGGCTATTGGGACAATGTCTGGCTAAAGAAGGCGTGGTGCGGCGGCTATTGGAGCGGCCGGCCGACCTGCGACTGGATGCTGACCACCGTCTACGCCGAGGGAGCCGCGTGGAACGAAACAAAATGGGCCAATCCGCGGTTCAACGAGCTCTTGATCGCGGCGCGTGGGGAAACCGACGAGGAAAAACGCAAGGGCATGTATGCCGAGATACAGCAGTTGATTCACGATGATTGCGGCGTGATCGTCATCGTCTTCAACAACTATGTCGAGGCGGCATCGAAGAAGCTCGCCCATGCCGATATCGCTCCCAACTGGGAATGCGATGGATTGAAGATCGCCGAGCGGTGGTGGGTCGCCTAGGAATGCCGAATAGGCAGTGACGGTCCCCGCTTTTCTTGCAAGCAAGAGAGAGCGGGGACCGGATCGCCGCGATCCGGCAACTCCGGGGTGTCGACGTGAATCCACTCATCAGAACGATTCTGCAGCGCTTCGGCTTTGGCCTGGTTACGCTGTTTGTCGTTTCCGTCGTGCTGTCGCTTCTGGTGGGCGTGCTGCCGGGCGACTTCGCCACCCGCACCCTAGGCCAAGCGGCGACCCCCGAAACGGTGGCCGCGTTTCGCCGTGAAGTTGGCCTCGACCGCCCGCCGGTGGAGCGGTACCTGCATTGGCTCGGGGAAATGGTTCGCGGCGATTTCGGGAGTTCATATTCCGGGGCGGGCGGTCTCAGCGGCAGTCGGCGCGCCGTCGCCGATCTAATCGCACCGCGACTGGTCAATACCATGTTTCTGGCCGGGCTGGCCGCACTGGTGGCGGTGCCGCTTGCCTTGACGCTAGGTCTGCTGGCCGCACTCTACCGCAACGGTATCTATGATCGGCTGGTCAATCTGGCAACCTTGACGTCGATCTCGGCTCCGGAGTTCTTCGTCGGCTATGTCCTGGCGCTCTTTTTGGCCAACGACGTCTATTTGCATATATTCCCCGCCATTTCCGCGGTCGGACCGGACGCAACGATTTTCGAGCGAGCCTACGCCTGTGGCTTGCCGGCGCTCACCCTGGTGCTGGTGATCGTGGCGCACATGATGCGCATGACCAGGGCCTCGGTCATCAATCTGCTCGCGAGCCCGTACATCGAGATGGCCCGGCTCAAGGGATTGAGCCCGGGACGGGTTATCGTCCGTCATGCATTGCCGAATGCCTGGGCGCCGATCTCCAATGTCATCGCCCTCAACCTCGCATATCTAATTGTTGGCGTCGTCGTCGTGGAAAAGGTGTTCGCCTATCCCGGCATCGGCCAGCTTATGGTGGACGCCGTGCGGAATCAGGATGTTCCGGTGATCCAGGGCTGCGCCCTCATCTTCGCTAGCGTCTATATCTTGCTGAATCTTGCCGCCGACGTCGTCGCAATCGCGACAAACCCAAGGCTTTTGCACCCGCGATGACCAACTCTCCCGACACACTCGACGCGGCGGAACAATCGGCCGCGTTAGCCGAGCACCAGCCGCCGATCATCCGGCGCTCTCGGGCCGAGCGTATCTGGCGTGACTTGAGGCGGGCACCGCTGACCGCGTGGTTCGGGCTCGTTGTCATCCTGGCTTATGTGCTGACTGGGGTGTTTGCGCCGTTTCTCGCACCCTACAGCGAGACCGAACTCGTCGGTGGCCCCTTCGATCCATGGAGCAAAACCAATCCGCTGGGCACGGACCAGCTCGGGCGCGATATGCTGTCGCGGCTGATCTATGCCGCGCGCAACACCATGGGAATCGCGGTGCTAACCACCGCTCTTTCCTTCACGCTCGGTGGCCTTCTCGGATTGTTGGCGGCCGTCCTTCGCGGCTGGCCCGACCAGTTTGTAAGCCGCATCGTCGACGTGATGATGGCGATCCCGCAACTGATCTTCTCCCTGGTGCTCCTGTCCTTTCTCGGCACCTCGGTCATCAACCTTGTGTTGATCATTGGCATTCTGGACTCGACGCGCGTGTTCCGCCTCACTCGCGCCGTCGCCACGAATGTCGCTGTGCTCGATTTCGTCGAGGCCGCAAGGCTGCGAGGCGAGAGGCTACCCTGGGTGATGACACGTGAGATCCTGCCGAACATCCTGCCGCCCCTTGTGGCCGAATTTGGCCTGCGCTTCTGCTTCGTGTTCCTGACCATCAGCGCCTTGTCGTTCCTCGGCCTCGGCATCCAGCCGCCCGCGGCGGACTGGGGGTCGATGGTCAAGGACAACGCGACTCTCATCAGCTTCGGCGATCCCACGCCCCTGCTGCCGGCCGGCGCCATCGCGCTGTTGACGGTGGGCGTCAATTTCGTGGTCGATTGGTTCCTGCACAAGACCAGCGGGTTGCACGAATGAGGACCGAGCGGACCAAGGGCGATCTCCTGCTCGAGATCAAGGGCCTCAAGATCGAGGGCCAGAGCGAAGACATCTGGCGCGAAATCGTGAAGGGCATCGATTTGACGCTGCGCCGGGGCGAAGTCCTGGGCCTGATCGGGGAATCGGGGGCCGGCAAATCGACCATCGGCCTTGCCGCCATGGGCTACGCGCGCGACGGCTGCCGGTTCAGCGCCGGGTCGATCAAGTTCGAGGGCATCGACTTGATCAAGGCCAGCGAGGAAGAGCGCCGCAAGCTGCGCGGGACCCGGATCGCCTATGTGGCCCAATCGGCCGCCGCCGCCTTCAACCCGGCGCACGAATTGATCGACCAGACGATCGAGGCGGCGGTTCGCGAGGGCACCCGCAGCCGGGCCGAAGCCATCGCCGACGCGGTCAAGCTTTACGAGCGCTTGCAATTGCCCGATCCCGCCGGTATCGGATTCCGCTATCCACACCAGGTCTCCGGCGGCCAATTGCAGCGGGCGATGACGGCCATGGCCATGTCCTGCCGGCCGGATCTCATCATCTTCGACGAGCCGACGACCGCGCTCGACGTCACCACCCAGGTCGAGGTGATCGCCGCCATCCGCGACATCGTCGAGCAATTCCATACCGCCGCCATCTACATCACGCACGATCTGGCGGTGGTGGCGCAGATGGCGCATCGGATCATGGTGCTCCGCCATGGGCTCCTGGTCGAGGAGGCGCCGACCCGCACCATGTTGTCCCACCCGCGCGAGTCCTACACCAAGTCCTTGTGGGCGGTTCGCGAACTGGCGCAGCCCGAACGGGCCGGCGGCGATTTCATCCTCGAGATCGATCGCGTCAGCGCCTCCTACGGGCGCGGCGGGATCACGGTGCTGGACAATGTAAGCGTGGCGGTCCCGCGCGGACGCACGGTCGCGGTCGTCGGCGAATCAGGCTCGGGCAAATCTACGCTGGCTCGGGTCATCACCGGCCTGTTGCCGCCCTATGAGGGCGAGATCCGGTTCAACGGCAAGAAGCTGCCAGGTGCCCTCAAGGACCGCGACCGCGACACCTTGCGCCGGGTTCAGATGATCTATCAGATGCCCGACACCGCCCTCAATCCCAAGCAGCGGGTGTGCGAGGTGATCGGCCGGCCGCTGGAATTCTATCTCGACATGGGCGGGGCTAGGCGCGACCAGCGCATCTCCGAATTGCTGCGCCTGATCGAACTGGACGACAGCTACATCGACCGCCTGCCGAGCGAATTGTCCGGTGGGCAAAAGCAGCGAATCTGCATCGCGCGCGCGCTCGCGGCCGAGCCCGATCTCATCATCTGCGACGAAGTGACCTCGGCCCTCGACCAGCTCGTGCAGCAGGAAATCCTGAAGCTCTTGATGAAGCTGCAAAACGAACTGGGCGTCACCTATCTTTTCATCACCCACGATCTCGCGACCGTGAAGGCGATCGCCGACAGGATCGTGGTCATGTATCGCGGCCAGGTGGTGGAGCAGGGGTCGAAGACCGAGATTCTCTCGCCGCCCTATCCACCCTATACCGAGTTGCTGCTGTCCTCGGTGCCGGAAATGGACCCGGATTGGCTCACCAATCTGTTGGCCAAGCGCAAATCGGCGCCAGGATCGCTTGCCGCCGCCGGATAACCCGGTGCCAACTTTCGAAAATGGTGTGATGCAAGGGAAACGCTCCCCAGTGTTCCGACTCCGGCATTCCGCTCCCGAAATGTCGGCCCGGAACACTAGCAAACTAACGTTTGTGGGCCGATTCACCTGATAGAAAGTACCCCTCAAGGGTACCTTCTGTCAGGATCGGACCACTAGCTTGCCGCGAAAGTCGGGCCGCATTTTATTCAACGATAGTACCCGCCGGATTGCGAGTTCCGGATTCACTTGGTTCGAATCAGCCATCGGCGACGGCGGGTACTGGGCCGAAAAGGCCGGAATTGGAACAATCTTGCCCGGTCGATTCGGGCAGAGTCTTCTTATGTCGAGCCGGGGCCCGCCGCCGCGTGGAGCGGTTTGCGCGTCGGGGGATCGAGGTTTGTCCTCGTCATGCCCGGGCTTGAGCCCCTGGCATCCATGGATCGCCGGATCACCCCCGGACTTGGGTCCCTAGGGCCGGCGATGACGGGCGGAGGACTGGCGTCGACGCGGGTTGAAGCCGCTCCAATGCCGCGCGATTAGGGAGATTTCGAGCGATGGCGTTTCAGACCCATGTCAAATACCTGATTATCGGGGCCGGCATTCACGGCCTCTCGACCGCCTGGCATCTGGGCGAAAACCTGCGCAAATCCGGGCGGGGCGGGGGCCAGGACATTCTGGTCATCGACAAGACCGGCATCGCCGCCGGTGCGTCCGGCATCGCCTGCGGTGTCGTGCGCAACAATTATTTCCAGCCGGCGATGCGCCGCCTGATGGCCCATTCCGTCTCGGTCTGGGAGAGCGACCCCGAGGCCTTCAGCTATCATCCGGTCGGCTACATGCAGATCTCTCCGGAGATCATGCACAAGGACGTGGCCAGCATCCATGCCCAGCAACGCGAAATCGGCTATCCCTCGACCTTCATCGAAGGCGCGAGCGATTGCCTGAAATACATGCAGGGCATTTTCCACGATTGGCGGGCCTCAGGCGTCACCTCGGTCCTGCACGAGAAGAAGGGCGGCTACGCCAACAACACCAAGTCGATTCATGGCCTGGCCAAGAAGGCCGAGGCCGAGGACGTTCGCATTCTCTCCGGCGTGAAGGTGACCGGTTTCGAGAAGGACAATTCGGGCGCGGTCAAGGCGGTGTTGACCGACAAGGGCCGGATCGCCTGCGATCAGGTCGTCGTCGGGTGCGGGCCCTGGGTCAAGCAGATCTGGGACCTGCTGGAAATGCCCCGTTCCATCTCGATCAAGGGAAGCGACGGCAAGGTGCACGACGACGTGCCGATGTGGACCTTCTGGTCGCTGCAGGAAGGAACGCTGGGCGTCGATCCCATGGTGCAGCGCACCAATGACGGCAAGATGCCGCCGGTCATTCATGTCGATACCGACGCACCGCTGCATTCGGATGTGGACGGCTCGCTCATCACCGACAAATTGTGGGGCATCTATTACAAGCCGGATTTCCATTTCGGCGGCGTTCAAGGCGGCGCCATGCCCTATGTGGTCAAGACCCCGCCCGAGCAGGTGAAGATCGATCCCTATGGGCCGGAATCTCCGGACTTCATCGTCGGGCCCGATTTCGCCCATATGTGGGTGTCGGCGCTGGCCTTCTGCCAGAAGCGTTTCCAGGGCACCATGGGGAAATACAAGAACGAGCCCTCCGGGGGCATCGGCAGCTTCACCGCCGACAGCTTCCCGGTGTTCGACCGCTTTTGCCAGAACGTCTATGTGATCGGCGATTCCAACCACGGCTACAAGATGATCGGCGTGGGCAAATTGGTGGCCGACGACATCTGCGGTGAGCCGAGCGATCTATTGGAGCCGTTCCGCTTCTCGCGCTTCGCCGAGGGCAAGCTGCACCCGATTTCCCACAGCCCATTTCCCTGGAGCTGAGGGCGCGTCGGCTTCGCGAGAAACGTGACTCCCTCTCCCGCCTTGCGGACGAATGTCCGCATTCGCGGACGGGGCGGGAGAGGGATGGAGTGAGGGCGGCGCAACGGCACTACCCCCTCACTCGCGAGGGCCGACGCCCTCGCAACCTCTCCCCGCTGGGGCGAGGTGAAATAATGGGGCTGACGCGGCTTTGAAGAGAACTGGTTCGAGAGTAACTCGGCGCGGCCGCCGATGGGATCAAGCCGCGCGGGAAACCGACGCTCTCAGCGCGACGCCGATTCCGTCGGCCGGCCGGCGCCACAGCGCAGGCAGAAATAGTCGATGCTTGAACCGTCGAAGGCCTCGAAACGCAGGCTGACCCAGCGGCCGGCGCGGTCGTACCAGATCTCAATGTCGCGATCGAGGGTGAGCAGGTACTTGATCGCGGCGCGCTTGCCGGTCGCGGTTTCGATCGTCTCCTCGCCCAAGGGCAGGAAATTCGAGCGCATCACCTCGCCGGTCAAGGTGTTCAGCATCATCTGGCCCGAGATCGCCGCCTGGTTCCAGTGATTGGTCGGAAATACTTCCGGCACCACGTCGAAGATTCCGGCCGGGCCATCCACCACCAAATCCTCGCCGCTGCGCCATGCGGAAATGCGCGACATATCGCCATCGTCGTCGATTGTCGTTTCCAGGGATAGCAATTGCCCATCGCGCCAGATGTCACGCGAGCGGTAATCGAAATAGTAATCGTACAAGGCCGCATCGACCGCGAGATCGACTCGCGACACGGCCTGGAACTCATCGCCGATGCGGTCGAATTCAACCCAATGATGGCCGATTGGCTCGCCGTCGCGCCGGATCTCGAAGGCGATATCGCCGCCATAAAGTGCGATCGGATCCCATTTGTCGCCGGGATCGGCGATGGCCGGCGCCAGCACGCCAAGCCCGAGCATTCCGGCCAGCGCGCCGACAACAGAACCGCGACCCGGCGAAATGCCGGCAAGTGCTGCTCCGAAACGCCCCATTACCCCCGATACTCCTCGGTCGGCCGAGGGCCCCAGTAATACAGATTCTCGAGGCCGGATCAACCCTAAGAGGATGCCGGTTCGATGCCTCGAAACGGCTCCGCGACTCCCTTCACCGGTTTGATCAAGTTAATTGTTAAGCTATTGATATTACAAGAATAATTTCGTGACTTGGGCACTTGGCCCGCACGAGATGCCTGGAACTAGGAATCCCCTCAGGCGATCTGCAATTCCACGTCCGCCGCGTCGAGCGCCTCGGCGAGGTCAGGTGGCGGCTGGCCGTCGGTGATCAGCAGATCGACCTCGGAAAGCGGGCAGGCCGAGATCAGTCCCTTGGCCAGGAACTTGGTCTGATCGGCGACGATCATCACGCGTTCGGCCCGCTGGATGAGCGCGCGGCAGACCTCGACCTCGCTCATATGGTGGTCCATGATTCCCAATTCGCGATTGATGGCGGCGGTGGAAATGATCGCGGTCTCGGCGCTGAATTGCCGGATATAGGCGAGGCAAGCGGGGCCGAAGGCGGCGCAATCGTCGGCGCGGATTTCGCCCCCGGCCAGGAACACCCGATTGCCCTCGCCCGCGGCCAGCAATTGGGCGATCGGGGCCGAATTGGTGATCGCGGTCAGGTTGCGGTGGCCGCGCAGCGCCTCGGCCACGTAGATCGTGGTGCTGCCGGATTCGATCAGCAGCGATTCTCCGTCCTTGATCTCGCGCGCCGCCGCCTGGGCAATCCTGCGCTTGGCGCCCATGTTGGCGGCCATGCGGCGCTGCAGAGGCGCGTCCTCGCGGTCGTCGGGCCACACCACATTGCCATGGCGCTTGATGAGCAGGCCCTTGGAGGCGAGAAAACGCACGTCGCGCCGGATGGTTTCGGTCGAAACCTGAAGCTGCTCGGCGATCGCGGTCACGCTCAACACGCGATCGCGCCGCAGCCGCTCGATCAATTCCTCCTGCCGCCCGGTCAGCCGGACCGATGTCCATTTCTCCTCGTTCGGCATGTCCTGGCGCTCCTTCGGCTCAACGCGCTTGACTGGAATCGGCGATGCCGAGGCGGCGCCGGAAACCCTCGGCCGAGGCCGAGATCAGGCGGTCGGCGGTGATGCCCAGAAAGGCGATGGCAAGCCCGGCGACGATGCCCCGCCCGGTGTCGACCTTGGCCAGCGCGATATAGACCTCCTGGCCGAGATCCCGGGTTCCCACCAGCGCGGTAATGACCAGCATGCTGAGCGCGAGCAGGACGGTCTGGTTCACGCCCAGCATGATTTCCGGCAACGCCAGGGGCAATTGCACGCGCCAAAGAATTTGTTGTTTCGTGCAGCCCATGGCGCGGGCGGCCTCGACCAGGGACGGATCGACCTGGAGAATGCCGTGCACCGTATAGCGGAAGGCCGGCGCCACCGCGAAGGCGACGATGGCGATCAGCGCGGTCACGTCGCCCACTCGGAACAGCATAACGACCGGGATCAGATAGACGAAGGACGGCAGGGTCTGCAAGGTGTCGACGATGGCCATGAGCGTCCGGCGCAACACCGGCCGACGCGACGCCGCCACGCCCAAGGGAATGCCGATCAGGCACGAGATCAGCCCCGAGATCGCGCACAGATAGACCGTGACCATGGTCTTGTCCCATAGCCCTATGATCGCCGGAAACGCCACCAGAAGGGCGCAGAGAACGGCCAGCCGCCAACCGCCCAGCCGCCAGCCGGCGAAGCCGGCCAGGGCGACGATCCCGAGCCACGGCGTGCCAAGCAGCGCGAGCTTGATCGGGTTGAGCAGCCCCAGCAGGATCGCCGTTCGTATCGCGTCCAGCGTATCGAAGAAGTTGATGTTGATCCATTTCACCAATTCGCCCCAGATCGGCGCCGTGGTCAGCGTCATCTCCGACGGCACTCCGGCCAGAAACGAGACCCAGGGAGAGAGCACCGTGGAGGCCAGCAGCAGGGCGAGCGCCAGGGCCATTTCCGGGTGCCGGCGGTGCCAGGGCAAATTGGGTGGCCGCGAAATGCGCTTGCCGGTCGCCCCCGCCTGGCTCAAGCGATCGAGCGCGATGGCAAGGGCGGTGATCGCCAGCCCGGCCTCGAGCCCGGCGCCGATCTTCAAGCTGCGCAGCGCGTTCAACACGTCGAAACCAAGCCCGTCCGCCCCCACCATCGAGGCGATGATCACCATGTTGAGGGTCATCATGATGACCTGATTGACGCCGAGCATCAGGCCCGGGACCGCGCTGGGCAGCAACACATTCAGCATTTTCTGCCGCCTGGTGCAGCCGACCATGTCGGCGAATTCCCGGATGTCCTCGGGCACCCGCGACAGGGCCAGGATCGTCATCCGCACCATCGGCGGCATGGCGAAGGCGACGGTCGCGATCAAGGGCGTCACCGGCGTGAATCCGAACAGGAACAGGATCGGGATGAGATAGGCGAAGGCCGGCACGGTCTGCATGAGGTCCAAGGCCGGGCGCACCAAGTAGCGCTCGAAACGCGGCCAAATATGCGCGGCAATTCCGACGCCCAAGCCCAGCGCGGCCCCGATCGGCACGCAGATCGCGACCGAGGCGAGCGTCAGCATCGCCCGGTCCCATTGCCCGAACAGCGCCAGATACAGAAAACACCCGCCGCTGATCGCCGCCGTTTTCCATCCGCCCAAGGCATGGCCGATCAGCGCGACCGCCACGATGATTCCGACCCAGGACAGCCTCGGCAACAGGATCTGTTCCGCGCCGGTCCCGATCGAGAATCCCTTGGCGAAGAGCGAGATCGAAAAACGCAAGGGCATTTCGATCACGGCCGAGATCGCCCGGGTGAGCCAGCTCAGATGCTTCACGATCCACTTTGCCGCCAGTGATATCTCTTGGGCGATCGGCAGGTGCATCGATTTAGGGTAGGTGCTGGCCCAGGGCAGAAATTGATCGTAAATGCCGAGCAGGATGACGATCGCGCCGAGCCCGATCCAGATCGCGGCCGAGGCCGGGAAATACGGGCGCTCGCTCGCCGGATCGGCCAGCACGCTCATCGCTTCGGGCCCTCGCCGGCGCGCTCGATCAGCACCTCGATGACCTGATCCGGCCCGATCGTGCCGATGATGCGGTCCGCCTCGTCGGTGACCGCGAATTCGCGTTCGGCGGTGACGATCTCGGCCGCGACGCTGGCGATCTTGGCGCTGGAAGCGACACTGCCGGCGATGTTGGTCCGCCCCGACAGGGGATTCATCCGGCTGCCGACCGAGACCACCTTGGCGCGATCCACGTCGCGGGTGAATTCGGCGACGTAATCGGTCGCTGGCCGGGTCACCAGATCCTCGGGCGTACCGATCTGGATGATGGCGCCGTCCTTCATGATGGCGATACGGTCGGCGAGCCTGATCGCCTCCTCGAAATCGTGGGTGACGAACAGGATGGTCTTGCGCAGTATCGATTGCAGGCGCTGCAATTCGGCCTGCATCTCGCGCCGGATCAAGGGATCGAGGGCCGAAAAGGGTTCGTCCAGGAACCACAATTCCGGCCCCACCGCCAGGCTGCGGGCAATGCCGACCCGCTGTTGCTGGCCGCCGGACAATTCGCGCGGGTAAGCGCGCTCCTTGCCGCCAAGACCAACGAGATCGATCATCTCGCGCGCCCGCGCCAGCCGTGCGGCCTTCGCCACCTTTTGCACGGCAAGCGGAAACGCCACATTGTCGATGACCGTGAGGTGCGGCAGCAACGCGAAATGCTGGAACACCATCCCCATCTTGTGCCGGCGCAATTCGATGAGTTCGGATTCGCTGGCCTTCAGCAGGTCGCGGCCCTCGAACAGGACCGCGCCGGCGCTGGGTTCGACCAGGCGCGAAAGGCAGCGCAATAGCGTCGACTTGCCAGAGCCCGAAAGGCCCATGATCACGAAGATCTCGCCCTCGTGCACGGAGAGATCGACATCGCGGACCGCGCCGATCAATCCGGCCGTGGCCAAGGTCTCGAGATCGGGCGGCGGGCCCGCTTGCGCCAGATATGCCTCGGCATCGCGGCCGAACAATTTCCACACGCCACGCGCCTCCAGTTTGACCGGCCGGGTCGTGAGGTCGGTGGGCGGCAAATCGAGCGCGTCCGGGGCGCGTTGCATGACGGCACTCTAAATCGTCACGGGCGGCGTCACGCGAGGGAACGACGGGGCCGGCGGCGCTGCCGGCCCTCGATGACAAACTTGGGTCTGGCCGCGTCGCTATTGCGCCCAGGAATTGATCTTGTCCTGGTTGGCGGCGATCCAGGAATCGGTAACTTCGTCGAGGCTCTTTCCATCCAGATCGACCTGGCCGACGAGGGCGTTCATCTCGGCGGTGTCCAACTGGAAGTTCTTGGTGATCTTGTAGGCGACCGGCCATTTGTCCTTCATGCCCGACCAGGCGTATTTCCAGATTTCGCCATGGGGCTTGCCGCAATCATAGGCGAGATCGGGATTCGAGCCCCAGCTCGGATCGGTGTAGCAGGCGGGATCGTGTTCCGGGAACTCGACCCACTCGCCCTTGTATTTGGCCGGCGCCCAATGCGGCGAATAGATCCACAGCAGGATCGGGGCCTTGCGCTGATAGGCCGATTCCAATTCCGCGAACAGATTGGCGTCTGTGCCGGCATGCACGACCTCGAAATTGAGCCCCAGCGCCTCGATCCGCTCTTCATCGAATCCGCCCCAGGTCACCGGCCCGCCAAGATAACGGCCCTTGGGCGCGGTCTCCGGCGTGGCGAAGGCCTCGGCGCAGGCATTCAGCGCCTGCCAATCGGGCAAGCCCGGGCATTTCTCCTTCATGTATTCCGGGTACCACCACTCTTCCTTGGCCTTGGGGCCGAGCGTGCCCAACCGTTCGGCGGTTCCGGTCTTGTCGGCTTCCGCCATCGCCTCGCCGGCGGTGGTGTCCCAATATTCCAGACCCACTGTGATGTCGCCGGTGGGAATCCCGGCGGCGACGCTGGGCAAATAATCGGCGGTTATCAATTCGACATTGTAGCCCTGCGCCTTGAGGATTTTCTCGAGGATTTTCGTGTTCAGGATCGCGCTGGTCCAATCCATGTTGGCGATCTTGATCGCATCGGGACTTTCCGGCACCGCCGCGAAGGCCGGGGCCGTCGCGATCAACGCCAGGGCGGACAGACCGCCCAACAACAGTTTCGACATTTTCCCTCCCTATTCGGCCCAACCTGGCCGAGACAACGCATTCGCCGGGATTCTCGCGTCCCTTGATTACGCACAGATACCAACACAATTTCCAAGGCCTCGCAAGCGCATTTGAGGGTTTGTCACTGCATTTGTGCCGGGACATTTGGAAATTAATCTGGAAATGACCATTGCCATGTGGTTTTGTTGCCCGCTCGGGATTCAAGGAACCGGCTCTACTTGGCCGATCCGAGGGACGGAAAGAGGGGCATGCAACAACCTGAGAGCGCTGAGATCGGCGAACCGGCGCAACATCACGGGCCAATCGTGATCATCGGGGGCGGGATCATCGGCTGTTCGATCGCCTATCACCTGACCCGGGCCGGGCGGTCCGAGGTCGTGGTCCTGGAAAAAAGTGGGATCACCCATGGCGCCACCTGGCATGCAGCCGGCCTGGTCGGCCAATTGCGATCGGGGCGCAACACCACGCGCATGCTCAAGCATTCGGTCGATCTCTATGACCGGCTGGAGGCGGAGACCGGCCAGGCCATCGATTGGAAGAAATACGGATCCTTGCGTCTGGCCTGCACGCGCGAACGCGAGATGGAAAACCGCCGCCTGATGACCATGGCCAAGAGCTTCGATCTGGAGATGCAATGGCTCTCGCCCCGCGAGGCCCAGGCGCTGTTCCCGATCATGAGCGTCGCGGATGTGCGTTCCGCGATCCATGTTCCGAGCGACGGCTATATCGACCCGGCCAGCGTCTGCCAGGCCCTGGCCAAGGGTGCGCGCGACCAGGGCGCCCGGATCGTGATCGGCGAACGCGCGACCGGTCTGGAGATCGTCAACGGCCGCGTCCGCGCGGTGGTGACCGACAAGGGAAACTGGCCCTGCGAGATCGTGGTCAATGCAAGCGGCATGTGGGGCCACGAGGTGGGGCGCCTGGCAGGCGTGCGGGTGCCATGCTTCGCCCTCGAACATCAATATCTGATCACCGAACCCATCCCCGACATTCCCAAGCGCATGCCGACCCTGCGCGACCCCGACCATCTGGTCTATTACAAGCCGGAGGCGCGGGGCCTGGTCGTGGGCGGCTACGAGCCCGATACCCGCCCCTTCGCGCCCAACGGCATCCCGCCCGGATTCGGACAGGAATTGCTCGGCGGCGATTTCGAGCGCTTCGAGCAATTGGCCAAGCTGGCGACCAAACGCACACCCATTCTGGCGCGTGTCGGCGTGCGCCAGCTCTTGAACGGTCCGATTCCCTATTCGGCCGACGGCGATTTCGTCATGGGCAAGGCACCCGAGTTGGACAATTACTTCGTCGCCGCCGGGTTCCTCTATGGCATCGCCGCCGGGGGCGGCGCCGGTCGGATGATGGCGGAATGGATCCTGGAAGGAAGGCCCAGCCTCAATCTGTGGCCGCTCGATATCCGCCGCTTCGGCTTCCACCATTCCACGCGTCATTTCATGTACCAGCGCGCGATCGAGCTTTACGGCGCGCATTACAAATTGAATTTCCCGGCCATGGAACACGAGACGGTCCGCGACATCCGCCGTTCGCCCCTGCACGACACCCTGAAGGCCAAGGGCGCGGTCATGGGCTCGCGCTCGGGCTGGGAACGGCCGAACTGGTTTGCCCCCAAGGGCGTCAGGCCTAGGGACCGCCCTGCCTTCGACCGCCATCGCACCAACTGGTTCAAGCATGTGGGCGAGGAGCATCGCTGGGTACGCGAGAGGGTGGCGCTCATCGACCAGACCTCGTTTTCGAAATTCGAGATCGTAGGCAGGGGTACGCTTCTGCTGTTGCAGCGGCTGGCCGTCTCCAACATGGACCGGCCCGTGGGCAGCGTCATCTACACCCAGCTCTGCAACGAGCAGGGCGGCATCGAATGCGACCTGACCTTCACGCGGCTCGGTCGCGATCATTTCTACTTCGTGACCGGGGCTGCCTTCGGCGCCCATGATCGCGACTGGATCGGCGCCCATATGCGCCACCACGATTCGGTGCATCTCATCGATGTGACGTCGGCCCGCGCGGTCATCAATCTTTGCGGGCCGCGTGCACGCGAGGTATTGGCGCGGATCGCGGAGGAGGACGTGGCCAATGCCGCGTTTCCCTTCGCCACCTCGCGCGAGATCACATTGGGTGCCGCACCCGTGCGCGCCATTCGCATCGGCTATGTCGGCGAACTCGGCTTCGAGTTGCATGTGCCGAGCGAATACGCGCGCCACGTCTATGATTTGTTGGCCGATGCGGGGCGCGAATTCGGCATCCGCGATGTCGGCTACCGGGCGGTGGATTCCTTGCGCCTGGAAAAGGGCTATCTCTATTGGAGCAGCGACATCACCCCCGATCACACGCCGCTGGAGGCGGGCCTGGGATTCCGCGTCAATTTCTCCAAACCGGAATTCCTCGGCCGATCCGCGCTTTTGAAACAGAAAGAAGAAGGTGTGCGCCAGCGCCTGGTTTCGCTGACACTGGACCGGGCTTCATCGGTCCATGGCGGCGAGGCGGTCATTGTCGATGACCGCGTGATCGGTGTCACCACCAGCGGTAATTTCGGGTACACGATCGGCGGATCGATCGCATTGGCCTACCTGCCGATCGAATTCCTGGGTCGCGGGCATGTCGAAGTGGAGGCCTTCGGCAAGGTCGCGCGCGCCGCGATCTCCACCAAGTCGCTTTACGATCCCGACAATTCGCGGCTGAAGGCGTGAGCATGGGCATGTCCGAATCGACAAGCGCCGTAATGAGCGAGGCCGATCGGCGGGACATCGGGCTGGCACTCGGGCGCATACCGGAACTGGCCGGATGCGACACCGCGAAAATCGGAATCTCGCGTCTAGGCGGGCTCACCAATCGGAATTATCGTCTCGATACCGGGCAGGCGCGCTTTGTCTTGCGCATTCCGGGCGCCGGAACCGGGGATTACATCAATCGCCATAACGAGGCGCACGCCGCGCGCGTGGCGGCGCGCGCCGGGGTCAACGCGGAGGTCGTGTTCTTCGACCAGGCCGATGGCGTGATGCTGTGCCGGTTCATCGAGGGCGGTGTGACCCTCGATGCGGCGGGGTTCAAGGATCTGGGCAGCGTGCGCCGGTCGGCCGAGGCCCTGCGTCGGATCCACGAATGCGGCGAGCCCTTCCTCAATCGCTTCGAGTTGTTCCAGATGATCGACGAGTATCTGGACATCCTCGGCCGCAAGCAGGCATCGCTGCCGGAGGGCTACCACGAAGTCAAGCGCGAGGCCGATTCGGTCCGGCGCACATTGGGCGCGCGCACCCTACCATTGCGTCCCTGCCATTGCGATCCGCTGGCGGAAAACTTCCTGGATACCGGGGCGCGGGTCCATATCATCGATTGGGAATATTCCGGCAACAACGATCCGATGTGGGATTTGGGCGATCTGTCGGTCGAAGCGGGCTTCGGCGCGGAACAGGACGAGGCGCTGCTGGAAGCCTATTTCGCCGGTTTGCCGCCCGGGCCAGAGCGCGGCCGCATGGTGCTCTACAAGGCGATGTGCGATCTCCTGTGGACGCTGTGGGGCATCATCCAACACGTGAACGGGAATCCGGCGGACGATTTCCGGGCCTATGCGATCAATCGCTTCGAGCGCTGCAAGCGCCTGATGGGTGCCTCCGATTTCGGCCGCCACTTGCAGGCCGTGATCGATGGCTAAAAAGGGGACGCTTCCCTTTTTTCGCTTCGAGGGAAAAAGGGAAGCGTCCCCGGTTTCGAGGGAAAAAGGGAAGCGTCCCCTTTTTGACCAATGGAAATGAAATAGAATGAGCGAATTCCCCACCCAGGCGCGCGTCATCATCATCGGTGGCGGCATCATCGGCTGCTCGACCGCCTATCACCTGGCCAAACTCGGCTGGCGCGACGTGGTGCTGCTGGAGCGCCACAAACTGACCAGCGGATCGACCTGGCACGCGGCCGGCCTGGTCGGGCAATTGCGCGGCTCCGCCAACATCACCCAATTGTTGAAATATTCGGTCGAGCTCTACGATCGGCTGGAGGGCGAGACCGGCCTTGCCACCGGCTGGAAACGGAACGGCGGGTTGCGCCTGGCCTGCAACAGCGAACGCATGACCGAGATCAAGCGCCAGGCGACGACCGCGCATTCCTTCGGCCTGGAAATGCATCTGCTCTCGCCCGAGGAAGCGCTGAAGCTGTGGCCGATCATGGATGTATCCGATGTGATGGGCGCTGCCTTCCTGCCGACCGACGGCCAGGCCAATCCGGCCGATATCTCGCAGTCGCTGGCCAAGGGCGCCCGCCTTGGCGGTGTGACGATCATCGAGGATGTGGCGGTCACCGGCATTCGCGTGGCCTCGGGCGCGGTATCGGGCGTGGAGACCACGAAAGGCGCGATCGCGACCGAGATCGTGGTCAATTGCGCTGGGCAATGGGCGCGCCAGTTGGGCGCCATGGCCGGGGTCAGCGTGCCGCTTTCATCGGTGCAGCACCAATATCTGGTGACCGAGGCCATTTCCGGCGTTACCCGCGATCTGCCGACCTTGCGCGATCCCGATCGGCTGATCTATTTCAAGGAGGAGGTGGGCGGGCTGGTGCTGGGCGGCTACGAGCATGACCCGATCCCCTGGTCGCAATCGGGCGCGCCCACGGGCACGACCGAGGGACTGCCCGATGATTTCGCCTTCCAGCTCCTGAAGGACGATTGGGATCATTTCGAGCCGCTGATGAACGAGGCGCTCGCCCGCGTGCCGGCATTGGCCAATACCGGCATCAAGCGATTGATCAACGGGCCGGAAAGCTTCACGCCCGACGGCAATTTCATACTCGGCGAGGCGCCGGAATTGCGGCATTTCTTCGTCGGCGCCGGGTTCAACGCCTTCGGCATCGCCGCTGGCGGGGGGGCGGGCAAGGCGCTCGCCGAATGGATCGCCGGCGGCGAGGCGCCGATGGATCTGTGGCCGGTCGACATCAGGCGCTTCGGGCAGGTCCATCGCGATCCGCGCTGGGTCTTGACCCGCACGCTCGAAGCCTATGCGCACCATTATTCCATGGCCTGGCCGCACGAGGAACTGGAGAGCGCGCGCCCGGTTCGGATATCGCCGCTTTTCGCACGATTGAAGGAGCAGGGCGCGGTCTTCGGCTCCAAATTGGGCTGGGAGCGACCCAATTGGTTCGCGCCGAAAGGCGAGGAGGCGCGCGACCTCTACACCTATGGCAGGCAGAACTGGTTCGATGCGGTGGGCGCCGAGCATCGCGCCTGTCGCGAGAGGGTGGTGCTGATCGATCAGACCTCCTTCGCCAAGTTCCTGATGGTGGGCAAGGATTCCGAGGCAGCGCTCACCTGGATCTGCGCCAACAATGTCGCGGTCGAACCGGGGCGCATCGTCTACACCCAGATGCTGAACGAGCGCGGCGGCATCGAATGCGACCTGACTTTGACCAGGCTCGATCACGATTGCTATTACATCGTCACCGGCACCGGCTACGCCACCCACGATTTCCACTGGATCGGCCGGCACATCCCCGACGGCCTGGATGCCCGCCTCATCGACGTGACTTCTTCCCAGGGCGTCTTGAGCCTCATGGGTCCGAAATCCCGCGATGTTTTGGCAGGTGTCACCACGACAGATGTCTCCAACGCCGAGTTTCCCTTCGGCACCATGCGCGAGCTCGGAATTGCGGGCGTGATGTCGCGGGCACTCCGCGTCACCTATGTGGGCGAATTGGGGTGGGAATTGCACATCCCGGTCGAGGGAATGGCTGCCGTCTACGAGGCGCTGCTGGCGGCGGGTGCGCCCTTCGGCATCCGCAATGCCGGCTATCGCATGATCGAATCGACGCGGCTGGAAAAATTCTATCGCGCCTGGTCGAGCGACATCAGTCCCGACCACACGCCCTTGGAGGCCGGTCTGGGCTGGGCGGTCAAGTTGCGCAAGAACGACTGGTTCCTGGGCCGCGAGGCCCTGATGCGCCAGCGCGACGGCAAATTGCCGAAACTGCTCGCCTGCTTCGCATTGGATGATCCCGGGATCGTGCTCTTGGGTCGCGAGACCATTTTTCGCGACGGCCGCCAGATGGGTTGGCTGTCCTCGGGCGGCCATGGCTACACGCTGGGGACCAGTATCGGCATCGGATATGTCCGCGATCCTGAAAACGGAGTCACGCCGGAAACGGTGATGTCCGGTTCCTACGAACTCGAAATCGCCTGCGAGCGATATCCCGCCCGCGTGTCGCTGGAACCGCTTTACGATCCCAGGATGACGCGCATCAAGGCCTAGGCCGTGCTCCCCTTTTCCAGGGGCTACGGCACGAAAAGGAAAAGGGGACGCTACCCTTTTCCCTACCATTTTCCCTCAGGGGCTACGGCAGGCAAGAAAAGGGTAGCGTCCCCTTTTCGTGGCATTAAACGTCAAAGACGCGTCCAAAAGCCAAGCGAGAGAACGATGACCGAGGAAGCGCCCCACGATTACGATCCGGCGATGGTGGAGATGCTGCAGCTGATCTGGGGCGAGGGCTTTCTCTCGCCGGGCGGCGCGCAGGCTGTCGCCGAGATCATGGCGGGCATCCCGCTGGACGGCAGGCGGGTGCTCGATATCGGCTGTGGCATCGGCGGCTTGGATCGGGAATTGCTGAAGTTGGGCGATTGCCATGTGACGGCGATCGATGTCGCTCGGCCGCTGGTCGATCTCGGCCGGCGCCATATCGCCGAGGCCGGGCTTGAAGATCGCATCGATATCCAATGCGTCGAACCGGACCGGCCCTTGCCCTTCGCCGATGGCGCCTTCGACGTGGTTTTCGGCAAGGATGCCTGGCTGCATATTCCGGGCAAGCTTGGCTTCCTCGAGGATCTATTCCGGGTACTGAAACCCGGCGGTTTGCTTGCCGCCGGCGATTGGATGAAGGGGCCGGAACGTTTTAGCGCCGACATGCTCTACTTCATCGAGCTCGAGGCCATTCCCTATCATCCGGCCACACTTGCCGAATACGGGCTGCTGCTGCACCAGGTTGGCTTCATCGATGTGCGCCTCCTCGACCTCAATGCCTGGTATCGGGAAGAGGCCAAGCGCGAACTTTCGCGCCTCAAGGGCGAACTCCATTCGGCGCTCACCGAAAAACTGGGCATCAAGGTTCGCGATCATTTCCTGGAGGATTGGCGGATGCTGGTCGTCGTTCTGGAGAAGGGCGAACTGCGGCCCGGCCGGCTGTGGGCGAGGAAGCCCGCATGAATATGGTCTCTCGCCCTGGTTTCATCATCCGGCCGGCGTTACCCGGGGATGCGCCCGGCATGGCGGAGGTCCATGTGCAAGGCTGGCGCGAGGCCTATGCCGGATTGCTGCCGCAAGAGATGCTGGATCGGCTCTCGCTCGAGGAACGCGCAGGCATGTGGCGTGGCGTGACGGCGCGCAAGGGGCGCGCGCCCTGGACATTGGTCGCCGCGGATGGTGCCGGCGCGATCCTCGGCTTCATTCACGCCCTTCGATTGCGCCCCGCGCCGTTCGGAGCGTCGGCGCGGCTGGTGGCGCTCTATGTGCTCGCGCAACATCAGCGCCGGGGCATTGGCCGCGCGCTCACCCGAGAAGTCGCCGTCGCCATGGTGGAGGTGGGTGTCGGCGAATTGCGCCTGTGGTGCCTGTGGAACAACGAGGCGACGCGGCGCTTCTACGATCGCCTGGGCGGGCGGATCAACGCCGCCTCGGTCGAAACCACGCGCGGGTTTCGCACCATCCTGGCCGGGTACTCATGGCCCAGCGCCGGCGACCTTGCGCGGGGGTGCCAGAATTAGGCGGTGAAGTCGCATGCGGGCTCCTGTTGCGTCGACCCGCAAGGGGGTTTCGCGCCAATCCGGCCGCGTGTTCAATGCGCGGCGGCGGTGACCTTGCGCATGGATGCCATCGCCCGCTCGATCTCCGCGACGCTGGTCGCATCATTCGCCGCCGCTTCCTCGGCCGGATCGATCACGATCGCATCGCTATCGACCAAATCGATCTCGCCGATCGCCTCCGGGTCGCATTCTGCCTCGATGGCGACCCTTTCGGCGGGCTCTAGTTGCTCCGGTGCGCCGGTATCCGCTTCTGGCTTGGACGCAGCCTTCATTCTCAACGCTCGGCATGCCGCGGAAGTGCCGGGAGCAGCCCTTCCCGGCTCCCGAGAGCGACCGTTCAAAGCCACCGCTTGGGACACTAAGTCCCACTTGCGCACCACCAGTTTGACACCGTATTGGGCCACATCGATCGTCGCCAAAGGCGATATCAACAGTCCGAACCGCATGATATACTTTGAGGGTCGGTGATTGTGTGCCGCTGGAATAGCGGACTGCCGTTCGTGGCGGGTTGCGATTGCTCCATCGTGACCGCACCCCACCGCGCGGTTTGTCTGCGAAATTCTCGGGCACCAATCACGGTGTCAAGGTGGGAGGCATATCCATGGGCCGTTTCATCGTCATAGCCATCGTTGTGCTAGCAGCCGCGCTCGGTGACCCCGCGCGTGCGGAGATCCTGATCGGGCTTGCAGGCCCGATGACGGGAAAGGACGCCTGGTCCGGCGAGCAGATGCAGCGCGGCGTGGACTTGGCCGTGGCCGACATCAATGCGGCGGGTGGCGTACTTGGCCAGCAGGTGCGGCTTCTCGCGGCGGACGACTTTTGCGATCCGGAGCAAGCAGTCGCCGTCGCCCAGAAGCTGGCCGGTGACGGTGTGGTCTTCGTCGTCGGGCACTACTGCTCCGGGACCTCGATCGCGGCATCCGCAATTTACGAGGCGGCTGGCATCCTGCAGATTTCGCCGGCCTCGAGCAATCCGTTGTTGACCGAGCAAGGCCGTGCCAACGTTTTCCGCACCTTTGGCCGCGACGATGCGGATGGCGTCGTGGCCGGCGACTATCTGGCCGATCATTGGGGCGACAAGAAGATCGCGATCCTTCACGACAACACGACCTTTGGCAAGGGTCTTGCCGATCTGATGAAAACGCAGTTGAACAAGCGCGGCGTGGCCGAAGCGATTTACCAGGCCTACGCATCCGGGAAGAACGACTATTCGGCCGAGATCGCCGCGTTACAGGCGGCGGATATTGCCGTGCTGTATGTCGGTGGCTATCATACCGAGATCGCGCTCATGGCTCGCGCGGCACGCGACCGCGGCTACTCGGTTCAGCTCGTCTCGGGTAGTGATATGGCGACCGAGGAGTTTGCCCTCATCGCCGGAGCCGCCGCCGAGGGCACTCTCTTCACCTTTGTCGCCGACCCGCGTCGAAACGCCGAAGCCGCGCAAATCGCCGAGCGGTTCCGTGCCGAGAACTTCGAGCCCGAGGGTTACACTCTGTTCAGCTACGCCGCCGTCCAAGTCTGGGCGCAGGCGATCGAAAAGGCCGGCTCGCTGGAGCTCCAGGCGGTGATTGCCTCACTGCGCAGTCATCAATTCGATACGGTGGTGGGCCGGATCGACTTCGACGACAAGGGTGACCTCACCGGTTATAGCCCGATATGGTATGTGTGGAAGGGCGGCAAGTACGTGCCGCTGGAATAACACGACGCTGATCACCGCGGATCGTGTTTACGAGCGTTCTGTTCGTCAGGGAGTTAGAAATGTGCGAATGCGGTAGCACATTTCCGGGCAGGCCAACTTCAGTCAAGGCCGGAGTGTAAAACCATGCGCTGCTTCATCGCCACTGCTATCTTCGCGCTTGCAGTCGCGTTCAGCTGCCCTGCTCGTGCGGACGTCCTGATCGGGGCCGCAGGCCCAATTACCGGACCGCAGGCCTGGATCGGCGAGCAGATGCAACGTGGCGCGGAGCTGGCCGTGGCCGACATCAATGCGGCGGGCGGCATACTTGGCCAGCAGGTGCGGCTCATCACGGCCGACGACTTCTGCGATCCTAAGCAAGCGGTCGCTGTCGCCCATAAGCTGGTGGGTGACGGCGTGGTCTTCGTTGTCGGGCACTATTGCTCCGGGGCCTCGATCCCTGCATCCGCGGTATACGAGGCGGCGGGCATCCTGCAGATTTCGCCAGGCTCGACCAATCCGATGCTGACCGAGCAAGGCCGCGCAAACGTCTTTCGCGTCATTGGCCGCGACGATGCGCAGGGCATCGTGGCCGGCAACTACCTGGCCGATCATTGGAGCGACAAGAATATCGCAATCCTTCACGACAGCACCACCTATGGCATGGGTCTCGCCGATGAAACCAGAAAGCAGTTGAACAAGCGCGGGGTGACCGAGGCAAATTACCAGGCCTACACTCCCGGGAAGAACGATTACTCGGCCGAGATCGCTGAATTACAGGCGGCGGATGTCGCTGTGCTGTATGTGGGAGGGTATCATATCGAGGTCGCGCTCATGGCTCGCGCGGCACGCGACCGCGGCTACTCGGTTCAGCTCATCTCCGGTGATGCCATGGCAACCGAAGAGTTTGGTCTGATCGCCGGTCCGGCGGCCGAGGGCACACTCTTCACCTTTAGCGCGGATCCACGTCGAAATCCCGAGGCGGTCTCGGTTGTCGAGCGGTTCCAGGCCGAGAATTTCGAACCCTCAGGCTACACGCTACATAGCTACGCCGCCATCCAGGCCTGGGCGCAGGCGGTCGAAAAGGCCGGCTCGCTGAAGCCGCAAGTGGTTATTGCTTCATTGCGCGGCACCCAATTTGACACAGTGCTGGGCCCGATCGACTTTGACGATAAGGGCGACCTCACTGCTCAGAACTGGATATGGTATGTCTGGGCCGGCGGTGAGTATGCACCGCTGCAGTAACACCACAGATCGCGTTTGAGACGAATACCTGAGCAGACCGTCTTGGCCGCCTTAGACGGATCAATGAGGGGCCGCGATGCTTGAGCGTTTCGGCATCCGTGGCCGTTTGCTGCTCGCTTTCTTCGTCATCAGCACCTTCGCGGTGCTCGCGACCGCCGCTGCTCTGTATGCCTTTCTTCAGGTCGGCGGGGTCGTCGAGCGGATCACGGAACGCCGGGTTCCATCCGCGCTTGCATCGCTCGAACTTTCCCGCCAGGCCGAGCGGGTCGCCGCCGCCGCGCCAGCCGTTCTTGCCGCGGCCAGCAAGGCTCAGCACGGCGAGGTCTCGGCCGCGATAGGGGTCGAGATGGCGCGCCTCGAGGAGCTGCTAGCTGCCCTCAAAGGCACCGCGCTCAGCGAGGCGGCGGTGGCCGAGATAGAAGCGGCGGTGATTGGATTGCGGCGCAACCTCGACGCTCTCGACAACCTCGTCGCCACCCGCCTGACCATGGTTGCGCACAAAGAGGAGCTTTTGCGCCACTTGTCGGTCACAACCAATGCCAGTGGGCGCCTCGTGGCGCCCGGTATCCTTGTAATGAACTCCAAGGTCCCCCAGTGGCGAGCAGCCACATCCGACGCCGCCGCGACACCCGAAACGCGCGCGGCGGCAGCGATAGACCTTGCGCAAGCGGTCGCCGACTTCATTCCGCAGCAAAAGGCGCAGGGAGAGATTTCAGCCATCAACGACGCGTTGCTCAAGGCGGCGGCGGCGCCAACGCTGGGCGACCTCTCGCTGATGTCCTTCTCCCTGCGCCGTTCGGTCGACGCCCTTGCGGCGGTGCCGCCCGACATTGACGAGAAACTGCGGTCGCGGTTCCACCAGCGCGTCGACGAGTTCAAGGCGCTAATCGACGGTCCGAAGAGCCTCGTGAAGGCGCGCGAGGACGAGCTCGCGGTGCTGGCGGAGGGCGCAAGGCATTTAAGTGAGAACGTACAGCTATCGCGCACACTCACCGGTGCCGTGGACCGCCTCGTGGCCGCGGCCGACCGTGACATCACCGCGGCCGGCAGCGAAGCCGCGACTGTCCAGCGCTACGGTACCGGAGTTGTGCTTGGTTCTGCCCTTCTGACCCTGGTGAGTTCGATTCTGATCGTCTGGCTCTATGTCGACCGCAATCTGCTCGCCCGCCTAGCAGCGCTAAGCCAGAGCATGCTCGCGATCGCCGGCGGGAATCTTCGGGCGCCACTACCTGACGCGGGCCGTGACGAGATCGGCCGTTTGGCCGAGGCGCTTCGGCTCTTCCGCGACACGGCGATCGAGGTCGAGGATAAGAACCTGCGCGAGGTGGCCGAAGCGCGCCAGCGACTTGTTGACGCGATCGAGAGCATCTCGGAGGGCTTCGCCCTTTACGACGCTGAGGACCGGCTCGTGCTCTGCAACAGCCGCTATCGCGAGATCCTCTATCCCGGCCTAGCCGATGCTGTCGTTCCCGGCGCGCCATTTGAGACGATCATCCGTCAAGCTATCGAGCGCGGTCTGATCGAGGAGGCTAAAGGTCGTGCGGAGGAATGGATCACCGAGCGGCTTGCCGCGCATCGCAACCCGACCCAGACGCAAGTACAGCATCGCAGCCAAGACCGGTGGATTCAAGTGAATGAACGGCGGATAACGGGCGGCGGCACTGTCGCTGTTTACTCGGATATTACCGAGTTGATGCAGCGGGGGGAGAGCCTCGCCGAGAAATCCAGGGCCCTGGAAGCGCTCTCAAGCAAACTTTCAAAGTATCTCGCGCCCCAAGTGTATGATTCCATATTTGCTGGTCGCCAGGACGTCAGAATCGCGAGCCAGCGTAAGAAGCTGACGGTATGTTTTTCCGATATTGCCGACTTCACCGAGACCACCGACAAGATGGAGTCCGAGGATATCACCCAGCTCCTCAACCACTATCTGACGGAGATGTCGAAAATCGCCTCGGATTACGGCGCAACGATCGATAAGTATGTCGGGGACGCGATCGTGATGTTTTTCGGCGATCCGGAAACGCGTGGCGTCAAGGAGGACGCGCTGAATTGTGTCAAGATGGCACTGGCCATGCAGAAGCGGATGGGCGAACTCGCCGAGGTGTGGCACAATGCCGGGATGGAATCGCCGCTGCGTTGCCGCATCGGTATCCACACTGGTTACTGCACTGTCGGCAACTTCGGCAGCGAGGACCGAATGGACTATACCATCGTCGGCGGTGCGGTGAATCTCGCCTCGCGACTAGAGCATGAGGCATCGCCGGGGGGCGTGCTTATCTCTTACGAGACTTTTGCGCACGTGAAGGACGAGATTCATTGTGAGGAGCAGGGGCACATTGGAGTCAAGGGAATCGCCTATCAGGTCGCAACTTATCGCGTCGTCGACCTCAGGGCCAATCTGGCGACGGCCTCCGGCGCGTTTCGCGCCGAGTTGCCGCACCTGAAACTTGAAGGCGAGCCTGAGCTGATGTCCGCTGGGGAGCGGAGCAAAGCTGCCGCGTTTGTTCGCGACCTGCTCGAACGGTTGTTGCACGCTGCAAAGGACAGTAGCGGTTCGTGAGCTGGCGCAAGGCTCCATCGATTCGCGAACGAACATCGATTGACCGAATTCGATTACCGTGACACATCCGCGCCTGCACCTCGAACAGGTCTGGCCTGCTGTCGGTTCCAAAGGCACCGAGTCAAGTGTTTTTTTGGGACCGGTGGTGGAACACCGAGCGACGCAATGGCGAGCCCGCTTCGGGTCATTCGCGTCGTTTGGATCATGTCCGCGATGTGTCCGGTTGGCGGGTGAGTTCGGAAGAGCCCAGCCGGTGTTGATGGCGCCGGAGCGAGCGTGAATCACCCTTCTCCGGATTGGAGACGCGAGACTTGCAGAATGACCTCAACGACTACGAATGGCGTGTTCAATGCGCGGCGCCGGCGACCTTGCGCATGGATGCCATCGCCCGCTCGATCTCCGCGACGCTGGTCGAATCATTCGCCGCCGCTTCCTCGGCCGGATCGATCACGATCGCATCGCTATCGACCAAATCGATCTCGCCGATCGCCTCCGGGTCGCCTTCCGCCTCGATGGCAACCCTTTCGGCGGGCACTTGTATCTCGGGCGCGTCGGGCGTGTCGGGCGGGCCGGATTCCTCAGCTTCCTCGATCATTTCGATGGCCTGTTCCGGGGCTGGAATTGTCGTCTCGTCCGCCATTTCGGTATCCGCGGCGGCGAGAGCCGGGGCCTCATTCGGGGCCTCGGGGCCGACGGGCTCCAGCCGTTCCCGCTCCAACAGCGATCGAACGCCGGATTCGAGGCGGCGCAGCAATTCGGCCAGGGCGGGCCGCTCATCGGCCTCGATCGCGCCCAGCAATTCCATCAGCAATTGTCGCAGCTTTTCGTTCTGGCCTTCCCGCTGCTGGACTCGAGCCTGCAAGGAATTGGCAAGCTCGCCCGCCTGGATGAGCGCGTTCTTGGCCGCGTCATTCTCGGCGCGAAGAATCCTTCGCTCGGTGGCGACGCGTTCCGTCTCCGCGCGCAGGCGCTCGAGATCGGCCTTGTAGCGCGCCATCGACCCTTCGACGATGGCGATTATTTCATCGAGGCAACGAGTGTAACGGCGATCCTCCTCGGCGATCTGTGTCAGGCGCTGGCGCGCCGCCGCGACTCGCGACTGCAATTCGTGCAGATCATCCATGCCAAGATGCGCTCCATTCGCCCGGTCAAAGGCGAAACCTATCGGATAATGGTAAAGGCCGAGTTAAGGCCACCTCTAAAAACCCCCTGTTCCGCGGGATAGATTTCTGATTCAGTGATTCCAGCAGCAAAGGGGTCGCCGATGACGAACCAGCCGGGATTTTTCGACGTTCAGGACAGGTACGCGGCGCTGAGCCGGGCGGGCG
>CAZIUB010000020.1:0-17634 GCA_964542425.1 uncultured Rhodospirillaceae bacterium | reverse complement strand
GGGGCCACAACCAGTTGCCGAAAGTGATCCAAGGTGTAAAGTTCGCCGACGGCGTCGAGGTCGCCGCCAAGACCGATGAACCTCAAGTCCAAGCCGCCGCCTGATCCTTCAGGCCGTCACCAAGAATCGGCGATAGCTCGCTGAAGGCGATGAAGGAAGCCGGAAGCGTCACTTGGGACGTGATCGACGTCGATTCGGCCCATGCCCTATTGGGTTGCGACGAAGGCCTGTTCGAAGTGCTCGACTACTCCAGGATCGACGACAAGTCGAAATTCCTGCCGGGCACGGCGTTGGATTGCGCCGTCGGCACGATCGCCTATTCGACCATCTTCGCCTTCGACGCCGACGTGTTGAAGGACAATCCGCCCAGCATGCTCACCGACCTCTTCGATACCGGGAAATATCCGGGCAAACGCGGCCTGCTGAAGAAGCCCTACGGCAATCTGGAATGGGCGTTGATCGCCGACGGTGTCCCGGCGGCCGAGGTCTATGCCGCGCTCGCCACGCCCGAGGGCGTCGACCGGGCCTTCAAGAAGCTGGACACGATCAAGAAGGACGTCGTCTGGTGGGAGGCCGGCGCCCAGCCGCCGGAACTTCTGGCCAATGGCGAAGTGGTGATGACCAGCGCCTGGAACGGCCGCATCGGCAACGCGATCAAGGAAGGCAAGAACTTCAAGATCGTCTGGGACGCCCAGGAACTCGACTGGGATTTCTGGGTGATCCCGGCCGGCGCCGAGAATCTCGATCTTGCCTATGACTTCGTGAAGTTCGCCAGCGACCCGAAAAACATGTCGCAGCAGTCGAAATATATCAACTATGCGGCGACCCACGTCGACGCGATCGCTCTGGTCGACCCGGCAATCGCGCCGACGCTGCCGACCTTCCCGGACAACATGAAGACGGCGATCCCGACCGACTTGGCGTTCTGGGCGGACAACAACGAGGAGCTGACCAAGCGCTTCAACGCCTGGCTGGCCCAGTAGACGACGCGTTCGCCGACTTAGAACCCGGCACCGGGCGGTGTTTCCGCCCGGCGCCGCTTTTCGGCGCCGCAAGACAGTCCGGTCGCACGACCATGGCAGAGACCGACCTCGATCAGACCAGCGACGGCATCCCGCTCAAGGTGAAGCTGGCGCGCGCCGAGCGCTCGCGCAAGCTCAGAGCCGTTGGCCTGGTCCTGCCCCTCTTCCTGTTTGTCGTCGTGACCTTTCTCTCGCCGCTCCTGGTCATGGTCTCCAAGAGCGTGAAGAACGAGGAAACCTTTGGCCGCCTGGATCGCACCGGCGCGGCGCTGTCGGCCTGGGACGGGCTGGATCTTCCGGACGAGGCGGCCTTCGCCGCCCTCGCGGCCGATCTCAAGGATGCCGAGGCGATCCGCGCGGCGGGCGAGATCGCCAAGCGCATCAATTACGAATTCGCCGGCGCCCAGTCGAAATTCAAGGCGATCGCCCGCAAGGTCAAGGCGATGGATTCCGGCCCGTTCAAGGACATGTTCCTCAAGGCGGACCCGGCGTGGAGCGACCCCAAGCTCTGGCGCATCATCCAGAGCGCGTCACAACGCTACACGCCTTATTATTGGCTGTCCGCGGTCGATTTGCGTCAGGGCGCCGCCGGACTCGAACGCGTGCCCGCGAATCAGGCGGTCTTCATCGACGTCTATGGCCGAACCTTCTGGATCGCCAGCCTGGTGACGGCGCTGACGCTGATTCTGGGGTACCCGGTGGCCTATTTGCTGGCGATCCAGCCCACGCGCCGGGCGAATATTCTGATGATCTTCGTGATGCTGCCGTTCTGGACCTCGCTGCTGGTCCGCACCACCGCCTGGTTCGTGCTGCTGCAGACCAAGGGTCCGCTGAATGATCTCGCCGAACTGCTGGTCGATACCCGGTTCGACATGATCTTCACCCGGTTCGGCACGATTCTCGCCATGACGCATATTCAACTTCCTTTCACCCTGCTGCCGATTTTCAGCGTGATGAAGACCATCCCGCCCAGCCATGTGCGCGCCGCCCGTTCGCTTGGCGCCGGGCCGTTTCTGGCCTTCTGGCGGATCTATTTCCCGCAGACCGTGCCCGGCATCGCCGCCGGCTGCCTGCTCACCTTCATTCTTTGCCTTGGCTACTACATCACGCCGGCCCTGGTCGGCGGGCCGCGCGACCAGATGGTCAGCTCTTATGTCGCCTTCTACATGAACAATACGATCAATTTCGGCCAAGCCTCGGCGCTCGGCGCCACCTTGTTGATCATGACGATCGTTCTCTACTGGGTCTTTGACCGTCTGATCGGGGTCGACAAGATGAAGCTGGGTTGATCGCCATGCCCAATCCTTCACCGCGTGGGCTTCCACTTCTCGGCTTGCCGCCCTATGCCTCGACGCCGGAACGGGCGTGGCGGATGTTCTTTTTCGCGTTCTGCGGCCTGGTGCTGCTGTTCTTGATTTCGCCGATCCTCGTGGTCATCCCGATCAGCTTCAACGACACCTCGTTTCTGACCTTTCCACGGGAGAACTGGTCGTTGCGCTGGTACGATGAATTCTTCGGCAGCGAGCGCTGGAGCTCGGCGGTGAAGAACAGCGTCATCATCGCTTTTTTCAGCACCATCCTCGCGACATCCCTGGGCACGCTGGCGGCGCTGGGTCTGTCGCGCCCGAACTTCCCGGCGCGCGCGGCCGTGATGGCGGTCCTGATAACGCCGATGATCGTGCCCGTGGTGATCACGGCGGCGGCGCTGTATTTCTTCTATGCCAATCCATTGCTGTTCACCGACGAGCCGACATTCATTCTCAACAATTCCTATCTCGGCGTCATCCTGGCGCATACGCTGCTGGCGACGCCCTTCGTCGTCATCACGGTGACCGCGACGCTGACCGGCTTTGACCAATCGCTGATCCGGGCCGGGGCCAATCTCGGCGCCACCCCGGCGACGGTCTTTCGGCGGGTCATCCTGCCGCTCATCGCGCCAGGGGTCATTTCCGGAGCGCTCTTTGCCTTTGTAACGTCGTGGGATGAAGTCGTCGTTGTGCTATTCATTGGCGGCACGGAACAGCGTACATTGCCGCGGCAAATGTTCAGCGGCATCCGTGAGATGATCAGTCCGACGATCACGGCGGCGGCAACCGTTCTAATCTCCGTCGCGGTTGTCATGCTGGTGGCGGTCGAGCTCCTGCGCCGGCGTTCCGAGCGCCTGCGGGGCTTGCGGAACTGACCGAGTGCCTTTCCCGGCCGGATTGGACATCGTCCGACGACGCCGGTAGGATCGCCTCCCGCCTGAATCCCCTAGGCACAAGGATGTATAAGGACAACAGCCTGATCCCGAGCGAGGCGGTGCGCCTCGCCGCCCTCGGCCTGCTGGCCAAGGGCGAAAGGAGCTACGCCGACCTCGCTGGCGACGTGCGCCACTTCACCGCCCGCGTGGCCGGGCCGTCCTTGGATCTCCTCGGTCCATCGCTGTCGCTGCTCAGGATCGAAGGGCTGATCGAGGCCGCCGATCCGCCCCTCGCCCAGGACTTGCAAATCATTCACCTGACCGATGCGGGGCGACGCGAACTGCAGCGCCTGATGATTGCCAATTTGCGCGGCCCCATGGGCGAAATGAACAAGCTCATCGTCGCCTTGAAGATGTATTTCCTGGATCTCCTGGACCGCGAATTGAGGATCGAACAACTGGAAATGCTGGACGAGGTCTGCGACAAGGAACTGATCCGATTGAACGATTTGCGCCGGCATCATGCCGGGTCCGGCGGCTTGCTGGTCGAATGGCTGGATCACGAGATCGCCGAGGCCCAAAGCCGACGCGACTGGTTCCGGCGGATGCTGGGCGCGCTGTGAACGGAAATTGCGCCGGCCACCCATCGGGGCACTATTTGCAATATGCGATTAATTCGAGATGAAACCCGTCAAGATCAAGATCGCCGACATTTATCTGCCGGTCGCCTTGCGTACACCCATCGATGCCGCGAAGGTCGAGGAGCTGGCGCTCAGCATCGCCGAGCTTGGCCAGCAAGAGCCGATCCTGGTGCGCCCGGATAAGGATCGCTATGTCCTGATCGGCGGCCGGCATCGCATCGAAGCATGCAAGGCCCTGGGCGAGACGACGATCATCGCGCATCTGGTTCAGGCCCGGAAACACTGATCGAGCGCCTCGACCACGGCGTCCCGCAATCAAAACAAATGCTGCCCGCCGGTCAGGAACAATTCGGTGCCGGTGACATAGCCGAAATCGGGCCCGCAAAGCTGGAACACGACGCCGGCCACTTCCTCGGGCGTGCCCATGCGCCCCATCGGGATGCGTGGGATCAAGGCCTCGTATTCCGGGCCGATCATGGCGGTCTCGATCTCGCCCGGTGCCACCGCGTTCACGCGCACGCCGAGCCCGGCGAATTCCACCGCCATCTCGCGGGTGAGCGCGCCGAGCGCCGCCTTCGAGGTCGAATAGGCCGACCCGGCGAAGGGATGGATGGCGTGCCCCGCGATCGAGGTGATGTTGACGATCGCCCCCTTGCCGCGATGCAGAGGATTGGCGAAGCCCCGGGCGAGCGCCAGCGGCGCGAAAAGATTGAGCTCGAACACCTCGCGCCAGCCGGCGATCTCGCCGTTGAGGATGCCGAGCCGCTCCTTGAACGGGGTCTTGGGGCTGATGGCGGCGTTGTTGACGAGTGCTTGGACCGGGTCGCCCTCCAGGATTTCCTTGGCCTCGGCCACGAACCGTTCGCACTCGCCGGGCAGCGCCAGATCGACCGAGATGTGATGCACCCAGTTCGGGTCGCGCTTGCATTCCTCGGGCACCGGTTCGCGGCTGCAGGTGACGATGCGCCAGCCCTCGTGGCTGAATCGCTTGACGGTGGCATGGCCGATGCCGCGGCTGGCGCCGGTCAGGATCAAGGTCTGGCGGGATGTCTGGCCCATGGCGAATTCCGTTTATCCCCCCATCAGCCGAATTGGGCCCGCCGCTCGATCACGCCCTCGGGATCCTGGTGGACGATGATCTCGGCGCCCGGAAAGGCCTCCAGCACCGCCGCCTCCACGGCATCGGAAATGACATGGGCGTGGCGGAGCGTCATGGCGCCGTCGAGTTCGAGATGGAACTGGATGAACCGGTGCTGACCGGCAACGCGCGTGCGCAGATCATGGAGATCGCGCACCTCCTGGTGCCGGCGCACGATGTCCTTGATGCGCGAGCGCTCGGCCTCGTCCATCTCGCGGTCCATCAGCATGTCCAGAGCCTCGCGCCCGATGCGAAAGGCGGTGACCGCGATCACGACCGCGATCCCAAGCCCCACGACGGGATCGATCCACCACAGGCCGAACTGCCACGAGGCGATGAGGGCGGCGATGACGCTGGCGTTCACCAGCACGTCGCTGCCGTAATGGGCCGCATCGGCCTTGATGGCAAGCGAGCCCGTGCGCCGGACCACGTGGCGCTGAAAAACGATAAGCGTGGCCGTGATTGCCATCGAAATCGCCATGACCGCGATGCCCACCGCCGGCGCCTCGACCGGTCGGGGAACGCGCAAATGATCGACGACCTCGATCAAGAGCAGGATCGAGGAACCCAGGATGAAGGCCACCTGCATCAGGCCGGCCAAGGGCTCGGCCTTGCCGTGGCCGAAGCGATGCTCCGAATCGGCCGGCGTCAGCGCATGTCGGATGGCGATCATGTTGACCAGGGAAGCGCCGGCATCCAGCGCCGAATCGAACAGCGTCGAGAGCAGGCTGACCGAGCCGGTCTCCAGATAGGCGACGAGCTTGAGGGCAATCATGGTCAACGCCGCCGCCACCGACGCCAGGCTCGCCGCCCGCATCAGCCGCGCCGTTTCCGGCAATGTCGTCGCCTGCGTGCTCACGGGTACAGCTTTTCGGTATTCCAGCCATCGCCGGCGCGATGGTAGACGAGCCGGTCATGCAAGCGGAAGGGCCGGTTTTCCCAAAACTCGATCAATTCCGGCACAACCCGGAAACCGGACCAATAGGGCGGCCTCGGCACGGCGCCCAACCCGAATTTGGCGGCGTGGAGGGCGACTTGTTTTTCCAGTTCGAACCGGCTCTCCAGTTTTCGCGATTGCTTGGAGGCCCAGGCGCCGATCTGGCTCGAGCGATCGCGCGAGGCGAAATAGGCATCGGCCTCATCGTCGCCGACATTCTCCACCATGCCCTCGATGCGGACCTGGCGCCGCAGCGATTTCCAGTGCAGGCACAGAGCCGCCCGCCGCGTTTCCAGGATCTGCATTCCCTTGCGGCTTTCGAAATTGGTGTAGAAGACGAAACCGCGCTCATCCGCCTCCTTCAATAGCACCATGCGCAATGAAGGCTGGCCATCGCCCGCGATGGTGGCCAAGGCCATGGCGTTGGGTTCGCTGGCTTCGCTTTCGATCGCCTGGCGGTACCAATCGGCGAATCTGGCGAAGGGCTCGGGATAGGGCGTCACGCTCATCTCTTTGGCCTTGGCCTCGTGGTCCGATCCTGCGAGACAGGTATCCCGCAAGGGTAGGTGTCTCACAGGTGAATCGGCCCACAAACCCGATCATGCTAGTGGATCGCCATCATCGGCGGGCCATTTTCTAACCCATTGGCGGCTGAGCGTCGCCGGGAATTTTCCCCTTGCCCGGGCCAAGGCTCGACCCTTGCGGCAATCACGGTGGCCCCCTAGGTTGAACACATATTGGAGGCCTCGAGATGCCCGACCCCTACAAGATCCTCGGCCTGACGCCGAAGGCCAACGCCGAGGAGATCAAACGCGCCTATCGGCGGCTGGCCAAGAAGCTCCATCCCGACCTCAATCCCGGCGACAAGAAAATCGAAGCACGGTTCAAGGACATCACCGCCGCCTATGATCTGCTGGGCGATGCCGAAAAGCGCACCCGCTATGATCGCGGCGAGATCGACGAATCCGGCCAGTCGCGGGGCCCGCGCACGGGGCCGGGTGGTTTCGGTGCCGGGTCCGGGCGTCGCCAGGAAAGAGGTTTTGGCCTCGAGGACGAGGAGAGTTCCGCGGCCGAGGATCTGTTCAAGGACATCTTCGGCTTTCGCCGCGGCCAGCGCGGCGGCATGAAAATGCGCGGGGCCGACGTTTCCTATCAGGCGAACGTCGATTTCACTGATGCCGCCCTTGGCGCCAAGAAGCGCCTGCAACTGACCGATGGCAAGAATCTCGATGTGCAGATACCGCCCGGCACCGAAAGCGGCCAGACCTTGCGCCTGAAGGGCCAGGGCCTGCCCGGCGCCGGCGGTGCGCCGGCCGGCGACGCCTTCATCGAAATCATCGTCCAGCCGCATCCCCAGTTCACGCGCGAGGGCCACGACATCCTGATCGAATTCCCCATCACCCTCTATGAAGCCGTGCTTGGCGCCACGCTCACCGTACCCACCATCGATGGCAAGGTTGCGGTCAAGGTTCCGGTCGATTCCAACACCGGCACGCAATTGCGCCTCAAGGGCAAGGGCATCCGCAATCCCGCGACCGGTCAGCGCGGCGATCAATATGTCCGGTTGGTGGTCTCCTTGCCCAAATCCGTCGATCCCGATCTGCGCGATCAGATCGAAACATCGGCCAAGCGCCACCCCTACCAGGTTCGCAACTCCATCGATTGACGCATCGCTGTGCGAGACCGCCTAGTACCGGCCGTCGCTGACGGGTGATTCGAGCCAAGTGATCCCGGAAGTCGCGCGCCGGCGGGCACTATCATTTTGTAACGGATGCCAACTTTCGTGTAAGCAACGGAGCGTTTCGTGGACCTCGCCTATCCGAAAGTTGGCGCCGGGCCTTCTTTGACCGCCCTGGCTAATAGTGTAGGATGGGGCCGATTCTAACGTTTTTTCATGGAGTTACGTTGGGAATTCGATAATGGGTCAAAGCGGATTGCTGGCCGGCAAGCGGGGCCTCGTCATGGGCGTGGCCAACGACAAGTCGATCGCCTGGGGCATCGCCAAGGCGGCGCGAGAGGCGGGCGCGGAACTGGCCTTCACCTATCTGGGCGAAGCGGTGCACAAGCGCGTGCTCCCCTTGGCCCAATCGCTCGGCTCTTCCATGGTGCTCCCCTGCGACGCCAACGAAGATTCCAGCCTGGACGCCACTTTCGCGGCCATCGGGCGCGATTGGGGGCGGCTCGATTTCGTGGTCCACGCCATCGCCTTCTCCGACAAGGAGGAATTGAAGGGCCAGTACGTCGCCACTTCGCGCCGCAACTTCCAGCAGACGCTGGATGTGTCGTGTTATTCCTTCACCGCCATCTGCGAGCGCGCGCGCCATCTGATGCCTGATGGCGGCAGCCTGCTCACCCTAACCTATTTCGGCGCCGAGCGCGTGATGCCGCATTACAACGTCATGGGTGTGGCCAAGGCGGCGCTCGAAAGCTCGGTTCGCTATCTCGCCGCCGATCTGGGTCCGCGGAAGATTCGCGTCAACGCCATCTCGGCCGGGCCGATCAAGACCTTGGCCTCCTCCGGCATCGGCGATTTCCGGCAGATCCTGCGCTGGAACGAGCTGAACTCGCCCTTGGCCCGCAACATCGCCATCGAGGATGTGGGCGGCGGCGCTGTCTATCTGCTGAGCGATTTGTCGCGTGGCGTGACCGGCGAAATCCATCACGTGGACGGGGGCTACAACATCGTCGGCATGATGCGACCCGAGGCCGCCGCCGATCTGGCGGCGATGCTGAAGGCCTTCGCGGAGCGAAACGGCTGATGCCAATTTTCGAGCAAGGGCGATCCATGAACCGCGCATATGCGTCCACGAAAGTTGGGCCGCGGGTTATACAATGTTAGTACCCGCCGTCGCGCACTGGCGGGGTCGGATTGCCGGTTCACCCGGTTCCACGACGGGCAGGTACTAGGGCGTGTCGCACAATACCTTCGGCCATCTCTTCCGCTTCACCACCTGGGGCGAAAGCCACGGGCCGGCCATAGGTTGCGTGATCGACGGCACGCCGCCCGGGATCGCGCTCTCCGAATCCGACATCCAGCATTTTCTGGACCGGCGCAAACCGGGGCAATCCCGCTTTGTCACCCAGCGCCGCGAACCCGACCAGGTCGAGATACTGTCCGGTCTATTCGACGGCCGTACCACCGGCACGCCGATTTCGCTCCTGATGCGCAACCAGGACCAGCGCGAACGCGACTACGAAAAGATCAAGGACCAGTTCCGCCCTAGCCACGCCGATTACACCTATTGGGCCAAGTACGGTGGCATCCGCGACTACCGCGGGGGCGGCCGGTCCTCGGCCCGGGAAACGGCGGCGCGCGTGGCCGCGGGCGCGGTCGCGCGCAAGATCCTGGCGCATGTCCTGGGCCACGAAGTGATTGTCAAGGGCGCGCTCATCCGGATCGGCGCCATCGCCATCGATCGCGGCCGCTGGGATTGGGCGGAGGTCGAGCGCAATCCCTTCTGGTGCCCGGATTTCGTTGTCGTTTCGCGCTGGGAGGAGCAACTCGACAAAGCGCGCAAGGCGGGATCGTCACTGGGTGCCGTCATCGAGATCGTGGCCGAGCGCGTGCCGGTCGGCCTGGGTGCGCCAATCTATGGCAAGCTTGATGCCGATCTTGCGGGCGCGATGATGGGCATCAACGCGGTCAAGGGCGTCGAGATCGGCGCCGGGTTCGACGCCGCCTTGCTGTCGGGCGAGGACAACGCGGATGAAATGCGCATGGAAGGGGGAAAGATCAAGTTTCTCTCCAACAACGCGGGCGGCATACTGGGCGGCATTTCGACCGGCCAGGACATCCACGTGCGATTCGCGGTGAAGCCCACGTCATCGATCCCGACCCCCCGGCGCGGCGTGACCGCGAGCGGGGCCGATGTGGAGGTCTCGACCACCGGCCGGCACGATCCATGTGTCGGCATTCGCGCGGTTCCGGTGGGCGAGGCGATGACGGCCGTGGTCCTTGCCGACCACCTGCTCAGGCATCGGGCACAGAACGGTTAGCTACGCGCTGGCCGCCAGCGCGGTGCCGGCCTGGCGATATGGCGGGGCGAATTCGCAAGTAGCCACGGTCCCTTTTCCGTCTTCGCTTCGCAGACGCAAATCGCCGCCCTGCAATTTCATCAGCTTGCGCGAGATCATCAGGCCCATTCCGATCCTGCCGCTGCTGGTGCTTTCCATCGCCGAGCGCCTTGACCATGGGTCGAGGAGCGATTCCATCATCGTCGGCTTGATGCCGGGTCCGTTGTCGGCGACGCTCAATCGCGCCGCGCCATCGCCCCCGATCTCGGCGGCGATGGTGATGGTGCCACCCTCCTGGATGTATTTGATGGCGTTGCCCACCAGATTGACCAGCACCTGCACGGTCGCGCGCGCATCGCACCAGGCGCCAGGCAGGGGTTCGCCGACGACCCTGATATCGATCGCCCGGCGCATCGCCTGATCGCGGAGGATGCGCAGCGCCTCGGAAACGATTCCCGCGAGCGCGGTTTGCCTCGGCATCACTTCCAGCTTTCCCGCCTCGATCCTGGAAATGTCGAGCAAAACGTCGACCTCGGCCAGGAGAATCCTTCCCGCGCGCAGAATGTCGCCGGCGTATTCGGCATAGGAATCGTGCGCATCGGGCCCCAGCATGCGATCGTGGATAATCTCGCTGAAACCGATGATCGCGTTCAAGGGTGTGCGCAGTTCGTGGCTCATTTGGGCGAGGAAATTGCTCTTGGTGTGGCTGGCGGCTTCGGCGGCCATTTTCGCCGTCATCAGCTCCCGCTCGAATTCCTTGATCCTGGTGATGTCGATGACCAGCCCGCCCAGCCCCTCGATCCGTCCGGCCGCATCGCGCAACGGGAACCGATGCGACAACACCCAGCGCGCAGGGTTGCCGCCCATGGGTGGCAATTCCAGCTCCCAGATTTCGCCGCCTCTGGATTCGAGCGCGGCCCGGTCCAGTTCGGTGATGCGATCGGCAATGTCCTTGTCGAACAATTGATGGTCGGTTGAACCCAGGAGTTCCTGCCCGGACTTGCCGGTCCATTGATGGATCGACTGGTTAGTGAGCAGATAGCGCCCATCGAGATCCTTCTTGTAGATCGCGGCCGGGGCGTAATCTAGGATGCCGCGCAGCAGGGAAGTGGTTGATTCCAGGTCGCGCCGCGCGTGCGCCTCGGCTTCCGCCAAATCGTGCTTCTCCTTGAGCGCAATGCGCAATTCGGTGGCCAAGGCGGCGACGCCGATCAGCGCCACCAGCACAAGGTCGACGCCCTCCTCGATCCCCCCAGCGCGTTGGATGCTATCCGCGCCGAAAACCCATACGGCGAACAGGACCTGGGCGGCGAACATCGTGGCGCAATCCAGGGACTTGCGGATGCCGGCCGGCGTCCTTCGATCCATCATCGGCCAAATCGAGGCGGCGACGATGGCCAAGGACTGCACAAGATCGCCCGACAGCCCGCCCATCGGCCAAGCAAGACTTTGACCGGCCAGCGAGATCGCCCCGGATATCAGGATCGTGCGGCCAAGGCCATGATCGCGCGCCAGTCTGGCCTGCGCGAATCGCGCCAGCGCCGCGCCCACCAATGTGGTGCCGAGCATGTCCTCGGCAAGATCCACCCAGCTTGGCCAATCGGCGGCAAGAACATCCAAATAACAAAACGCGACCAGGGAGAGATAAGGGACGACCCAAGCGGCATGGCGCCTTCGCTCGCCCCGGGGGGTGACCCAGAACGCCACGCCGCAGACCACAAGGGCAATGGCGATACTGATCAGGTCCTCATCGACGGTGCCGATCATGCCGCCAATGTCCCCATGAAAGATTTCATCGCCCCGCCCCGCTGTGCCGATCTCGCCTCCTCCCTGAATAGGCGGATCTAGTTAATTTCTAGTTTCCTTTGATCGAATTAATGCCGAAACTCGCATGCCGGCAAGAAATAAATGGCCCGATCGACGATGCCCCGGCCCGGATTATTCCGAAGGATGGGTCAGACCCGGATCAACGCCGGAATTCGGCCACCAATTCCAGATGCGCCGACCAGAGGAATTGATCGATAACGGACAATTGCGAAAGCGCGAATCCACCATCCACAAGGACGCGAGCGTCGCGCGCGAAACTCGAAGGGCTGCACGATACATAGACGATTCGATCGACGCCCGACTTGGCCAAGGCCAGCGATTGCGCCTTGGCGCCCCCTCGCGGCGGGTCCAGCACAATCGCCTCGAATCGCCGCAACTCCCGAACGGATAGCGGCGATCGCTCCAAATCCCGATGCAAGGGTTCGATGTTCCCGGTCAACCCGCTCGTCCGCGCCGCTTGGCTGAGCGCCTCGATCGCGGGCTTGGCGCCGTCCACGGCCAGGACCTTGGCTTGCCTTGCGATCGCGAAGGTGAAGGTGCCGCACCCGCAGAACAATTCCGCGACGCTGCGCGCTTGGCCAAGCCCGCGCATGATGATCGCCCGAAGTGCCGCCTCGCCCGCGAGCGTTGGTTGCAGGAAGGATGGCGCCGGCAACGCGACCGTCATGCCGTCGAACGATACCTGGGGAACGCGAAACCGGCAAACGATGTCGGGGATCGCCTCGCCCCGCCGCCAGCAGATTCGCGCCACGCCGGCCTCGCGCGCGAAATCGATCAGCCGCGCCCTGGCGCCCTCGTTTGGCTTGTCGCGCGCCGTAATCAGCATGTCGGGACCGGATTCGGTCGCGGTCAACAGGATGTCGCAGCTTTGGCCCGGATCAAGGCAATCTCGCAACGCCCAGCGCAGGCCCGGCAGCAGAGCCATCAAGGGCGGTGTCAGCACATGGCATTCCGAAATGTCGACGATGTCGTGACTGCCGCCGCCGTGAAAGCCCAACACACAGACATCACCCCGCCTTCTCGCCGCCAATTCCGCGCGCCGGCGCGTGCCCTCTGGAATGAATACCCCCTCGATCGTGCCTGGCGGGGCAAGCTTGCGGGCTCCGAGCGCGCTCTCGACCAGGCCAAGCTTCCACGATCGGTAGGCCGATTCCCGCCAATGCTGCAATTTGCAGCCGCCACAGGTTCCGGAATGCCGGCAAGGTGGTAGGACGCGCTCCCTCGAGTGGACGATCACGCGCCAGGGATCGGCCCAGATCGCGCCCCCGGTCATTCGCCTGGGCACCGCGATGACCCGCTCGCCGGCGAGCGCATGGGCGAGGAAGACCTTGCGGCCATCTAGAAAGCCGATTGCATCGCCCTGGGCACCCATTTCGTCGAGCGTCAACTCGAAGGCGCCCGCCGGCGCGCTGTCGTCGGATATGGGTCGCGCCATGGCCGCTCTTGCCTTGAGCCCCGCCGGCGTGTACTGGCGGGGTCATCTTGCTCGATCGGCAATTTGCGACGGTGGGTAGCAAAATGTCCACACTCCGTTTCATTGTCCGGCTCGCGTTCTGGCTGCTGGCCCTGCTCGGCGCCGTCACCGTGGCGGCGATGGTGGCGCTCCTTGTGGTGGCGCCCGGCTTCGAGCGCGCGACCAAGGCGATCGAGGATCAGACGGTGCTGACGCTGGATCTGGCCGACGGCATCCCGGAACGGAACCGGGCCGCCTGGTTCGACCCCTGGCGTAGTCGTCTCTCCATGCCGCATCTGGTTCTGGCACTTGAAGCAGCCGCGAAGGATCCCCGCATCAAGGGCATGAGGTTGCGGGTTGGCGGCGGGTCGCTCGACATGTCGAGAGCCCAGGAATTGCGCGCGGCGATCAAGGCCTTTCGTGACGGCGGCAAGTCCGTGCATGCCTTCGCCGAAACCTTCGGCGAGGTGGGAAACGGCACAACGCTCTATTATGTCGCGGCGGCGGCCGATCGTGTCTTCCTGCAGCCCTCGGGTGAAGTCGGATTGCTCGGGTTCCGGCTGGAAATGCCGTTCATCAAAGGGGCACTCGATTGGCTGGGGATCGAGCCCCGCACCGTCCAGCGGCGGGAATTCAAGAGCCCGCCCTACATTTTCACCGCCACCACGATGCCCGAGCCCTTGCGCCAAAACCTGCAGCAGCTGGCCGATTCGTGGCTGGCGCAATTGGTGGCCGACTTGGCCGCCGACCGCAACGTGACCCCGGCGGTCGCCAGGTCCTGGGTCGATGGGGCGCCATGGGACGGCGCGGCGGCGGCCAAGCAGGGCCTCGTCGACGGCCTCGCCTATTGGAGCGAGGCACGGGCAAGTTTGGGCGCAGAAGAACGGATGGTGAGCCTCGCCGATTACTGGGCGCAAATGCCGGATCCACCGGCGAACGCGGCCAAGGTCGCATTGGTGAGTGCCATCGGACCGGTTGTCCAAGGCGCCCGACAGAAAGGCCCCTTCGGCGAGGAAGAGGTCATTGCCTCGCATGATGTTGCCGCCGCCATCGCCGAGGCGCTCGAGGACAAAGTGGCGGCGATCATCCTCAGAATCGATTCGCCGGGCGGGTCCTATATCGCCGCCGACGAGATCTGGCGGCAAGTGGAGCAAGCGCGATCGGCGGGTATTCCGGTGATCGCCTCGATGATCGGCACGGCCGCTTCCGGCGGCTACTTCATCGCGGCACCCGCCGCCAAGATCGTGGCCGAACCGGGCACTATCACCGGTTCGATTGGCGTCTTCGCGGGAAAGCCGGTTTTGAGCGGCCTGTGGCGAAGGCTCGGCATCTCGGTCGAGGGGGTGTCGGCCGGCGCCGCCGCCGGCACGGACAGCGTGAACCAGGATTTCACGCCCGAAGCCTGGGCTCGGCTGGAGGCGCGCATGGATGCAATCTACGCCGATTTCGTGACCAAGGTGGCGCGCGGCCGTGGCCTGTCGCCCGAACAAGCCGAAGAAGCCGCCAAGGGCCAGATCTGGAGCGGCGCCGACGCCAAGGAGATGGGCCTGGTCGATGCATTGGGTGGATTTGCAACCGCGCTCGATCTGGCGCGCGATGCCGCGAAACTAGGCCCGGATCGCGCCATCGTTCTTGTCCCCTACCCGGCTCCCGAACCGGCGTGGAAATTGATCCTCGATCTCCTCGGCGGCAAGGCCGAGGCGCCAGGGCCAGGCGCGCTCGCCAAGTTGATATGGGGTGGCGCGAACAGCGATCCCTTCGGCGTTCTGGGCGATGGGATCGCGGGCGGAGCGCTCCGGATGCCGCCGATCTTCGTCAACGGCAAGGTTGATTAGCTCACTCGCCTGGCGGCGATCAGGAATTCGCGGTTGCCCTCCGGGCCCTGGATCGGACTTTCGCATAATCCCAGGACCGACCAGCCCGGCCGGGCGCCGAACCAGGAAACGATGCGCTCGCAAACTTCCTGGTGCAGCGCCGGATCGCGCACCACGCCGCCCTTGCCGACCCGCGCCGGCCCCACTTCGAATTGCGGCTTGATCAATGCCACGCAAATGGCGCCGGGCTTGGTCAACGCCAAGGCGGCCGGCAACACAACCTCCAATCCGATGAAGCTCGCGTCGCACACCACCCAATCGACTGGCTCTGGAATCCGGGTCGAGTCCAGATGGCGCGCATTGACGCGCTCCAGCACCACCACCCTTGGGTCCTGGCGCAGCTTCCAGGCCAATTGCCCGTGCCCGACATCGATTGCGTACACACGCTGGGCGCCCTGGGCCAGCAGAACATCGGTGAAGCCCCCGGTCGAGGCGCCGACATCGATCGCCACCGCGCCCCGGGCGTCCAGGCCGAAATGCTGGATGGCATGAGCGAGCTTCAGTCCCCCGCGCGAGACCCAGGGATGGTCCTGGCCGCGCAACTCCAGCGGCGCCGAATCGACCATTTGTTCGCCAGGCTTTGCGATGCGCCTTTCGCCGGAAAAAACCTTGCCGGCCATGATCAAGGCCTGCGCCTTGGCCCGGCTTTCCACCAGGCCCCGATCCACCAGCATCAGATCGGCGCGCCTCTTGCCGCTCATTGTTCGCGTCCACCGTCGCGGCAGGATGATTCGGTCATATCCCCACCGACGCCTGCCAGCGGGTGCGATAATTTCGCGACATGTGCCAACTTTCGTCGAAACATGGGTGCGGTTCACCGATCGCTTTTATTCGAAAGTTGGCACTGGCTGGCCCCGCGCGAATCGCCGTGACAGGAAAAACCAGCGCCAACACAACAAAGTGGCCGAGACCGAGAGCCCGATGGCGATACCTAGCCACAACCCGATCGGCCCCAGCCCGACCGGAAAGGCCAGCACCAACGCGCCCACCAGGCCAAAACCCCAATAGCCGAGCCCGGAAATCACCATCGGCACGCGCGTGTCCTTCAACCCGCGCAACGCGCCCGCCGCGCTGACCTGCAACCCGTCGGCGATCTGATACAAGGCGGCGATGACCATCATGGCGATGGCGAAGGGGAAGACCCCTTCGCTACCCGGCTGATCGGGATCGAGATAAAGAGAGGTCAGGGTCTGAGGTGCCACCCACATCAGGCCGGCCATCGCCAGCATCCACACGGCGGACAACGCGACCGCCACGTCTCCGGCCCGGCGCGCGGCCTCGATCCTTCCCTCGCCGATTCCGTATCCGACCCTTACCGTCGCCGCCTGCGACAGCGCATAGGGAATCATGAAGGTGACCGAGGAAATGCTCATGACCACGCTATGGGCGGCAAGGGCTTCGGTTTCGAACCGACCCATCAAGAGCGTGGTCATGAAGAACAATCCGCTTTCGAATATGTAGGCCAGAGCGATCGGCCCGCCCACCCGAGAAAGATCGGAAAACATCTCTGCGTGGTAGCGGCGCAATTCGGCGAACAGGCGATAGACCCGCAATTCGCGATGCCGCACGACGTAAAATGTGATCGTCAACAGTTGCGCCAGCGTCGCCAGCGAGGCCGAGAGCCCGATCGCCGCCACGCCCAGGCGCGGCAGGCCCCAGGAACCGTACATGAAGGCGTAATTGCCGATGAAGGTCACGCCAAGGCCGATGAGGGCCGCCACGCTGACCACGTTCGGGCGCTGCATGACGGTGACGAAGTTCCGCAGGACCGTGAACCACAAGGTCAAGGGAATTACCGGCAAGGCCCACAGCAAGATCCGCAGGACCATGTCGACGACTTGCCTGTCATCCTCGAACAATGCCAGGACGGGCCAGGCCAGCGCGTAGCAAATCGCGCAAGGCACGATCAGCAACGTGGCCATTCGAAAACCCTGGCGGATGGCCAGCGACACCTGTTCGGCATCGCCCGCGCCATGGGCCTGGGCGCCGACCGCGCCGATCGCCGCCAATGCACCCATCGCCCACAGGATCGGAATGAACAGAACCTGCCCGCCAAGACCGGCGGCGGCCAATGCCTGCACGCCCAGTCTTCCGGCCATCACGTAATCGATCATCGCCATGCCAATTTCGCCCAACATCGCGACCGCGATGGGGGTGGCAAGCGTAAGGGTGGCAACAATTTCATGGCGAAGCGCTCCACCGCCAGCTTTCGGAAATGCGTGATACAGGGGCTTCATCGATGCCTCGACGAAAGTTGGGCCGCATATTGCGGAATGATCGTACCCGCCGGCACGCCCTGGACCGGTTCGGTTGCCGATTCAGCCTTCAGTGACGGCGGGTATTAGCGGTATGGTTCCGACACATGAATCCCTAGGGCGATTCATGTGTCGGAAGCTGAATACCACTAGGGAGCCTCTGATTTAATCGCTTGCACTTGATTTGTCATTCTGATTCAAGGCCACCTCTAAAAACCCCCTGTTCCGCGGGATAGATTTCTGATTCAGTGATTCCAGCAGCAAAGGAGTCGCCGATGGCGAACCAGCCAG
>CAZIUB010000019.1:0-28344 GCA_964542425.1 uncultured Rhodospirillaceae bacterium | reverse complement strand
CCATGTGACGGGGGCCAGCCTGCACGACAGCAATGCGTTCGATGACGTCTTTGATGAAAAGAACGCGGCGAAAGACATCTGGGCCGACGCCGCCTATTGCGCAAAAGAGCGTGAGGAAGAACTGAAGGCGCGCGGCTACCGTTCGCACATCCATCACAAGGGAACGCGCGGGCATCCCCTGTCCGCAGCGAAACAGGCGACCAACACCCGTCGTTCAAGAGTCCGCGCTCGCGTCGAGCATGTCTTCGGACGGCAGGCGGCGATGGGCGGCAAGCTCATGCGCGGCATCGGCATCATCCGCGCCCGCGCGAAGATCGGAATGAAAAACTTCGTCTACAACCTGCAACGGTTCGTCTTCCTCACGAAAACGGCCCTGGCGTAGCGCCGGAAGCGGGGAAAACGGATGGTCGTCGCATGAAAAACGGAAAACGGCACGGAAAAATGCCATCGAAAACAACTTCACCCCGCCGCCGCCGCGGAAATCCGGTCAAAATACGGAGTTTTTAGAGGTGGCCTAGAGCCGGTTGATGGAAATCGACGAGGCGGATACCTTGGGGCGTCTCAAGTCGCTGCGGCGAGACATCATTGACCCCTGCATCGCGGCCCGTAGCGGGCGAATCGTCAAGTTGATGGGCGACGGCGCGCTGGTGGAATTCGCCAGTGTCGTCGATGCCGTCGGCTGCGCGATCGAGATCCAGCGCGCCATGACGCAGGCGGAGCCGCAAATCGCCAAGGAAAGGCGTGTCATCTTCCGGATTGGGGTCAATCTCGGCGACATCATGGTCGATGGCGATGATATCTATGGCGATGGCGTCAATGTCGCCGCTCGCCTGCAATCGCTGGCCGAACCCGGCGGGGTCGCGGTGTCGGGGACGGTCCGCGAGCATGTCGGCGGCAAGCTGGCGATCGATTTCGAGGATTTCGGCGAGCACTCGGTAAAGAACATCGAGAAGCCGGTTCGGGTCTACATGGCCCGCCTCGGTGGGCCATCGTCCGGCATGCCCGACAAATCGGCGACCGACGAGGCGCCGGCAGCCGCGGACACAAGACCGTCGATCGCGGTGCTGCCGTTCAACAACATGAGCGGCGACCCGGAGCAGGAATATTTCAGCGACGGCATCACCGAGGACATCATCACCGACCTGTCGAAGGTTTCCGGCCTTTTCGTGGTCGCCCGCAACACGGTTTTCACGCTGAAGGGAAAAGCCGTGAAGGTGCAGCAGGTATGCCAGGAACTTGGCGTCCGTTTTGTCCTGGAAGGCAGCGTTCGCAAGGCCGGAGGGCGCGTCCGTATCACGGCTCAGCTTATCAGCGGGGATAGTGGCGGACACGTTTGGGCAGAGCGATACGACCGCAACCTCGAGGATATTTTCGCCCTGCAGGACGAGATTTCGAAGAGCATCGTCGATGCGCTCAAGGTAAAGCTGCTGCCCAAGGAATTGGAGACAATCACGAATCGCTCGACCGACAACGCCGAAGCCTATCAGACTTTCCTGATGGGCAGATCCTTCCTCAACCGGGGAATTGAGTCTCGCTCCCTGAAAGTGGCGCGCCGGCTTTTCGAGAAAGCCATCGAGATCGATCCGAGCTATGCGCGCGCTTATGCCGGCCTGGCCGATTGCGAGTCGTTTCTGTTGATTGCGAACGATCCAAGCGCCACCTACGAGAGCGTCCTTGCCAACAGCACCCGAGCGCTGGAGCTTGAGCCTGGCCTTGCCGATGCTCATGCTTCGCGCGGCCTGGCCTTGTTCACGATCGGCCGGCATGCCGAGGCAGAAGCCGAGTTCGAGCAAGCCTTGAAGCTGGACGCCAATTCCTTCGAAGCTTATTACTTTTTCGCCCTAAACTGTTTCACCCAGGGGCAATACGATCGAGCCGCGGGATTATTCCAGCGTGCCGCATCCTTGGCCCCCAATGATTTTCGGGCTTGGGGCCATCTCCAGACGATTTACGTTTCGCAGGGCCGCGGCGATGACGCGTTGGAAGCGTCTCGGCAGGGTCTGCAGCGAGCGGAAAAAGAGGTCGAAGCGCATCCCGACAATGCCAGCGCCCTATGCTTCGGCGCCATCATGCTGGCGGATTTGGGGGAAGTGGAGCGCGCGTTCTCCTGGGCATCGCGCGCTGAAATCTTCGTTGGAGACGATGTAGGAGTTCATTACAATTTGGGCTGCTGTTACGCCAAGCTGGGCAAACCCGATCGGGCGATCAACTGCCTCGAACGTCAACTCACGGCATCGCCGATCTACTGCAGTTGGTCTTTGTCCTGGATGAAACAGGACAGCGACCTCGACCCTATCCGCGCTCATCCCCGATTCATGGCGCTCGTCGAAAAGCTGGAAGCAAAGGTGGCGGCGGCCAAGACTTGAAATCCAACCGCCCTTCGGTGCCTCTCGACCGGCCCTCTCCGCCGACTATTCCGCCGCCTTCTTGGGCGCCTCCGGGCGCCAGCGCAGGATCGGCTGGCGAGCGGCGAGCGTCTCGTCCAACCGGCGCCTTGGCGTGTGATAGGGGGCGCCATGGAAATAGGCGGCATCGCCCGCCTTGGCCCGCCGGGCAAGCCCAGCGACCACCGAGATGTATTGGTCGAGCGCGTCGCGGCTTTCGGTCTCGGTCGGCTCCATCAGCAGCGCGCCGTGGACCACCAGCGGGAAATACATGGTCATCGGGTGGTAGCCCTCGTCGATCATGGCCTTGGCGAAATCGAGGGTCGAGATGCCGGTATCCGCGAGAAAATCGTCGTTGAACAAGGCCTCGTGCATGGCGGTACCGGGAAAGGCGGGCGTGAGATCGCCCTTCAGGCCGGAAAGCAGGTAATTCGCGTTCAAGACCGCGTCGCCCGAGGCCTGCGCCAAGCCATCCGAGCCGTGGCTCATCATGTAGGCGAGTGCCCTCACGAACATGCCCATCTGGCCGTGGAATCCCTTCAACCGACCGAAGGCCTTGGCCGTCGGATCGTGTTCGATGAGATCGAACCCGTCCTTGCCGTGCACCACATAGGGGACCGGCGCGAAGGGGGCGAGGGCCTCCGAAAGCACGACCGGCCCGGCGCCCGGCCCGCCCCCGCCGTGGGGCGTGGAGAAGGTCTTGTGCAGGTTGATGTGCATGGCATCGACGCCCAAATCGCCCGGGCGCACCCGCCCGACGATGGCGTTGAAATTGGCGCCGTCGCAATAGAAATACCCGCCCACGCCGTGGACGGCTTCCGCGATCTCGATGATGTCGTTCTCGAACAGGCCGCAGGTGTTGGGGTTGGTGATCATGGTGCCGGCCACGTCTTGCCCGAGCTTCTCCTTGAAGGCAGCGAGATCGACGCGGCCCCGCGCATCGGCCGGCACCGGATCGACCTCGTAGCCGCAGGCAGCCGCCGTCGCCGGATTGGTGCCGTGCGCCGATTCCGGAACCAGGATGCGGCGCCTCGCGTCGCCCTTGGCCAGCAAGGCGGCGCGGATGGTCATGATGCCGCAGAGCTCGCCATGGGCGCCGGCGGCCGGCGACATCGCGACCGCCGGCATGCCGGTCAGGGTCTTCAGCCAATGAGCGAGCGTACTCATGAGCTTGAGCGCGCCCTGCACGGTCGAGATCGGCTGCATCGGATGGAGATCGCCGAGGCCGGGTGCCCGCACCAGTTTTTCGTTGAGGCGCGGGTTGTGCTTCATGGTGCACGAACCCAAGGGATAGACGCCCATGTCGATGGCGTAGTTCTTTTGGCTGAGGCGTGTGTAATGGCGAACGACTTGGGGCTCGGACAAACCGGGCAAGCCGATCTCGCCTTTCCTCCGGTGGGTGCCTAGGCGCTCGCGATGCGCAGGGACCGCCGCCAGATCGACGCCGCTCCGCCCTTCCATCCCCTGCTCGAAAATCAGCCTCTCCTCGATCTGGAGCCCCTTGTTTTCGGAAACGGTGCCGGGGCCGGGTACCGGCGGCAATTGGCCCGCGTTCATGCCAAGGCCTCCTTCATGGCCTGTTCCAGCGCCGCCATGTCCTCATCGCTGGTCAGTTCGCTGGCCGCCACCAGGAGCAGATTGGCGAGGCCGGGATTGTTGGGCGAAAGACGCGACACCGGCACACCGCCCAGAATGCGCCGCCTGGCCAGCGCCTCGACCAATGGGGCGGCGGGTTTGGGGAGGGCCAAGGTGAATTCGTTAAAGAAGCACTCGTTCACCAGGGTGACGCCGGGAATCCGCGCCAGGCGATCTGCGAGATTGCAGGCATTGGCATGGTTGAGTTGGGCGAGATGGCTCAAGCCCGATTCGCCCAGCAGCGATGCGTGGATGGTGAAGGCGAGCGCGCACAGGCCGGAATTGGTGCAAATGTTGCTGGTCGCCTTTTCGCGCCGGATATGCTGTTCGCGGGTGGAAAGGGTGAGCACCCAGCCGCGCCTGCCCTCGACATCCATTGTCTGGCCGATGAGCCGACCGGGCATCTGGCGCAGATATTTCTCGCGCGTGGCGAACAGCCCGACATAGGGCCCGCCGAAGCCCAAGCCATTGCCGAGCGATTGGCCCTCGGCCGCGACGATGTCGGCCCCCATCTCGCCCGGCGGCGTCACGAGGCCTAGCGAAACCACCTCGGTCACCACCACGATCACCAGCGCGCCCGATGCGCGCGCCGCCTGGGCCAAGCGCGTGCAATCGGAAATGTGTCCGAAAAAATTCGGGTTCTGCACCACGACGCAAGACGTGTCCTTGTCGATGAGCGAGGCCAATTCCTCCGCGCCCCTCCAATCGGGGGCCAGGGATTTGACCTCGAAGCCGGTATGGCGGCCATGGGTTTCCACCACCTCGCGGTAATGCGGATGCAGGCCGCCGGAAAGGAGGGCGCGCTTGCGCCGGGTCACGCGGTTGGCCATCATCACCGCCTCGGCGGTGGCACTGGCGCCGTCGTACATCGAGGCATTGGCCACATCCATGCCGGTCAGCAGCGCCACCTGGGTCTGGAACTCGAACAGATAATGCAACGTGCCCTGGGTCACCTCGGGCTGGTAGGGCGTGTAGGAGGTGAGGAATTCGCCGCGCTGGATCAGGTGATCCACGGCGGCGGGCACGTGATGGCGGTAGGCGCCGGCGCCAAGAAAACTCGGGCACGACAAGGTGCCGAGATTAGTCGAAGCCATGCCCAGAATCGCTCGCTCGACCTCGATCTCGGAAGCGTATCCGGGCAGATCGACCGGCGCCTTCAGGCGGGCGCTTGCCGGCACGTCCTCATAGAGCGCCTCGATCGAATCGACGCCGATCCTCTCCAGCATCGCCTGGCGATCGGCCGGCGTCAGCGGCAGATAGCGCATCAATGCTGTCCTTCGCAAAAGGCCTTGTACTGGGCTTCGTTCATCAAGCCATCGAGCTCGGCCTTGTTGGCGATTTTCAACTTCGTGAACCAGCCCTTGCCCTGGGCGTCCTCGTTGACCGTCGCGGGCGAAGTGGTCAAATCGGCGTTGACGGCGATGACTTCGCCGCTGATCGGGGCGTAGACTTCGCTCGCCGCCTTCACCGATTCCACGACCGCCATGTCCTTGCCCATTTCGACCGTGCGTCCCAGCTCCGGCAATTCGACATAGACCACGTCGCCCAATTGCTCTTGCGCGAAATGGGTGATGCCGATCACCGCGACATCGCCCTCGAGGCGGACCCATTCGTGTTCCTTGGTGAAGCGAACATCGCTCATGGTCGTGATCTCCCCTTGACCTTGGTTTTCATGATCCCCGGAAATAGCGGTGCGGCACGAAGGGCAGCTTGGCGATTCTAGCCGGCAGCGCCTTGCCGCGCACCATCAACTGGACCGACGCGCCCATGCGCGCCAGATCGGCGCGGACATAGCCCATGGCAATGGGCGCATTCAGGCTGGGCGCGAAACCGCCCGATGTGACCTCGCCCACGATCTTGCCGTCGGCATCGGCGATTGGCGTATGCGCGCGGGCGGGCGCAGGGCCCTCGGGCAGGATGCCGACCCGGAGGCGTGGCGCCCCATGCGCGATCTGACGCTGGATGGCACCAGCACCGGGAAACCCGCCATGTTCGCGCCGGCGCTTGCCGATGGCCCAGGCTAGATCGGCTTCGACCGGATTGATCTTGTCGGTGATATCGTTCCCGTAGAGGCAAAGTCCCGCCTCCAGGCGAAGCGAATCGCGAGCGCCAAGCCCGATCGGCTTGATCGCGGTCTCGGCCAGCAGGCGCCGGGCCAGATCGATTGCGTTGGCGGACGCGACCGAGATTTCGAAGCCGTCCTCGCCGGTGTAGCCAGAGCGCGTGGCGAAGCACGCGATGCCGCCGATCGTGAGATCGCGCCCGCTCATGAAAGTCATGGCCCCGCTCTCGGGCGCAAGCCTTGCCATTACCGAGGCGGCACCCGGGCCCTGCAGGGCCAGGAGCGCTCGATCCCCGAGCTCGGCCACCTCGCAGCGATTGTTGAGATTGGCGTGAAGATGCGACAGATCCTGCGCCTTGCAACCGGCATTGACCACCATGAACAGATGATCGCCATGCGGGGAATCCGAGACGCGGGTCATCATCAGGTCGTCGAGAATGCCGCCCTCGCCATTGGTGAAGAAGGAATAGCGCTGGCGCCAGGCCTTGAGGTCGCGAAGATCGGCCGGGCATAGCCGCTCCATGGCTTCGGCGGTCGCGGCGTAGCTATCGGCCCAGAGGCGAACCTGGCCCATATGCGAGACATCGAAGAGGCCGACGGCCTTGCGCGTATGCAGATGTTCGGTGAGGATTCCAGATGGGTATTGCACCGGCATCTCGTAGCCGGCGAAGGACACCATCTTGGCGCCCAGTTCGAGGTGCAGATCGTGAAGCGGCGTGCGCCGCGCGGGCTGGGACGGGGCATTCATCGGCGAGGGACATCCTTGAGGGTTACGGCGATGCGGGACCATCCCGCCTCCCGCGACCCCCCTCTGTCCTTCGACCTGAGAGATTTGCCCGAGTTCCCGCGGACCGAAAGGTCTTATCGCCGGGAACCGGGTTTACACCTTCGGTGAGACCTGCCCGGTCACGGGGCGGTCCGCTTTCCAGAGTATTCTACGCCGATGCGGTCCTTGCTGCCTGAGAGTTTCCAGGGGCGGTTGCTCCTTCGGCGTCGATCGCGCGACCGACCCGGTCGCTCGATCGAACTCTCCCGCTATCGGCTGAAATCGGGGCGGAGGATGATCCCGCCGACGCCATCCGTCAAGAGCCATCGCCTGGTGCCAACTAGATAGTACCCGCCGGCGTGCGCCGACTGAGTCAACATTCCGAATCACCCATCCGCGACGGCGGGTACTGGGCCAACTTTCGAAAAGCATGACCCTTGAAAGGCCCACATTCCTCCACGAAAGTCGGGCCGCATGTTATTGAATGATGGTACCCGCCGGCGGGCACGGGCGGCGTCGTATTGCCGAACCAGTCATCGGCGACGGCGGGTACTGGCGTGATTGCCCGCCTCAGCGTGGATTTCGCTTGTTGTAGGCGAGCTCCTTCGGCGACAGCATGAAGCCGACATAGATGCGATAGAAATCGCCGTTCTCGCCGGGCTGCAAGTAGATCGTGGGCTCCAATTCCTCGACCACCAGGCTCTGCACCTTGTCGCCAGTGAACTCGATCCGGGAATCGAAAACCTCGCGCGCGACCCGCTCTCCGCCCGGCCCGGTGATGGCGATGAAATAGTCGAAGGGGGCGAGGCCATCGTTCTCCCTTGGGCCCCGCGCGGCCAGGAACTGCACACGCATCTCGGTGCGAATGCGATTCTCGGCGTAGAAGCATAGCGACTGCACAGCGTCCACCTTGGCCTCGAACTCGGATTCCGATAGATCCTCGCTCTCGCCCACAAACTTGGTCATTCGCCCGGCCTCGCCCACGATCAGAACCTGCGGGCAGGGGAGCGGCCCATCCTGGCCGGTGATGCAGGAAGCCGTGAGCGCCAGCGCCCCAAGGGCGGCAAGAAATCGTAGCGAACGTTCCAGTACCCGCCGTCCAAGATGGGTGATTCGGAAAATCGACCCGGTCGGCACACGCCGGCGGGTACTATCTAGTTGGTAACATGTGCCAACTTTCGTGGAAGAATGCGAGCGTTTCATGGATCACGCTGTTCCGAAAGTTGGCACGGGGGCGGGCAAGGCGCGCATGGTCAAAGCCGTTTGTGGGTGCCGTCGCAAAAGGGTTTCCCGCCGCTGTTCTTGCAGCCGCAGAAATACACCAGCTTGCTATCAGGGGCGTCGTACTTGATCGGGGAGAATTCCGAGCCCTTGTGCGAGCCGTCGCAGAAGGGCTGTTTCTGGCTTCTGCCGCAAGCGCACCAGAAATAGGTTTTCCCGACCTCGACATCGATCGCAAACGGCGCCTTCTGCGCGATATGGGGACTTGCCAATTTTGCCTCCATTATTTAGCCCGGAGGGATTCGACTCGGGAACGCTCCCCCGCAAGGCCCCGCGGTGAAATGTAGCGGATCGGTGTTGGCGCGTCCAAGCCGAATGCGGGCGGGTCCGGCAAGGAGCTGTCGAAATGGCGATTGCCCCGCCCGGCAAATCCGTCTAATTGGGACTTTGGGCCACGAGGGGTTGGCCCCCATGCGTTCCTGGCATTCCGATGGCGGTCTATACCGAAGTCCCCGACAGCGATTTGCAGGCCTTCATCGCCCAATACGACATCGGCGAGGTGGCATCCTGCAAGGGGATCGCCGAGGGCGTCGAGAACAGCAATTTCCTGCTCCACGCGACCAGCGGCAGCTACATCCTGACCCTCTACGAAAAACGGGTGCGACGCGAGGATTTGCCGTTCTTCCTGGGGCTGATGGAGCATCTGGCAGCCAAGGGAATCGATTGCCCAGTTCCCGTTCATGGAAGCGACGGGAGGAGCTTGCGCGAATTGTGCGGCCGGCCGGCGGTCATAGTCACCTTCCTCGAGGGCATGTGGCCAAGGCGCCCGACCGAGCGCCATTGCCAATTGGTCGGCGCGGCGCTGGCAAGGCTGCATGTGAGTGGCCGCGACTTTGCGATGCGAAGGGTAAATGATTTGTCGCTGCCGGGCTGGCGCGATCTCGCGGAAAAGACCCACGCGCGCGCCGACGAGGTCGAGCCGGGCCTCTCCCGCTTGATCGCCGAGGAGATGGACTTTCTCACCCAAACCTGGCCCAGCGACCTCGAGATCGGAACCATCCACGCCGATCTCTTTCCCGACAACGTGTTCTTTCGCGGGGATCGGCTGTCCGGAATCATCGATTTCTATTTCGCCTGCACCGATTACCTGGCTTACGACTTGGCCGTGTGCCTCAATGCCTGGTGCTTCGAGCCCGATGGCAGCTTCAACGCCACCAAGTCGCGGATGATGGTGCGCGCCTATGGCCAGGCGCGGCCGATGCCTAGGGCCGAAATCGAGGTCCTGCCGATCCTGGCCAGGGGTGCCGCACTGCGTTTCCTGCTGACCCGACTCTACGACTGGCTCAATCACCCGCATGGCGCCTTCGTCAGGCCCAAGGACCCGATCGAGTACCGGCGCAAGCTCGCCTTCCATCAGGCCGCGCGCTCGAAAGCGGCCTACGGCATCGAATGAAACCCTCAACTAGCACCCGCCGTCGTGGGACTAGCTGGTTCGAGCCAAATGTCTCCGCCAGTACACTTCGGCGGGTACTATCATTACATGATGTGTGCCAGCTTACGTGGGATCACGGGGGTGTTTCATGAATCCCGCATTTCCGAAAGTTGGCCCAGTACCCGCCGTCGCGGATGGGTGATTCGGAATATTGACTCAGTCGGCGCACGCCGGCGGGTACTATCTAGTTGGTAACATGTGCCAACTTTCGTGGAGGAATGCGAGCGTTTCATGGATCACGCTGTTCCGAAAGTTGGCACGAGGCCCCGTCACGTCGAAATCTTCACCGATGGCGCCTGCAGCGGCAATCCGGGGCCAGGCGGCTGGGGCGTGCTCATGCGCCAGGGCGCGACCCTGAAGGAAATGAGCGGCGCCGAGGCCAAGACCACCAACAACCGCATGGAGCTGATGGCGGCGATCATGGCGCTGGAGGCGCTGAAACGCCCGGCCGACATCAGGCTGCACACCGACAGCCAATATCTGCGCCTGGGCATCACCACCTGGATCCACGACTGGAAGCGGCGTGGCTGGAAGACCGCCGACAAGAAACCGGTCAAGAACGTCGATCTGTGGCGGCGGCTGGAAGAGGCGGCGTCGCGCCACAAGGTTCAATGGATCTGGGTCAAGGGACATTCCGGCCATGACGGCAACGAGCGCGCCGATGGATTGGCGCGGAAGGCAATCAAGACGCTGGCGGAGTAGCGCGATGTTAGAGAGCGTTTTCCGAACGATTGGAATCGCCCCCTCACACTACCCTTTCCCCCGCGACAAGTGGGGGGAGGGAATGACCGCCGTGCATCGGGAATTCGCACTATCCCTTCCGGCTGTTGGAATCCTTGCTCACAATTACGTCGTCGGGCAATTCCGCCCCGAACCAGATCACCAGGTCGACAATTTCGGTGGCGTCGGCCAAGACCGTCCTGGCGCGCGCCATCGCCTGGTCCTCGGCCCCGTTCCGGTTTGATTCGGATTCGACCTTGCGTATCTGGAACTCAAGCCGGAGGCGCATTTGCTGGAGTTGCGTTGCCAAGGGGTCAAGAGCCGGATTGCGCGGCGGATTTGGCGCGCTTCGAGCCAAGTGGATGAGCTTGCGCCGCCGCAGGTTCGTGAGCTGGCCGCGAATTTTCTTGCCGATGCGCTCGATCTGGCCGGTGGCCAGGAAGTCCAGATTGTTCATCGGCGGCGCTCTCCTCGCGATGGAGGGAAAGCAAGGGCAGCCAGCCCTAGGATTCCCGACCGGCCGTTTGTCTTCATTTCCGCGATTAGAGCGCCCGCACCGTGCGCAGGAAACCCTCCACCTCCGACTTCAGCCTTACGCCGTTCTTGGCCAATTCGCTAGCGGCACTTAGGACCTGGGTCGATCCGGCCGAAGTCTGCTGCGCGGCCTGGGTCACGCCGCCGATGTTGCTGGTGACTTCCGAGGTGCCGGAAGAGGCCTGCTGCACGTTCCTGGAAATCTCCTGGGTCGCGGCACCCTGCTCCTCCACCGCCGAGGCGATGGCGGTCGAGATCTCATTCACCCGATTGATGGTCTGGGTGATGCCTTGGATAGCCTGGGCCGAGGAATCGGTCGATTCCTGGATCGCGCGCACCTGGCCGGCGATCTCCTCGGTCGCCTTGGCGGTCTGGGTCGCGAGGTTCTTGACCTCCGAGGCCACCACCGCAATTCCCTTGCCGGCCTCGCCCGCCCTGGCCGCCTCGATCGTGGCATTCAACGCCAGCAAGTTGGTCTGCGAGGCGATCTCGTTGATCAGGGTGACGACATCGCCGATCTTCTGCGCCGCCTCCGAGAGGTTCTTGACCTTGGCGTTGGTATCGTTGGCCTGGGTAACGGCACCGCCCACGATGCGGGAGGATTCCGTCACCTGGTTGCCGATCTCGCGAATCGATGTCGTCAATTCCTCGGTCGCAGTGGCCACGGTCTGCACGTTCTGCGCCATCTGTTCCGAAGCCGCCGCGACGGCATTCGCCTGGCGCGAGGTCTCTTCCGAGGTCGCGGACAGGGATTGCGCGGTCGATTGCAGTTCGGTCGCCGCCGACGAAATCGATCCAACCACTTCGGTGATCATTTTGTCGAAATCGGCCACCGCGGATTCCATCTTCGTGCCGCGCTCGACCTGACGCTGCTGCTCGACTTCCTGGGCCGCGCGCAGGCGTTCGGCCTCGATGAGATTGTCCTTGAACACCTGGACGGCGGAAGCCATGGTGCCAATCTCGTTCTTTTGCTCCGATCCCGGGATCTCGATCGACGTGTTGCCGCCGGCAAGGACGCGCATGGCGTCGGTCATTGCGCCGATGGAGCGACCGATGGCGGTGGCATTCACAACGCTCATCGTCAGAACCAGCAAGGTGGAAACGATCGCGACAACGATCAGCGCGATCAGGAGGCTGTCATTGGTGGCCTGCGCGCCGGCGCCGATGGTCGTGCTGGAGCCTTCGATCAAGTCACCAAGATCTTGCATATTGACTTCAAGATCCTTAAAGGCGGCGGCAAATTCTGGAAAATCCGCATCTGCGGCGGCCGGATCTTTCAGCGCTATGTCGCCGAAAGATTGCGCGGAGGCGATATACGTGTCCAGCTTTGGACCCACCTCGACCAAGGCTTTCTTGATTTCCGGCGAGACATCGATTTCGGCCAGTTTCGCCAACGAATCCGTGAAGGATGACACATGATCGGCGATACTGGCGAGAACTTCCCTCTGTTCCGCCGCCGAGCCGCCCGGGCCGACTTTCATGGCCATCAGCACGTCCGCCCGAAGCGCGTCATGCATCATGTCGGCCTGCATCACATTGCGGACCGCGTTGGTGATCGCGGTGACCTCCGTCAGGCCGGCACTACTTTGCATCGAGCCATAGACACCGGTGGCGCTAGCGAGCACGATCATTGTCACCGCCGTACCGCCCAAAAGGATCAACTTGGACTTGATTGTGAGATTGCTTAGCATGGCCAATTTCCTATTGAGGTTGCACGAGTTTCGGGTTCCCCACGACGGGAAACCGGAAGTCAAGATTTCGACGATTCCGGCCCGATGCGCGGATTTCGGCCAGTAAGTTCGGATTGTTCATCGGCGGCGCTCTCCTCGCGATACGCCCCACGAAACACGCGATGCCGGCGAGGAGCGCCATCAAGTCGCCAATTTCGATGCACAGCCGCGCGCCGATCTTCAGAATCCGCCAAAACGACATGGAAGCCTCCTGTTCGATCGCTATCTGGAAAGAGCGCGGGAATGGCGTGGCTGCGAGCATGGATTGATCAGATTGCGGCCCGGGCGCTATTCCACCAGAACCAAGCAGCAGCTAATACATCGCAGGGGTTAAAATTTGGTTAGGATCGCGCGATTGGCGGGGCTCCTATCCCTCCGGACAGCGTGGGAACATCGCAAGAAATTACCGAATCCCTATTTTCGAGAATCGCCCTCGACACAAAAACGGCGGCCAAGGGCGGCCGCCGTTCACTTGGTCAGGGGCACAAGCGCCGATTTAGAGCGCCTTCATGATCGCTTCGGCGCTGGAGACCTCGAAGGCGCCTGGCGCCTCGACGTTCAACGCCTTCACCACGCCGTTCTCGATCACCATGGCGTAGCGGCTGGCGCGAAGCCCCATGCCATAGCCGGTGCCGTCCATGGTCAGCCCGACCGCCTTGGAGAAATCCGCGTTGCCGTCGGCCAGCATCATCACCTTGTCGTCGGCGTGCTGGGCCTTGCCCCAGGCATCCATCACGAAGGCATCGTTGACGGACAAGCAGGCGATGACATCGACGCCCTTTTTCTTGATCGCCTCGGCGTTCTGCACGAAGCCCGGCAAATGCTTGGCCGAGCAGGTGGGCGTGAAGGCGCCCGGTAGCGCGAACAGCACGACCTTCTTGGATTTCAGCAGATCGTCGGTATTGATTGTCTGCATGCCGCTCTTGTCCATATGCTTGAGTGCCACGCTGGGAACCTTGTCGCCGATCTTGATCGCCATGGCGCAATCCTTTCGATGTTGCCGATGATGAAGTTGGCCAAGGATAGGCCGCCCAAAGGGGCAAGCTCAAGCGGCTTTAGTCAGCCGCCGGCTTGCCCGATCGCGCGCATGACCGCGTCCGTAGTAAGGAGTTCGGGCAGAACCACGCCCTCAGGCGCCTTGGGGCCGAACACGACATTGAAAGGGATGCCATAGCGAGCGAAGCGGGCGAGGAAGCCGGAAATCGCGGGATCGGGATTGGTCCAATCGGCGAGCATCGCCACCATGCGCGGGGCCCGCAACCGCTGGCCGACGGGATCGCGGTTCAGCACCAGTTTCTTGTTGGCCTGGCAGGTGAGGCACCAATCGGCGGTCACGTCGACAAAGACCAGCTTATCCTCTCCGACCAGGAGGGCGATCCGCTTCTCGTCGAAGGCGATCCACGGCCCTTGCTGGGAGCCCACCCACCAGGACTTGGTCCAGCCCATCTGCCCGCCGATCACGGATGCCAACCAGATGGCGGTGGCCAGAAGCGAGATGCCCAATATTCGCTTGACCCAGCGCATCCAGGGCCCCGGGCGCGGCAGGAGCCCGACCATCCCTGGCGCCACGGCGATCGCGAGATAGGGAGCGGCAAGCCCCAGGCCAAGCGAAGCGAAGATGAGGAGAATCTCGGCGGCCCCCCGCGAAAGCGCGAAACCGACCGCGGTTCCGACGAAAGGCGCCGAGCACGGGGTGGCGAGTGCGGTGGCCAGAACCCCGGAAAAGAATGCCTTGGAATGATCGCCGGCCAGTCGCCCTTCGCCGGCGACACTCGCCCAGCCGACAAAGGCCGGCATCGGTATCTGGAACCAGCCGAAGAGATTGGCGGCGAAGGCAAGGCAGACCAACGCCATCGCCGCCAGAAACAACGGCTGCTGGAACTGAATGCCCCAGCCGACGCTCGCCCCCGATGCCTTGGCCAGGCCAAGCGCACCCGCCAGCGCCAGGAACGAGACCAGAATTCCAGCCGCGCTCGCCAGGAAGGAAATTCGAGTGCGCCGGGATTCCTGGCCCGACATTTCGAGAACGCCCGTCACTTTCAGTGCCAGCACCGGCAGCACACAGGGCATGATGTTGAGGATGAGCCCACCCAACAATGCGACGCCCAGGATCGCCAGCAACCCGGTCGCGGGCAGGGCCTTGGCCTGCGCGCCCAGGAGGATGGCGCCCCGCATCGATTCTCCCGGGCGCGCCTTCATTTCCATCGAAATCACGCCGTCGAAAATGGTGAAGGTCAGGTCCTGCGCGCTCAATTCAGGACCATCGGCCACCCGTATCGCCGGTACCGTCAGCCTCGCGTCACGAGTATTGCCGGCCAGTTCCAATTTGGGCGGCCGGAAGACATGGGTCGGCGATCCCTCGATGATCACATCGGGCGCCACCAGGGGATCCAGTGTCGAGGCGAGGTCAATGACGATCGCGCCTTCCTCGTCGATCGCGGGGCCCTCTATCCGCCAGCCAAGGCGCTCGGGCCCCATCGGCACCTGGGAGGCGAACCGGCTGATGAGCGGCGCCTCACCGCTGGGAAGGGCCGGGCCCGCCGGCAGATCGAGCGACAGATCCGCATCCACCGGAATGCAAATGACCTCGCAAACCAGGTAACGCAATTGCACACGGAGTGCCGCCGCCTCGCCCGGCCGAGGCACGGCAACGTCAAGCGGCAGCACCACATGATCGCCATAGCCGAAGGTCTGCAAGCCGAACAATTCGAAGCGCTGTGGCACCGGCCAGCGCAATTGGGCGGCACCGGCGTTCGAGGAACCGGCAAGCTCGATTTGCGCCGGCAACCCGGCATCGCCGGGGCTGCGCCAGTAAGTCTTCCAGCCGGGCTTCATTGTAAATTCCAGGCCGAGCGGCAGGCGTTGCAACTCGCCCATCGCGGTCACCGCCGAGATCAGCCTGGCCGCGGATTGGGGGGTTTTGGCCCAGGCGCTGGCGGTTTCGGCCATCGCCAAAGGCGCAGCCCAAGCCTGGAACAGGGCCGGAACAAAGGCCGCCAGGAAAATCCGAGATGCCAAAAATGTCGGCGAAAAATTCATTATTTGCCAACCTTTCCAAGCAATATTAGTCTCATGGCTCGGCCGTGCGAGTCACGAGATCGTGCATTGCGTGGAGCTTGAGGGCCGAACCGTTAAACCCGAGATAACGGTCATGAGCAAGAGTCTGATCCATCAGGGTTTCTTCACCGGGAATTTCCTGGTCGCCATGCCCGCCATGCGCGACCCTCGTTTCACGCGCACGGTCATCTATGTATGCGCGCATACGGCCGATGGCGCCATGGGGCTGGTGATCAATCGGCTGATCGGATCCTTGAGCTTCCCCGATTTGCTGCAGCAACTGAACATTGGCCAAGCGTCCAGCGGCGAGGATATCCGCATTCGGAGCGGCGGGCCGGTCGAGACCGGTCGCGGCTTCGTGCTGCACAGCGCCGATTATCTGGAAGACGCCACTTTGCGGGTGGGGAGCGACGTCGGGCTCACCGCCACACTCGATATCCTGCGCGGCATCGCGTCGGGCTCCGGGCCAAAGCGGCGTTTGCTGGCGCTTGGCTATGCCGGCTGGGGTCCGGGCCAGCTCGATCAGGAAATCCAGGGCAACGCCTGGCTGTGCGTGCCGGCGGACCAGGAACTGATCTTCGATGACCGCATCGATGACAAATGGGAGCGCTGCATCGGCAAGATCGGCGTCGATTACCGCCTGCTCTCCAGCGCCGCCGGAAACGCCTGAGCCGCATCACGCGTTTGGATCGGGGCATCCTCTCACCCTTCCCTCTGCCCCGCGAACGGGGGGGCGAGGGGAGTTCCGATGGTTCCAATACTGCGCTAGGACCCATTGGGTGGCGCCAGAGCGGCGATCACCTGATCCAGGCGCGCACCCGGCGCATAAACTTCCAGCGGAGAGGGATAGGCGATTCCAGGCCGCAGATCCTCCGCCGGCTCCGCCGCGCCAAGCGTGAGGGCGAGCGGGATCACTCCGGCCCAGCAACCATGATCCGAATCGCCCGGCTCGTCGGTCGGACCCGAGGCGGCGATCTTGGCCGAGGCCTCCTCGATCTCCATCGCGATGACCCCGGTCGCCATCAGTTCCTTCGGCGTAGTCTGGCGCAGAGTTTCGAGGCGCGCGGGAAAATAGCGCCGCATGAACCGGTCGAGCAACGCGGCCTTGTCAATCGGGTCGGCGATGGCGTGCGTGGCGCCAAAGGCCATGACCGAACGGTAATTGATCGAATGATTGAACGGCGAGCGGGCGAGCACCAGGCCGTCCATCAGCATCACCGTCACGCACACCTTCTGGCCCGCGCCATGGGCGCGAATCATGCGGCTGGCCGACGAACCGTGCCAATAGAGGGTGGCACCATCGCGCCAGAAGCTGGTCGGCGTGACGTAAGGCTGCCCATCGATGACATAAGCGATGTGGGCGACTATCGCCGCATCGAGGATTCCGAAAATACTCGCATGGTCGTAATGCCCCAGTTCGCCGAAGCGCTTGACGCGCGAGCGTACGCCAAGTGTGAACTCTGGTTTTGTCATGGTTGTTCCTTGAATCACAAGACAAGCGCTTTCCGAATTATTGGAATCGCCCCCTCACCCTACCCTCTCCCCCGAACGCGGGGGATAGGGATGCGAAGCGCCGGAAGGCGTCAAGCCCGACATCCCGCGCGAGGCATTGAGATCCTCCACTTCGAGCTCATAGAGCAGGTGGTCGCGCCAGGCCCCGTTGATGCGCAAATAGGCGCGGGAAAACCCGATCCGGCGAAAGCCGAACTTTTCCAGCAACACGCGGCTGGGCTCGTTTTCCGGAATGCAGGCGGCCTCCACCCGGTGCAGGCGGAAATCCTGGAACAGGCGCGGCAGCAGCAGGCGCAGCCCCGCCGACATCAGCCCGTGGCGGGAATGCAGCCGGCCGATCCAATAGCCAAGGCTGCCGAATTGCGCCGCGCGCCGCCGCACGCCGGAGAGGTTGATGCCGCCCGCGAGCGCGCCCTCCGCCTCGGTGAAAATGTGAAAGGAATAGCCCCTGTCCTCGCGCCACTCCCTGGCGAATTGCCGCACCCGCGCGCGGTAGCCGCCGCGCGTCAGCAGGTCGGATTCCCAGCTCGGCTCCCACGGCTCGAGGAAGGCCCGGCTGGTTTCGCGCAAAGCCGCCCAGGCCGGATAATCGCTATAGAGCGGCGGGCGCAACCAAACTCCGCCACCGACCATGGCCGCGGGTGGCGGAAAATAGCTGGGTCCCAGGTCGAAAATCGCGCGCATTCTATGGCCCGAGACACTGCCGCAGGCGCTGGAGCGGCATCACCCGGCCGATTGGCCCGAGCGCGGAGAGCGTCGGGTTGCCCGCCCGCAATTGGCGCGCGAAGCGGGTCACGGAATCGCAATCCACGGCATCGATCCGGGCCTCGATCTCGGGGACCGGGATCGGGCGGTCATGGATCAGAAGCTGGCTCGCCAAACTTTCGCATCGGTCGCCGGTATGCTCGCGCGCCATCAGGAGCGAGGATTTGAGCTGGCGGCGCGCGCGCTCGACCTCGATGGGTTCGACCTGGTTTGACAACTTCCGCAATTCCTCGCAAATGACCGGCATCATTTCCGCCACCTCGGTCTCGCCGGTGCCCGCGTAAATGCCGAACAGGCCGTCATCGAAATAGGAGCTGGTGAAGGTGCTGATGGAATAGACCAAGCCGCGTTTCTCGCGCACCTCCTGGAACAGGCGCGACGACATGCCGCCCCCCAGCAATTGCGAGGTCACCGAAGCGACGAAATAATCCGCGTGACGATGGGGAACGCCCTGGAATCCCATGACCACATGGACTTGCTCCAGATCACGCTCCAGGCGCTTTTCGCCGCCCAGATAGCGCGCCGCTTCGCACAATGGCGGCGCGCCCGACGGCAAATTGTCGAAGGCCTTGGCCGCCATCGCGACCAGGAGATCGTGATCGATCTGGCCGGCGGCGGCGAGCACCATGCGCTCCGCGCGATAGGTTCTAGCGAGATACCCCGCGACCACGTCGCGAGACAGGCACCGCACGATCTCCTCGCGGCCTAGCGTCGGGCGCCCCATCGCCTGGCCGGGAAAGGCCGCGTTCTGGAAGTGATCAAACACGATGTCGTCGGGGGTGTCCTCGGCCTGTCCGATCTCCTGCAGCACGACCGAGCGCTCGCGCGCGAGCTCTTCCGGATCGTAGATCGAGTTCTGGATGATGTCGGCCAAGAGATCGACGGCCAGTTCAAGGTCGCGGGCGAGAATTCTGGCGAAATAGGCGGTCTGCTCGCGCCCGGTATAGGCGTTCAAATAGCCGCCCACCGCCTCGATCTCGGTGGCGATGTCGCGCGCACTCCTGCGCCTAGTGCCCTTGAAGGCCATGTGTTCCAGGAGATGGGCGACACCGTTCTCCGCTTCCGGCTCGTGCCTGGTGCCGACCGCCGACCAAAGGCCGATGGCTATGGTTTCCACGCTCGCCATGCAATCGGTGGCGATCCGGAGCCCGTTGCCGAGCCGTGTCACCCTGATCGTGCCCGCTTCGGCCCCACTCATGCCAGTGCCAACTTTCGAAAATGCGTGATGCACAAAAGCACTGCGATTCTCCCACGATAGTTGGCACATGATACCAAATGACAATACCCGCCAGCGTATACTGGTGGGGTCATTTCGCTCGAATCAATCATCGGCGACGGCGGGTACTGGCGCCCCATTGCCGCGGGCGTTGGCCAGCACGAAATCCCGCACCCGAGAAAGATCGTTGGGAAGCTCGGTCGAGCGTTCGCGCCGATCGAAGAGGTCGGCGAGGAAATCGGGCAATTTCGGCCGGATGCCTGTCGCGCGTTCGACCGCGTCGGGGAATTTGGCCGGGTGGGCCGTCGCCAGCGCCACCATCGGCCCGCCCCCCTCGCCCCGGCAATCCTGGCCCGCGCGCAAGCCGATAGCGGTATGGGGATCGAGGAATTCGCCGCTCGCGCGATGCCAGTCGCGCATGGTCGAGAGGGTCCTGGAATCGTCATAGGCGGCGGCGCGGAACAGCGCCTGAAGCCTTCGCATCGGCCCCTCGGGGCCGGTATAGACGCCGGTCTCGCGGAAATCGCGGATGGCGCGCGCGAGAAGCTTGCCGTCGCGATCGTGAACCTCGAACAACAGGCGCTCCAAATTCGAGGATACCTGGATGTCCATGGACGGGCTCAGCGTGGGGCTAACGGCGGCGGTGCGCATGCGCCCGGTGGCGAAGAACTGGGTCAGGATATCGTTGGTGTTGGAGCCGATGATCAAGGGCGAGGCATCGAGGCCGATCTTCGTCGCGACGTAGCCGGCATAGGCGTTGCCGAAATTGCCGGAGGGTATCGAAAATCCCACGCGCCGGTCGGGCGCCCCCAGCGCCAGGGCGGCCGCCACGTAATAGACGATCTGCGCCAGGATCCGGGCCCAGTTGATGGAATTGACCGCCGACATGGAGATGCGATCGCGGAAGTCGAGATCGTTGAACAGCGCCTTCACCAGATCCTGGCAATCGTCGAAAGTGCCGTCGATCGCGATGTTGAACACATTGGGGGCATCGATGGTGGTCATCTGGCGGCGCTGCACCTCGGAGGTGCGTCCCAGGGGATGCAGGATGAAAATGTCGATCGCCGCGCGGTCGCGGCAGGCCTCCAGCGCGGCCGAGCCGGTATCGCCCGAGGTGGCGCCGATGATCGTGATCCGGCGCCCGCACTTCCCCAGCACATGATCGTAGAGGCGGCCGATCAGTTGCAGCGCCACATCCTTGAAGGCGAGCGTTGGTCCATGGAAGAGTTCCAGCAGCCATAGGTCGGAATCGAGTTGCTTGAGGGGCGTCACCGCCTTGTGGCGAAAGGCGCCACAGGCCCCGGCGATGATCGAACGCAGATCGGCCTCGGCGATCGCCTCGCCGATAAAGGGCCGCATCACCTGATAGGCGATCTCGGCATAGTCGCGCCCGCGAAGCTGGCGCAGGAACCCCGATTCCAAGTGGGGCCAGGCGCTGGGCACATAGAGGCCACCGTCGCGGGCAAGGCCTGCAAGCAGGGCCTGGGCGAAATCCAATTCCGGCGCCCCGCCTCTGGTCGAAACATACAGCAAGCGTTCCCTCGTTCCCGATTGGCGGAAATCCGCCACAGACTATGGAACCAAAACAATCCGCGCAAGGCGAAGGCGCCGCCAATGAATTTTTCGCCCCCTCACCCTGCCCTCGCCGCCACATTCGTGGGGGAGAGGGTTTCAGCTCAGATAGCGCGCCTCCAAATGACGCGTGAACATGGCCGTGTCGAGGCCGCGTCCGGTCGCGCGCGCGACGATCTCGTGGGTGGTGCGGCTCGAGGCCAGGGCGTGGACGTTGATGGCGAGCCAATTCCTGAGCGTGGCGAACTCGCCCCTGGCGATCTCGGCTGGAATCTCCGGGTGATGCTCCTTGACGGTGGCGAAGAATTGCGCCGCGATCATCGCGCCCAGGCTGTAGCACGGGAAATAGCCGAACAATCCTTCGAACCAATGGATGTCCTGGAGGCATCCCTCGCGGTCGCTCGGCACATCGAGACCGAGCAATTCCTTCATGCCTTCGTTCCACGCGCCCGGCAATTCATCCACTTCCAATTCTCCGGCGATCATCGCTTTTTCCAGGCGATAGCGCAGGATCACGTGGGCGGGATAGGTCACTTCGTCGGCATCGACGCGAATGTAGCCGGGTGCCACAAGCGAATAGAGGCGCCGAAGATTGTCGGGCGCGAAGGCCGCTTCCTCGCCGGGGAAGGTCTCGCCGAGCAGGCCGGAAAGGAAGGCGCAGAAGGCGGGCGAGCGGGCGGCCTGCATCTCCATCAACAGCGACTGGCTTTCGTGCATGGCCATGCCGCGGGCGCGCCCGACAGGCTGAAACCGCCATTGGCCCGGCAATTGCCGCTCGTAGAGGGCGTGCCCGGTCTCGTGGATGACACCCATCAGGGCGAAGATGAATTCATCCTCGCGATAGCGCGTGGTGATGCGCACGTCTTCGGGAACGCCGCCACAGAAGGGGTGCAGGCTTTCATCCAGCCTGCCATGCCGGAAATCAAATCCCAGATGCTCCATGATGCGCCTGGCCAGCGCCTTCTGCCGATCGAACGGGAACGGCCCCTTGGGGCGCAACGGCGCCTTCTCCTGGCGTTGGCGATTGAGAACACGGGCGAGGAAATCCGGCAGGAACTTGGCATAGGGGTCGAAGACCGCGTCCACCGCTTCCTCGGTCAAGCCGGGCTCGAACGAATCCATCATCGCCTCGTAGGGCGAGCGGCCGAGCTTCTCGGCCTTGGCGCGCGCGACTTGGCGGGACAGGTTCAAGACCTCGGTGAGGGAAGGCTTCACGGCGGCGAAATCCGATTTAGGCCTTGCCTCGCGCCAGGAGGCCTCGCAAGCCGAAGTGGCGCGGCTCAGCGCGTCGACGAGATCGGGCGTCAACGCGGTCGCGTGGGTGTGGGCGCGGCGCATTTCCCCAAGATTGGCGCGCTGCCAATCGTCCAGCACCTCGCCCTTGGCCGCGTCCAGGAGTTGGGCGGTTTCGGGCGCGCTGAGCAATTCGTGGCAAGTGACGCTGATCGCGGCCAATTGCTCGGCCCGAGCCGATCTTCCGCCCTCGGGCATCAATGTCGAGAGGTCCCAATACAAGACGCCAGCCGCCTCTTCCAGGGCGGATTGGCGGCGGAACTTCCCTTCGAGCTTGCGATAAGCGCTCATGCGCTGCCCTTCCCTTCGCGCTCCAGCTTCAGGTGAAAGACAACATAGACGACCACCAGCGCCATCGCCAGCAGCGCCCAGGTGATGGCGTATTGCAGGTGGTCGTTGGGTAGATCGATTCTGGCCTGGCCGCCCACGGGCAGGCCGCCGGGATTTGTCCCCGGACCGGCCTCGACATAGAGATCTTCGCGTGCCGCCACTCCCGCCGCCTTGGCCATCGCCGCGACATCGAGATAGAACCAGACCCGGCGATCCGGTTCGTTCTCGGGCTGCATCCAGGCGCGGCGCTGGGGCAGGCGAATGATTCCCTCGAGCGAAACCATGCCTTCGACCTGACCCGGCTTTCTCGTCCCGGCGTTCTTGCGTTCCATTGGAATCCAGCCGCGATTGATCAGGACCCAGCCGCCATCACCGGGCAATTCCAGCGGTGTCACCAATTGGTAGCCGACATTGCCGTGCAGCGACCTTGCCCCCAGCAGCAATTCAAGATCGTGCCGGAAGGTTCCGGCAAGGGTTGTACGGCGAAATTCCTGCCCCGAGAGACCGGCGCCGATCGAGGGCAAGGCAACCGGCTGGGAGGCCAGCCGTTCCCGGCGTTCGTCGATGAGGTCGGTTTTCCACTCCAAGCGCTCGAACTGCCAGAGGGAGAGGCCAAGCATCACAATCATCGCCGGAACCGTGAACAGGGTGGGAACGAGTGTCGGTCGGAATGGCGGCCAGGAAACCACTTCTAGCGTTCCCCAACCAACATGCCGCTCCCGAAAATCCGGCCCGGAACACCAGCAAACCCGATGGCATGTGTCGTGGTTCCAAGGCATTGATCGGGAACCAAGCGTTGGAACCACAACACTAGAACGTGCCCTAGAACCGGTGTTCGCCGGCGCCATGCCGGTACTGGAGCGCGATCAGGATCGCCTTGGCCGGGCGCAACAGCGACAACGACAAGCCGAGCACCACCGGCGGCCATAGGATGAGATGTAGCCAGATCGGCGGCTCGAAGATCGCCCACAGGGCAAAGACCATGGGCACCGTCACCGCCATCACGATGAACATGACGAAGACCGCCGGCCCATCGCCGCTATCGGCGGATTTGAAATCGAGGCCGCAAGATTCGCAAGCATCGGCGATTGTCAGGTATCCGCGGAACAGCCTGCCGCGCCCGCAGCGCGGGCAGCGGCAGGCCAATCCGGTGGCGATCGGCGATGGCGTCAATGGCTGGCAAAGGGGCCGTCGCCGCCGCCCCAAATGTAGACGAAGACGAACAGGAACAGCCAGACGACATCGACGAAGTGCCAATACCAGGCCGCCGCCTCGAAGCCGAAATGATGGTCCGGCTTGAAGTGGCCTTTGATCGCGCGCGCCAGGCACACGATCAGGAAGGTGGTGCCGATCATGACATGGAAGCCATGGAACCCGGTCGCCATGAAGAAGGTCGAGGCATAGACCGTGTCCTTGAAGCCGAAGGCGGCGTGCGAGTATTCGTAGGCCTGGACCCCGGTGAACAAAAGGCCGAGGATCACGGTCAGCGTCAGCCCCTGAACCAGACCATCGCGGTCGCCCTCGCGCAAGGCATGGTGGGCCCAGGTCACCGTGCAGCCCGACGTGAGCAGGATCAGCGTATTCAGCAGCGGCAATTGGAAGGGGTCGAAGGGCAGGATCGATTCCGGCGGCCAGATGCCGCCGATCCCCGCCTTGGGAAAGAGTGAGGCATCGAAGAAGGCCCAGAAGAAGGCGGCGAAGAACATCACCTCGGAGGCGATGAACAGCGCCATGCCGTAGCGCAGGCCGAGCTGCACCACTTCGGTGTGATGGCCCTGATGCTCCGCTTCCTTCACCACGTCCACCCACCAGATGAACATGGTGGCGAGCAAGATCAACACACCAGGCGCGATCCACCACAGCGAGGCGCCATGCATGAATTGCACCATGCCGAAGGTGAAGGAGAAGGCGGCGATGGCACAGATCAACGGCCACGGGCTGGGATCGACCAGATGGTAGGGATGCTTGGCCTTGTGATCCGTCGCGTGGGTGGCGGTCATCGTTCTTTTTCCTCGTTGCCGGCCGGCAAAATTGTCGCGCCGGTGTAGTGCTCTTTCGGGTTCAATTCATCGTCTCGGACCCTCGCGCATCGGCCTGGCCCAGCTGTTGGGCCTGTGCTTCGGCGCGAAAGAACGTGTAGGAGAGCGTCACATTGTCGATCCTGGTCAGATGCGGGTCATCGAGCATCGCCGGATCGATGAAAAAGCTGACACCCATTTTCACCCGCTCGCCCGGTTCAAGCGTCTGCTCCTTGAAACAGAAGCAATCGATCTTGGTGAAATACTGGCCAAAAAAATCGGGCGACACGTTGAAGGTCGCTTGGCCCGTTACCGGCCCGGATTCCAGGTTTTCCGCGATGTAATATGCGAGCCGATTCTCGCCCACCTTGAGGGTGAGATTGCGTTGCGCCGGTCGGAAAGACCAACCCAGGCCATCGGCGACATCGGCCGTGAAGGTCACCGTGATCTGGCGATCGGAAACCGCGCCAGGCGCCACCGAAGCCTGCTGGGGCGTACCGCCAAATCCGGTGACCTGGCAGAATAGCCGATAGAGCGGCACCGAGGCGTAGGCCAGACCCGCCATCCCGGCGGTCAAGCCAAGAAGAGCCAGGAACAGGCGGCGATTTCGTTGCTTGAGGTTGGAACTCGGCATGGCTCAACCGCCCCCCAACTTGATCATGGTGACCAAATAGACGATCGCGACGAAGGCGGCGATCGCGCCGGCCAGGGCCCAATTGCGCTGGCGCTGGCGGCGTTCGCGCTCGCGCGCGAGATTGTCTTGGCTACCCGCCATCATGAAAACCACATGCCGAAGAGGCCAGGCGCGCGGTCCAGAATCAAGGCCGCGAAATGGCCGAACAGATAGAGGAGCGAATAGCCGAACATCGCCTTGGCGGCGCTTTGGCCTTGGCGTTCGCGCCGCACGCGGAGCGCGTGCCAGACGAAGCCGGCATTCAGCGCAGCCGCGACGGCACCGTAAGCATAGCCCGCGACGCCGAGGAACATCGGCGCCAACGCGACCGGCACCAGAGCGAGCGTATAGGCCAGCATCTGGCGCTTGGTTGCGTCCGGTCCGGCCACCACTGGGAGCATCGGCACGCCGGCCTTGGCGTAATCGCCCTCGCGGAACAAGGCGAGCGCCCAGAAATGCGGCGGGGTCCACATGAAGATGAGCAGAAACATCGCGATCGAGGGGAGGCCGATCTCGCCGGTCGCCGCCGCCCAGCCGATCATCGGCGGGAAGGCGCCGGCGGCACCGCCGATGACGATGTTCTGCGGTGTGCGGCGCTTCAGCCACATGGTGTAGACGACGACATAAAAGAAGATGGTGAAGGCCAGCAACCCGGCCGCCAGTAAATTCACGGCCAGACCCATGAGCATGATCGAGAACAGGGCCAGCACCAGGCCGAAGGCGAGTGCGGCGCCGGGCTCGACATAGCCCCTAGGAATCGGCCGGGCGCAGGTGCGCGACATGATGGCGTCGATGTCGCGGTCGTAATACATGTTGATGGCGCCAGACGCCCCCGCCCCGATCGCGATGCACAGGACAGCCACCGCCGAGATCAGCGGATGCAGTTGCCCGGGCGCCACCGCCAATCCCGCGAATCCCGAGAACACCACCAGCGACATCACCCGCGGCTTCAAGAGGGCGACGAAATCCGCGACGCGCGCGCCCGCCTCGGCCAAGATCGGATCGGCGTCGGCGGCGAGGGTCGCATGAGGGCGCGGGAAGACCGCCATTCAGTTTCTCCGAGCCGGAAGCGCGCTCGTCCAGCGCTGGTCGGGATCTCGCGTCAATGCGCCGCCTGTTCCTTGAACTGCGGCAATTCATCGAAGCTGTGGAAGGGCGGCGGGGAGGTGACCGTCCATTCCAGCGTGGTCGCCCCCACTCCCCACGGATTGGCCGCTATCTTGCGCCCGGCAAACAGCGTGTAGATCGCGATGCCGACGAAGAACAGCGTGCTGGCGTAGGAGATGTAGGAACCGATCGACGAGATGAGGTTCCAATAGGCGAACGCCTCCGGGTAATCCGGATAGCGTCGCGGCATGCCCTGGAGACCCAGGAAATGCTGCGGGAAGAAGGTCAGGTTGACGCCGACGAAGGTGGTCCAGAAATGCAGCCGGCCCGCCCATTCCGGGTATTGCCGGCCGCACATCTTGCCGATCCAGTAATAGAACGCGGCGAAGATGGAGAACACGGCGCCGAGACTAAGCACGTAGTGGAAATGCGCCACCACGTAATAGGCGTCTTGGAAGGCGACATCGATGGGCGCGTTCGCCAGCACCACGCCGGTGACGCCGCCGATGGTGAACAGGAAGATGAACCCGACCGCCCACAGCATCGGCGTGTCGAAGCGGATCGAGCCGTTCCACATGGTGGCGATCCAGGAGAAGACCTTGATCCCGGTGGGCACCGCGATCACCATGGTGGCGGCCATGAAATAGGCGCGCATGTCCACGTCCATGCCGACCGTGTACATGTGATGCGCCCACACCACGAAGCCGATGGCGCCGATCGACACCATGGCATAGGCCATGCCGAGATAACCGAAGACCGGCTTCTTGGAGAAGGTGGAGATGACCTGGCTCATGATGCCGAAGCCGGGCAGAATCAGAATGTAGACTTCGGGATGGCCGAAGAACCAGAACAAATGCTGGAACAGGACCGGGTCGCCGCCGCCCTCGGGCTTGAAGAAGTTGGAGCCGAAATTGCGGTCGGTCAGCAGCATGGTGATGGCGCCGCCGAAGACCGGCAATGCCAAAATCAGCAGGAACGCCGTCACCAGGACCGACCACACGAAGAGCGGCATCTTGTGCAAGGTCATGCCGGGGGCGCGCATGTTGAAGATGGTGGTGATGAAGTTGATCGCACCCATGATCGACGCCGCGCCGGCGAGGTGCAGCGACAAAATCGCCATATCGACGGAAGGACCGCTTTGTCCGAACGCGGACAAGGGCGGGTAGAGCGTCCAGCCGGTGCCGGCGCCGTCGCCGACGAAAGCCGAGCCGAGCAGCAGACCGAAGGACGGAACCAGCAGCCAGAAGCTGATGTTGTTCATGCGCGGGAAGGCCATGTCCGGCGCCCCGATCATCAGCGGCACGAACCAATTGCCGAAGCCCCCGATCATCGCCGGCATCACCATGAAGAAGATCATGACCAGGGCATGGGCGGTGATCATCACGTTCCAGACCTGGCCGTCGACCGCGCCATCGGCCGTCAGCAGGTACTGCGTGCCCGGATCCTGCAGCTCGAGGCGCATCAGCAACGAAAACGCGCCGCCGATGACGCCGCCGACCACGGCGAACACCAGGTACATGGTCCCGATGTCCTTGTGATTGGTCGAGTAGACGAAGCGCCGCCAGCCGGTGGGGTGATGCCCGGCATGCTCGCCCGTGTTTTGGATGGCGCTCATTCTTGGATCGTCCTTACCTTGCGGCTTACTCGGCCGTCGCGGCGACGGCGAGCGGCGCCGCTTGGTCGCCGCCGCCGGCGTACTTCGCTTGCGCTTCGGCGACCCAGGCGGTGAACTTCTCCTTCGACACGGCATCGACCGCGATCGGCATGAAGGCGTGGTTGACGCCGCACAATTCCGAGCACTGGCCGAAATAGGTGCCTTCCTTGGTCACGTGGAACCAGGTCTCGTTGATGCGTCCCGGCACGGCGTCGAGCTTCACGCCGAAGGCCGGCATCGCCCAGGCATGCAACACGTCGTCGGCCGTCACCAGCAGGCGGACATTGGCGCCGACCGGCACCACCAGGCGATTGTCGGTTTCGAGCAGGCGCAGCTGGCCCGGCTTGATTTCCTCGTCCTTAACCATGTAGGCGTCAAACGTGAAATTGCCGTTGTCCGGGTACTCGTAGGACCAGTACCATTGATGCCCGATCGCCTTGATGGTCAGGTCCGGTTCCGCCGTGCGGTCGGCGTAATAGAGCAGCCGGAACGACGGGATGGCGATTACCATGAGGATGACGACCGGCACCACGGTCCACGCCACTTCCAAGACGGTGTTGTGGGTGTTCGTCGTCGGCGTGGGATTGCGCCGTTCGTTGAAGC
>CAZIUB010000018.1:0-21077 GCA_964542425.1 uncultured Rhodospirillaceae bacterium | reverse complement strand
TTGTCCACGCCAATCATCCCCCAACACCCTTCCCAGCCATTCAAAGCTCAAAGGAAGGGACACTGACACACAGCTAGAGGGGGTCAGGATTGGACGCGAAAACCGCCCCTCAGGGGGTCACTATTGCAAGCGATTTCACAGCCGCAAACCGCAGCAGATGAGCCATCAACCCAATCAATGGCGATAGTGTAGCAAACCGAAGAGCGGCCGCAAACCGCAGGAGATACGCGCTCGCTTCATCCGACTCTTGGGGGCCGAATTTCGCGGTTTGAAAAGCGCGCTAGCGATGTTCGAACCGAGAAATTCGGCGGCGAAAATTCATCGCGTCATGTGCCGATCCGCGCCTTTCCGGTTTCCCTATGCCGCGCGCTTGGGGCGCGCGCCCGTCTTCCGGATCAACTCTTCTGGATCAACACCTCTGCGGGAATGCCGAGCGCCCGGTTCAGCCTCCGGATCGTGTCGATCGAAAGCGCCCGCTTGGCCTGGCCAGCACCTCGGAAACCTTGCTCTTGCCGCCAAGGATCGGCTCAAGGTCCTTTCGCCGCAGGTTCAACTCTTCCATCCTGATCTTGATAGCCTTGATCGGGTCGGGCAATCCGATGGGGTGGTGCGCGGCCTCGTAGGCCTCGACCAGCAGGGTAAGGAAATAGAGCCGGTCGCCCGCCGGCATGCCGGGTTTGGCATCCATCGACTTTTCGATTTCCGCCGACGCGGCCTTGTACTCGTCCTCGGTCCCGATCGCTCGAAATTTCATGTCCGCGCTCTCCCGGGCATCACGATTCCAAGACGACCTCGCGCGCCCGGTTGATGTCGGCAAGGATGAAGGGGTTCTGGACGGCGCCTGGCTCCACCAGATCGACCGGACACCCGAGCAGGCCCTTCAGCGCGGCGGCGAAGCCGAAGAATTGCGCCAAGGGGTTGCGTTCGCCTTCCGGCTCGAAATCGACCAGGAAATCGGCGTCGCTGGCCGCCGGGTCGAAATCCTCGGCGCGGGCGGCCGAGCCGAACACCTCCAACCGCCGTACGCCATAGCGGCGGCACATCAGGGCGATCTCGGCGCGATGCTGGTCGATCAGTCGGTGCATAACAATCCAAGGGCCATGGGTCGCGGCCAAAGCCTACCACGGCCGTTGGCTTGGCCCGCAGCATGCCTCGGCAGGGTGCGGCTGGCTCGCCACCTGTCCGGTTTGGAACGTTCCAATGACTCGCGATCCGACTTGTTTTGGAATTATTCTAAACTAACCAGTGCCGTCCGGATGGGTGCCTGGAGACGGGTCCATGGGTTGGCCGCGTTTTTTCATTTTCGACCCCCTCGGGCCGGGTTCCGGGCCGGCATGGAGATGGGTGCATGGGATTGGCCGCGTTTTTCATTTTACCCCCCCCGGATTCCGGGGGAAGCCCGCTACTCCGCCGCTCGGCTGTCCCTGGCAGTCTTGAAGTTGGCTGCCACCCCATAACCCGCCCCAAAACCCGCCGCCAAAACCGCCCGCCAAAACCGCCCCGGAAAATGCTACCCATGCCCCCGATGGCCAGGGCGTGCCTCGGCGGGGGCCGAGCAATGGGTCGCCAAGGCGCGGGCACCAGGGCAGGGGCAAGGGCAATGACAGACATCGTGCGTGCGTTTCCGCACCCGATCCAGACCATCGATCCGGCGTGGATCGTGGCTGCCGACGGCACGCGGATCGCGACCACTTTGTGGCGTCCGGTGGTTGCCCACAAGGTCCCCGTGGTGGTCGAGATGCTGCCCTTTCGCCGGCGCGACGGCACGGTGTTCCGCGATCTCGAAATGATCCCCTATCTGGTCGGCCATGGCATCGCCTATTGCCGGGTCGACATCCGGGGCTCGGGCGATTCCGACGGCATCCTCGAAGACGAGTATCTGCCGCGCGAACAGGAAGACGCGCTTCAGATCATCGACTGGCTCTCGCGCCAGGACTGGTGCAACGGCAACGTCGGCATGACCGGGATTTCCTGGGGCGGCTGCAACGCGCTCCAGGTGGCGGCCCTGCGGCCCCCGGCCTTGAAGGCGATCATCACCCTCTGTTCCAGCGACGATCGCTATTCCGACGACGTCCATTTCAAGGGCGGCGCCCTTTTGACCGAGGATGCGATGTGGTCGAACGTCATGCTGGCCATGAATTCCATGCCGCCCGATCCGCAAATCGTGGGCGAACGCTGGCGCGAGATGTGGATGGCGAGGCTTGCCGCCAATCATTCCTGGTCGGAGCATTGGCTCTCGCACCAGCGCCGCGACGCTTATTGGAAACAGGGCTCGGTTTGCGAAAACCATGCCGCGATTACTTGCGCGGTGCTGGCGCTGGGCGGCTGGGAAGATTTCCATTCCAATGCCGTGCCGCGGCTGCTCTCCGGCCTCAAATGCGCCAGGAAGGCCATCATCGGTCCCTGGAGTCATGACTTCCCCTGCCGGAGCGTGCCCGGGCCCCCGCTCGGCTATCTGCAAGAGGCCCTGCGCTGGTGGAATCATTGGCTCATGGACGAACCGAGCCTCATCATGGACGAGCCCTTGTACCGCGTCTGGATCGGAACCGAGGAGCGCCCGCGCCCCTGGTACGAGAATCACCCCGGAACCTGGGTCGCCGAGGATACGTGGCCCAGCCAGCACATCTATTGGCGCACGCGATACTTGAACGAGCGCGGCCTCGGCGAGACTGCAATGCCCGGCCACGAATTGGGCCTGTCGTGCCCGGCCAATGCCGGCACCGATTTCGGGCGGGGCGGCGGCTATGGCGGCGGGTCACCGGACCTGGCCATCGACCAGCGGCGCGAGGACGGCCAATCGCTCTCATTCGACAGCGAATTCCTGGCCCAGGATCTGACGCTTCTCGGTGCGGCCGAAGTCGATCTCGAAATCATCGTCGATCAGCCCCAGGTCAATCTCGTGCTCAGACTCTGCGACGTCTTTCCCGATGGCACTTCGGCGGTGATGACTCATGGGGTGCTGAATCTCGCGCATCGCAATTCGCACGAGGTTCCGGAACCTTGTCCGATCGGCACGCCATTCCGGGTCAAGGTCAGGCTCGACGATGTCGGCCGCACCATCCCCAAGGGCCACCGGCTGCGCCTTAGCCTCCAGAATCAGTTCTGGTCCCTGCTCTGGCCCCAGCCCAGGCTTTCGACCATCCGATTGAAGAGCGGAACCTCCACGCTGCGACTTCCCTTTCGCCCGTTCTGGGAGACCGCTCGCCGGGTCTTCTTCAAGCCGGCCGAGCTCAGCACCCCGGTTCCCGTCACCGCCTCGCGCGAGGAAAGCCACGCCAGAATCGTGGAGGACGATCTGGTGACGGGATTGCGCACGATCAGGCAGAAGACCGATTTCGGCGCCTGGGTGATCGAGGATCGCGCCATCGCCGGCTCGGCCGTGAGCGAGGACACCTTTGTCATCCATGCCGAAGACCCGCTCAGGGCGCGCCTGGCGAGCGAATATCGCTGGTCGATGAAAAGCGGCGAGGCCGATGTCGCGGGCCTGGCGCGAACCGAACTCAGCGCGGATTCCGAGCAATTCCACCTCGTTTGGCGGATCGAGGCCACCGAAGCGGGCAAGGTCGTGTTCTCCAACGGCCGGACCCGAAGCTTCCCCCGCGACGGCGGCTGAGTTGGCCACCGCCAGCGCCATAAACTCCTGAGAAAAAAGGCATAAACGGCCTCGTGTTCGCTTTTTGATCGCAACGCTTTACAATGAGAACAAAATGTGTACACTGACTCCCATCGCAACCAGCCGGGTCCGATTGTAAGCCCCTGGACCCTGTGATCTAAGTGGAGGCCAATTCATGTCGCAGAACGTGATTCGCATCGCCGACCGGGACCAGATGGACCGCAACAAGGCATTGGAGGCGGCGCTGACGCAGATCGAGCGCGCCTTCGGCAAGGGCTCGATCATGCGCCTGGGCCAGCGCGAAAGCGTGGTGGAGGCCGAGGCTATTTCCACCGGCTCGCTCGGCCTCGACATCGCGCTCGGCATCGGGGGCCTGCCGCGCGGGCGGGTGGTGGAGATTTACGGGCCGGAAAGCTCGGGCAAGACCACGCTCGCCCTCCATGTGATCGCGGAAGCCCAGCGCCTGGGCGGGGCCTGCGCCTTCATCGATGCCGAACATGCGCTGGATCCCGGCTACGCCGGCAAGCTCGGGGTCAATATCGACGATCTCCTCATTTCCCAGCCCGACGCCGGCGAACAGGCCCTCGAGATCGCCGATACGCTGGTGCGTTCAGGTGCCATCGACGTGCTCGTCATCGATTCGGTCGCCGCCCTGGTGCCGCGCGCCGAACTCGAGGGCGAGATGGGGGATTCCCATCCCGGCCTCCAGGCGCGCCTCATGAGCCAGGCCCTGCGCAAGTTGACCGCCTCGATCTCGCGCTCGCGCACCATGGTCGTTTTCATCAACCAGATTCGGATGAAGATCGGGGTCATGTTCGGCAATCCGGAGACCACGACCGGGGGCAACGCGCTCAAATTCTACGCCTCGGTCCGGCTCGACATAAGGCGCATCGGCTCGATCAAGGACAAGGAGACCGTGGTCGGCAACCAGACCAGGGTCAAGGTGGTCAAGAACAAGCTGGCGCCGCCCTTCCGGGTGGTGGAATTCGATATCATGTACGGAGAGGGCATCTCCAAGGTCGGCGAATTGGTCGATCTCGGGGTGGCCGCCGGCGTGGTCGAGAAATCCGGCGCCTGGTTCTCCCAAGGCGGGCAGCGGATCGGCCAGGGCCGCGAGAACGCCAAGCTCTTCCTCAAGGAGAATCCCAAAATCGCCACCGAGATCGAGAACAAGATCCGCGCCAATGCCGGCCTGGTCGCCGGCGCGATGATGGCAAAGTCCGACACCGAGGCCGAGCCCGAGGCGGAATAGCCGGGTATCAGGGATCAGGGATCGGGAATCAGGATCATCTGATCCCTGACATCCGATCCCTGATCCCTATAATTGGGTATCGCTGGCGTCACCCGCGATGGTGATCGAGGGGGACGAACTCGCACGTGGGTTGGGATTGGGAATCGTGCCATGCCTCTGGATATTGAACCAGTCGAATGCGGAGGGCGCGTCACGCCGGTCCGGGAGTTGAAGATCAACCCGGCAAGGCAGGCACCAATTGACTTCGCCGGGTCGAGAGGCGAGGCGCGTTATTCGCTCCATCTCGGTGACGCGTTTTCTTGGCTCGATGCTCGCGAGCCGTGCTCGATCCATGCCATTGTGACCGACCCGCCTTACGGCCTCAAGGAATTCACCGATTCCGAGAAGGAGAAGCTGCGCAACGGTCGCGGTGGCGTTTGGCGCATTCCTCCGGCGTTTGACGGCTGCAAGCGAAGCCCGGTGCCGAGGTTCACGGTTCTCGACGAAACGGACATTGCCGCGCTGCGCTCGTTCTTCGCGAGATTCGCCAGGCAGGCCATGCGCATTCTTGTGCCGGGCGGTCACGTCATGATAGCCACTAACCCGCTGCTTTCCCAATACGTCTACCTTCCCATGATGGAAGCGGGCTTCGAGAAGCGCGGCGAAATCGTTCGTCTGGTGCAGACGCTGCGCGGCGGCGATCGCCCGAAAAATGCCCACAAGGAATTCACCGACGTTTCGGTCATGCCGCGCTCGGGGTGGGAGCCGTGGGGCCTGTTCCGCAGGCCTTGCGAGGGTCGCGTTCAAGACAATTTGCGCAAGTGGGGGACCGGCGGCCTTCGTCGGGTATCCGGTGATGATCCGTTCGTCGACGTTATTCGGTCATCCGTCGCGCGCGGTGAGGAACGCAAGATCGCGCCACACCCTTCACTGAAACCGCAAGCCCTCATGCGCCAACTCGTGCGCGCGGCACTCCCCTTGGGCCAGGGCGTGATCCTGGATCCCTTCATGGGATCGGGGTCCACGATCGCCGCCGCGATGGCCGTTGGATACCGGAGCATCGGGGTCGAGAAGGACCCTGTCTATTTCAAGATTGCGCAAAGGGCGATTCCGGCACTTGCCCAACTCAATGGCGAAGGCGCACTCTCATCCCACGCGATTGCCGGGGGGAACAGTGCTGCTGCCAAAAGACCTAAAGCCAATTCACATCCAAAGGGCGGTTGAATATGTCGAGAAGGAAACCGCCGATCTGATCGACATTTATGTCGAACAAGCGAACGTCTTTAGCGCCATCCTCGGCATCTTCGGGACAAAGGGCCTGGATGCTTTCAGTCCCTACAAGAAGCACAAACATCCTGACGTGGCGCAGCAGCGGTTTCCGGACCTCTCATTGAACGGCAAACTCGCTCCGCCTCCCGAGCACGCCCTGGAGTCCAAAGGCAGCAAACGGATTTGGGCTATCCAGTCACATTACGATCATCCTGGCTGGTACGTGGTTTGGCGATACCTCGTTGACCTGACGGAGACATACAAGCCTGGACGACCGGTGATCATCTGGCGAGTCGACGTCGTCTTCCTGACGAAGAAAGATTGGAAACACGAAAAGAGCGGCGCCGGCGATGCTGGCGGCGGCCGAACCCATACCTTTGGCGTGATGAATCCATCGAAGAAACTGAAAGGCGCGGCCGTCTACATGCTTCCAGGAATCGCGATCAAGAATGGCAAGCCTGTTCTAGCCTAAGGGAGTCGTCCGTTCAATTTCCAGGGTTTTCGACCTTGGCTGGCGCTTGCTCTCTCGGCTAAAACCGGAAATATTGCCGGGCAGTCGCGGCATTTCCGCCGGCGAGGGATTTGAGACGCCACCATCATGCAAACCGCCAACGACATCCGCCGGGTGTTCCTGGACTTCTTTCGGCGCGAGGGGCACGAGATCGTGGCCTCGAGCCCGCTGGTGCCGCGCAACGACCCCACGCTCATGTTCGCCAATTCCGGCATGGTGCAGTTCAAGAATGTCTTCACCGGCCAGGAAAAGCGCGCCTATGTCCGCGCCGCGAGCGCGCAGAAATGCGTGCGCGCCGGGGGCAAGCACAACGATCTCGAGAACGTGGGCTACACCGCGCGCCACCACACCTTCTTCGAGATGCTGGGCAATTTCTCCTTCGGCGATTATTTCAAGGAGCGCGCGATCGAACTCGCCTGGCGGCTGATCACCAAGGAATACGGGCTCGATCCCTCGCGCCTGATAATCAGTGTTTTTGCCGAGGACGACGAGGCCCATGGCCTGTGGCGCAAGATCGCCGGTCTTCCCGATAGCCGCATCGTCCGCGTCGCGACCTCGGATAATTTCTGGGCCATGGGCGATACCGGGCCCTGTGGGCCCTGCTCGGAGATCTTCTACGACCATGGCGCGGACATCCCCGGCGGCCCGCCGGGCTCTCCGGAATCGGAAGGCGACCGCTTCATCGAGATCTGGAATCTCGTCTTCATGCAGTACGAGCAGGTGACCAGGGAGAAGCGGGTCGATCTGCCTCGGCCCTCGATCGACACCGGCATGGGGCTCGAACGCCTGGCCGCGTTGCTCCAGGGCAAGCACGACAATTACGACATCGATCTGATGCGGGCTTTCATCATTGCCTCGGCCCAGGAATCCGGAATCGATCCCGATGGCGCCCACCGGGTCTCGCACCGCGTGATCGCCGATCATTTGCGCTCGACTTCGTTCCTGATCGCCGATGGCGTGCTGCCGGCGAACGAAGGTCGCGGCTATGTGCTGCGCCGGATCATGCGTCGGGCCATGCGGCATGCCCACAAATTGGGCTGCAAGGAGCCCTTGCTGTGGCGCCTGGTTCCCGCCCTGGTGGCCGAGATGGGCCAGGCCTACCCCGAGCTCGTCCGCGCCGAGGCGGCGATCGCCGAGACGCTCAAGCTCGAGGAAACGCGATTCAAGCAGACGCTGGATCGCGGGCTCAAGCTCCTGGACGAAGAGACCGGCCGCCTGTCGGAGGGCGCCAGCCTCCCTGGCGAGATCGCCTTCAAGCTCTACGACACCTTCGGATTCCCGCTGGATCTGACCGAGGATATTCTCAAATCCCAGAAGCGCGTGGTCGATCGTCCGGCCTTCGAGGCGGCGATGGAACGCCAGCGCGGCCTCGCGCGCAAGGCCTGGGCGGGTTCCGGCGAAGCGGTGACCGATGCTTTGTGGTTCGATCTGCGTGAACGCCTGGGTGCCACCGATTTCCTGGGCTACGCGACCCTGAAGGCCGAGGGCCAGATCCTGGCCATCGTGAAGGCGGCCCAGGAAGTCGAGGCGGCCCAGCCCGGCGAGGCCATCGCCATCATCGCCAACCAGACGCCCTTCTATGGCGAATCAGGTGGCCAAGTCGGCGATACCGGAACCCTCGCTTCATCGGGCGGCGGGCTGATCCGGATCGGCGACACCCAGAAGAAACTCGGCGATCTCCATGTCCATTTCGGAACGCTTGAGGGCGCGCCGATCAAGCGCGGCGAGGCTCTCCTGATGCGGGTCGATGGCGCGCGCAGGCAGGCCCTGCGTGCGCACCACTCCGCGACCCATCTGCTGCACGAGGCCTTGCGCCGGCGCCTGGGTGCCCACGTGACCCAGAAGGGTTCGCTGGTCGCCCCCGATCGGCTGCGATTCGATTTCAGCCATTCGCGCGGCCTGACGCCCGAGGATCTGGCCGAGATCGAGCGCCTGGTCAATGCGCGCATCCGCGTCAACGCCGCGGTCGAAACCCGGCTGATGACGCCCGAGGCGGCGATCGAAGCCGGCGCGCTGGCGCTCTTTGGCGAGAAATACGGCGAGGAGGTGCGTGTGGTCGCGATGGGCGGCGCTTCGCACGATGATGAAGGCCGAGCCCGCGCCTTCTCGACCGAGTTTTGCGGCGGCACCCATGTGCGCCGAACCGGCGACATCGGGCTCGTGAAAATCGTATCCGAAGGTGCCATCGGGGCAGGCCTGCGCCGAATCGAGGCGGTGGCGGGTGAAGCCGCCGAGGCCCATGTCGCGGAGCAGCAGCGCCTGTTGTCCGAGACGGCCGCCGCGTTGAAGGCGCTCCCCGCCGAATTGCCGGCGCGGGTGGCGGCCCTCATCGAGGACAGGAAGCGCCTGGAGCGCGAGTTGAGCGAGGCGCGCCGCGCGGCCGCGACCGGTGGCGGCGCCCAGCGTGGCCCCGTAACCAAGGACGTGGGCGGTGTTCGTCTCGCGGCACTTCTCCTGGAGAACGTGCCGGCCAAGGAATTGAAGGCCATGGCCGACGAGATGAAACGCCAATTGGGCTCGGGCGTGGTTGCCCTTGCAACGCAAAGCGAGGGCAAGGCCTCGCTGGTGGTGGGCGTCACCGCCGATCTAACCCAGCGCATCAGCGCAATCGATCTCGTGAAGGCGGGATCCCTGGCGCTGGGCGGCCAGGGCGGCGGCGGCAGACCCGACATGGCCCAGGCCGGCGGCCCCCATGGCGACAAATTGGCCGAAGCGCTAAGCGCCATCGAACGCGCGCTGGGCAATGCCGCATAGTGCCAACTTTCGAAAATGAATCACGCAACAACCACTACAATGGTTCCACGAAAGTCGGGCCACATGTTGCCAATTGATGAGTCGCCCGCCGGCCCGCGACTTCCGGGGTCGTTTGGCTTGACTCGGGCCGCCTCGCGCCGGCGGATACTAGGCGGCATGGACCCAGACGAGATCTTCCCCCCAACCATCAACGGAGAATTCGATGCCCCCGGATTTGAATGGATCGGCCGGCCATTTCGCCCGTGCCGTGTTGTCGCTCGCCTTCCTGCTGGCGCCGCTCGCCTCCAGCGCCGACGAGGCGCAAGTGGCGCGCGGTCGCTACCTCGTCTCTTTCACCGGCTGCATCGATTGCCATACGCCGGGATACTTCTTTGGCAAGCCGGACATGGAACACATCCTCAGCGGCTCCGAGGTCGGTTTCCAGATGCCGGGCCTGGGCGTGTTCTACGGACCCAATCTGACCCCCGATCCCGAAACCGGTCTGGGCAATTGGTCGCAAGCCGAGATCGTGACCGCGATCCAGACCGGCGCGCGGCCGGACGGGCGCGTCCTGGCGCCGATCATGCCCTGGCCAGGCCTTGCCAATCTGACAGCCGAGGACGCGGCCGCGATCGCCGCCTATTTGAAGAGCCTGGCGCCGGTCAAGAACAAGGTGCCGGGCCCCTTCGGCGTGGGCGAGCAGCCGACTTCCTTCGTCATGATGGTCGTGCCGCCCGAGCAGGGCGTGGCACCCCCGGCCCCGGCGGAATAGGGCGGTTCTTGGTTGTGTAGAATCAGTTTTTAATGTCATGCCCGGCCGTTAGGCCTAATCATCCATGGATCGCGACTCATTCCCGCAGCCCCCGCAGCACATCCTCCAAACTCCGGATTGCACCATCGCGCTCGGAAGCGTTCAACTGGCTTAGATCGACCTTCATGCGTTGGCCAATCTCGTCGATCAGGCGCGTGCTCGCGCCTTCGACCGAGTCATGGATTCCCAGCACCTCATAGTTCCGGATCGGCTTGGGGAATCCCTTGACCTGCACGGGATCGCGCTCGGTGCAGGCAACCGCTTCATGGACCAAGGCATAGGTCTCGTGCGCCACCAGGATACCGCCCAAAGGCGCATGCTCCTGAAGCCGCGAAGCCAAGTTCACTTCGTTGCCGATGATCGTGTAGTCCATCCGGTCTTCGCTGCCGAAATTTCCGACCGTGCAGAATCCGGTGTTGATGCCGATGCGCAGCCGGAACGGCCGCTCCAGGCCTTGCTTCAGCCAGCCGGCCTGTATTTCCTGCATCCGGCGCTGCATCGCGATCGCCATGGTCAGGCACGCCTTGGCGTCCTCCTGAACGCCCCGGCTTTCCGGATCGCCAAAGAAGGCCAGGATCGCATCGCCCACGTATTTGTCGATGGTGGCGCCATGCTGGAGCGCGATTTTCGACATCTCCGTCAGGTAGCTATTCAGCAACTCGGTCAGCTGCTCCGATTCCAGATTGTCGGTGGTCTCGGTGAAATCGGCGATGTCCGAAAAGAAGATGGTCAGTTTCTTGCGCTTGCTGGCAATCGTCACCTCCTGCTTGCCGGTGAAGATCGAATCATAGACCTGCGGCGACAGATACTTTGACAATTTGTTCGACAGGCTTTCCAGCATCCGGTTCTTCTCAATGGCCAACGCATTGGCCTCTTCGGTCCGGCGCTTTCCTTCCTGGAGCGACAGTTCGAAATTCTTGCGCTCGGTAATGTCGGTATAGACGGCGACTGAATCGCCGCCATCGGTCCTGGTCTCGCGGATCTCGATCCAGCGCCCGTCGCCGCGCAGCTGGATCATGGTCGCCGATGGCTGGCGGTGCTGCTTGAGGCGCTCGGCCACCCACTCATTGACCCGGTTGATTGCGAGCGGAATCATGCCGCTCTCGGCTGCGGCTCGGATGATCGCCTCGAAGTGCTGGCCGGGCGCCACCTTGTCCTCCATGCCGTGATAAAGCATGCTGCGGTACCGCGAATTGCAGGTCACCATGATGTCGTCGGCATCGTATAGCGAAAACCCATCCGAAATGCTTTCGATGGCATGGGTCAGGCGCCGCTGGCTTTGCCGCACGTCCTCGTCCCGCCGATCGATCTCCTCGACGAAATGGATGAAGGCGCGGGCCATCTCGGCGATCTCGTCATGCCCGCCGGCCAGGTCCAGTACTCCCTCGGCGGTGTGTCCGCTGCGCATCGCTTGGCGCAACCGGTTCAGCCGGCCGATCACCGACCTCTGAAAATAGGCCGCGATCACCAGGGCGCCGATCAAACCGAAGACGGCCAAGGCGAACATGATGCGCGTTCGGCTGGCCAGCAGGCCGCCCAGCGTGTCGTTCTGGGTCACGATATCAGCCTGGATTTGCGACACAAGCGCGCCCACGGCGACGATCAGCTTCTGGGCGGCGATGTCATTCTGGCCGAGCAGGTGCTTGATCTCGCGTTCGAGTTCGAGCTTCTCGCCTTGCAGCGTGATGATGCCGTTGCTGCCTCGGATCGCCTTGACTAGGCGTTCTTGCATGCCCGCCAGTTCCGGCGAGTCGGAATCCTGAACGACCTTCTCGACGCCGGACAGGATGCGATCCGCCCTGATTTCGGCGTACTGCACCTCGTCGCGATCCCGGATCGTGATCACGGAAAGCGTCTCGGCAATGAGCGCGTTGAGCGCGACGAGCCATTGCGCCGCCACTTCGGATTGCGGCCCTTCCACTCCTTCCCGATAGAGCGTGGCCAATTCCGCAAGGGCCACTTGCGTGCCGTTATCGACATTGGCCCGCGCGAAAATCACCGTCGACAATTCGTCCGCGTTGCCGAACAGGCCTTCGGAAGCGGCCCCGATCTCCGCCAGCCCCTGTCTGTCGCCGGCATGGGCGCGCAAATTGTCGACCAGTTGCTGCAGCACGGCTTGGCGGCTATAGGCGGTGGTCGCGAAGGCTATCAGCGATCCCTGGTCGAAGCCCTTGGCCAGGAGGCCGGGGGCCAAACCCGCCAGGGCCTCGCTTTCTTGCTGCAGGTGAGCGGCCGAAACCATGGCATTGAGCTGCGACGAGGCGACCCGGTCGAAACTGTCGCGGAATTCGGAAAAGGACGCGACCGCCAGCACGCCGGCCGAGACCGCGAACAGGGTCAAGATTGCCAGACCCGCCATCAATCTTGCCGCAACGCCAGTTTTCAAAGCAAGCATCTCAAGTCTCCAAGCACCGCAGCTGGGTCGAGTGAAATTCGAAGGCACATCGCGCCAAGCCGCCTATCGGTGGCCCGCCGAGCCGAGCCCACCGTCAGCCTAAGGCATAGCCCGCTCGTGCAACAGGGCGCGCTAATAGAGTCCTATGCCGACAGGTGCGCGCTCCGCCACCGGCATTGCCGGGATCATTGCCTTGATCGCTTGATGAGCGTACATTTTAGTTGACCGTTGCTCGGGGACAATAGGCAGTTGCCATGAATCAGCTCGTGTGGGGCATCCTTGGGGCCGCCGCCCTTTTGGTCGCCGGATTGCCAACGATAGTCGATGCATACGCCGGCGAAGTGCTCGATCATGTGCTCAAATCCGAAATCCTGCGCATGCCGAACGAGCCGGATTGGCCGCCCTATTCTTTCATCAACGATCAGGGAGAGTATACCGGATTCGATGTCGAGGTCGCCCGCGAAGTGGCGCGCCGGATAGGCGTCGCGTTGCAGATCGTCGACAAACTGGACGGCTCCAATTACACATGGACCGAGCAGACAGGCGGCAACTGGGACGGGGCTTACGACGTCGTTATCGGCAGCATGACGCCGACCGCGAAGCGCGATGAAAACCTGGACTTTCCGGTGGTCTATCACTACGGGATGGCCGTGCTCGCCGTTCACCGGGACAACGCCTCGATCAAGACGCCGGCCGATGCCAGCGGAAAGCGCATCGGCGTCATGAAGGCCGCGAATTATGAATATTATATTCGCCGAGAACCCTTTGGTATCGTCGGCATGGAGCCGATCACCTACAAGATCGACAACCCGGTGGTCATTACTTATGACAGCCAGCGTGGTCCATTCGACGCGTTGGAAGCGGGCGACGGCGTCGAGTTGGACGGCTTCATCGAATACCTACCGACAATCATGGACCTGATCGAGCAGGGCAGGCCCTTCAAGATTGTCGGGCAGCCGCTTTATCGGGTCCCGCAATCGGTTGCGGTCGAGCCCGGTGACGCCGAATTCGCCGCACTACTCAAGAAGACTGTCGAGGAAATGCACCAGGACGGCACTCTAAGCGCCCTGTCCATGAAATGGTTCGGGCTTGATATGACCAAGCGGTGACGGGGCATTATGCCTGGCGCCGACCATGCCCTGGCAAGCCTTCGCCATACTGACGCAAGAGGACGCGGCCTCGATTGCCGTCTATTTGAATAGCCTGCCGCCCACCAAAAACAAAGTGCCGGGCCCCTTCGGCGTGGGCGAGCAGCCGACTTCCTTCGTGATGAAGATCGTGCCTCCGGAGGAAGGCGTGGCACCGCCGGCCTCGGCGGCGTAGGCCACAGCCTCAACGTTTGTATTGCATCTTGCAGTACAAAAATATAGTATGTTTGAGCTACATCTCTGAATGTTCCCGAGGCACAGATGCCACAAAGCCGCGCCCAGTCGCCCGTCACGATTTCGATCCGCGCTAAGCAACGCCAACGTGACCTGATCGACCAGGCGGCGGAGCGCCTGGGCCGGTCTCGTTCCGATTTCATGCTCGACGTGGCCTGCCGGGAGGCGGAATCGGTATTGCTCGATCAAACCTTTTTCGTCCTCGATGCCGATGCGTTCGCCAAGTTTCGTGCCTTGCTCGACCGCCCTCCAGAGTCAGGTCCCAGATTGAAGCGATTGATGAGGACCAAGGCACCCTGGGTTTGAGCTTTGGCCAATGAGAGAGGTTCTGCCGTCGGCGCCGGCGCCGATCGCCGCGGAACACGATCTTCGCGACTTCGATTGTGGCGAACCCTCACTCAATGACTGGCTGCGCAAGCGCGCGCTGGCGAATGAGCGGATCGGCGCATCGCGCACGTATGTCGTGTGCCAGGGAAACTCGGTCGTCGGATATTATTGCCTGTCGGCGGGTGCTGTCGCGCGTGACCAGGCGCCGGGCGCTATGCGGCGAAACATGCCCGACCCGGTGCCGGTCCTGGTGCTTGGCCGACTTGCCATCGATCGCAATCACCACAATCGGGGCCTAGGCAGCGCCCTGCTGCGCGATGGCGTATTGCGCGCTTTGGGCGCTGCGCGCTCCATCGGCGTAGCGGCATTGCTGGTGCACGCCATGTCCGAGCCGGCGCGGCGGTTCTACTTGTCTCGCGGGTTCATCGAATCGCCGATCCACCCGGTGATTCTCTGCCTGACGCTATCGTCGGCGAGAAAGTCGCTCACCGAATAGGCGGGAAATTACCCGCGCGATCCTTCCTGATCGATCGCCGCCGGCTTGTCCGCGCGGGAATTCACTTCGATCGTCAGGTGGCTGAATTGCCTGACCTTGCTGACCAGCGCCTTGTAATGCGCGGGCGGGCGGGGGTTGTGGGTAACCAGCGAGACGATGGCCGCGTCATGGGCCGGCGCCAGCCGCCAGATGTGCAGATCGACCACCTTGTTGTCGGCATCGGCCTCGATCGCCGCCTTGATTCCCTCGGCGAGTTCGGGATCGGCGCCACGGTCGAGGAGGGCGGCGCCACTTTCGCGCAGCAGGCCACGCGACCAATAAAGAATGACACCGGCGCCAAGGATGCCCATGGCCGGGTCCATCCAGCCCCATCCGATCAGCATCCCCGACAGCAGCGCCATGATCGCGGTCACCGAGGTGAAAGCGTCGGCCAGCACATGAAGATAGGCGCCGCGCAGATTGTGGTCGTGCCCATGGTGATCCACGTGGTGATGCTCATGCCCATGGCGCCCCGGTTGGGCTTGGTCATGGCGATCATCGTGGCGCTCGCCGCTTCGCACATTGCCCAGGAGCCAGGCGCAAACGAGGTTCACGCCAAGCCCGATCGCCGCCACCAGCAAGGCCTGGCCGAAGGCGATCGGGGTGGGATGGATCAGGCGCAAGCCGGATTCCCAGACCATCAGCAGCGCCACGATCCCCAGCGCCACGGCGCTCGCAAATCCGGCCAATGAGCCCACTTTGCCGGTGCCGAAGGCGAAATCCGGATTGTCGGCGTGGCGGCGCTGGAAGACATAGGCGAGGCCGGCCAGCGTCAACGCCCCGGCATGGGTCGCCATGTGCCAGCCATCGGCCAACAGCGCCATCGAATTGAAGGCGATGCCGGCGGCGATCTCGGCCAACATCATTGCCGCGGTCAGTCCGACGACAACCCAGGCGCGGCGTTCGCCGCTTCCCTCGTGGCCAAGCTCGAAGCGATGGTCGTGCCGCCACATTGAAAGATCGTCGCTATGCATGGGGCGGCGCGATTGCGATAAGAATCTCGTAACCGCTGCTATTCCATCAGCCGACGCCACCACCCGCGCTTCTTGTCCTGTCGATCACTGGTTTCGGGCTCTCGGGCGGGCTCGGGCTCTCCCCGATCGCCAATCTCGATCAACCGTACCGGGCGCTCAGATGCGGTTTGGCCGACCGGCGGCTCGATATCGGCCGCCACCGCCGGCGCGGCCGCAATTTCCGATTCCGGCATCGAGGGCGCGGGTCTTGGCGAGGCGCCGCCTTCATCCTCGCGCCGTCGCGGGCGACGTGGGCGACGTGGGCGAGGGGCTTCCGCCGCATTCGCCATGGCATGGTCCCCGATGACAGCCTCTTCAATCGAAACCGGTGACGGTTCGGCCGCGGGAGTTTCGTCGATTGGTGCCCCATTGCCGGAAGGTCGCCAATCAGGTGGCAATTCGTCCGGCAGGCGCGGTTGATCGCCCAGGCCCGGCACTCCTTCCTCGGGTGTTTGGCGCGCCGCCTCCAATTTTTCGGGCGCCTCGCCATCCTGCGGGCGGCGTTGACGCCTTCTGCCACCACGCCGGCCACGCCGGCGCCGGCGCCGCTGCTCTTGGCTTTCGCCCTCGCGATCGGCCTCGGCGCCACCGGCCTGGCTTTCCGTTGGGCCGTCCCCTGGGCCGCCCCCCTGAGCGTCGTCCCCTGGGCCCTCCCCCGGAACGTCCCCTGGGCCGTGCCCTGGGCCGTCCCCTGGGCGATCCTGCCGGTCTTGCTCGCCATCCGAATCCGGCTTGGCTTCTTCGGCCGGCCCGGGCTGGGCGGCGATCGGCGCTTCCTGCCTCTCGCCGGCGCCCTCGCGGGCCTCGCTCTCGGTGAATTCATCGGCGCGGAACCGGCCACCGCGACCGCGCCGGCGCCGGCGCTTGCGGCCGGGCCTGCCATCGGCGGATCTGGCATCGGTGGCCGGCGCTTCGGACTCGGCTTCGGTTTCGCTGTCGATTTCGGCTTCCGCTTCGGCTTCTTCGGCCTCCGCCGCCGCGATCGCTTCCTCGTCCTCGACGCTCTCTTCCATACTCGGCGGCGCGGGCGGCCGCGCGATCACTTCCTCGCCGGGGCCGAGTAGCTTGATGCGCTCGACCCGGTAGTCGGGCGGAATCAACGCCTCGTCGGCCTGAAGGTAGATGCGTACGCCGCGCCGGGTCTCGACATCGGCCAGCGCCGCGCGCTTCTGATTGAGGACATAGAGCGCCACCGCCGGCGGCACCGTGACGGTGATGCCCGGGCTGTGCTGGCGCGTGATCTCCTCCTCGACCATGCGCAGCACTTGGAGCGACGTTGAGTCGACCGAGCGCACCCTTCCGGCCCCGGCGCAATTCGCGCAAAGCTCGGTCGAGGCCTCGACCAGGCTCGGGTGCAGGCGCTGGCGCGACATTTCCAGGAGCCCGAAGGTCGAAATGCGTCCGATCTGAATCCGCGCCCGGTCGTTTTTCAGGGCATCCTTGAGCCGCCGCTCGACCGAGTTGTTGTTGCGGTTCTCCTCCATGTCGATGAAGTCGATGACGATGAGGCCGGCGAGGTCGCGCAGGCGCAACTGGCGCGCGATTTCCTCGGCCGCCTCCAGATTGGTGCGCAGCGCCGTTTCCTCGATGTTGCGCTCGCGCGTCGAGCGTCCGGAATTGACGTCGATCGCCACCAGCGCCTCGGTCTGGTTGATGACGATGTAACCGCCCGAGCGCAATTGCACCACCGGCTCGTGGATGGCGGCGATCTGGCCCTCGATCTGATGGCGCTGGAACAGCGGCACCGAGGGATCGCGGTAGAGCTGAATCCGCTTGAGGTGGCCGGGCGCCAGCGTACGCATGAAGGCGCGCGCCGCCCCATAGGCCTCCGGCCCAGAGATCACGATGTCGCCGATGTCCTTGGTGTAAAGATCGCGGATCGAGCGCTTGATCAGGCTCGCTTCCTCGTAGATCAGCGCCGGGGCGCTCGATTGCAGCGTGGTCTCGCGAATCTCGTCCCACAGCCGCAGCAAATACTCGAAATCGCGCCTGATTTCCGGTTTGCCGCGCTCCATGCCGGCGGTTCGCACGATGACCGCCATGCCATCGGGCGCATCCAGATCGTCGATGATCGACTTCAACCGCTTGCGATCGCTGGCGTTGGTGATCCGGCGCGAGATGCCGCCACCGCGATCGGTGTTGGGCATGAGCACGCAATAGCGTCCGGCGAGCGACAGATAGGTGGTGAGGGCGGCACCCTTGTTGCCGCGTTCCTCCTTGGTCACCTGCACCAGCAGGATCTGCCGGCGCTTGATCACTTCCTGGATCTTGTAGCGGCGCAAATTGCGTTGCCGGCGCCGCCTGGCGCGTTCCTCGTCGAGCTCGGGATCGTCCTCCCTTGCCGGCTCCTCGCCGCCGACCATCTCGACCACCTCCTCTGGCACCGCGACCTCGACCACATCGGCCTGGGTCGGGGACGGCAAATCGGTATCGCCGACGAACGCAATCCCGCCATTGCCGGGCGATTCGGCGGAGATCGGCTCGAGACCGGCGCCGACCAGCGAGCCGCTGCCCACGAATTCCTCGGGTTGTTCATCGGATGTGGGCGCGATCCGCTCGCCGCGCAACTCGATCCGAGGCGTGTTCAGCGCGATGGCGCCAGGCTCCCCCTCCCAAGGGGCAACCATGTTCTCGGAATTCTCGGGCTGGCCGCCAGCCGATTGATCGTCCGAAGCGACATCGGTGGCCTGGATCCCCGGCTGGGCTTCCTCGGGCGGTTGATCGAGGATTTCGGCCACCGGCTGGGTAACGCCTTCCGGTTCGCTTGAATCGGCCCAAGAATCGCGCTCGGCCTCGAATCGATCCGAAGTCACGGCGCCATTGGGGTCGTCGGTCAGACTCACGTCCACGGAGGGCGATTGCGTGCCGCCGCGCGCTGCCTCGCCTGGTTCGTCGTCTTCTTCGTCCTCGCGCGCCTGGCGCAGCAACGCCTCGCGGTCGGCCACCGGAATCCGATAGTAATCCGGGTGGATTTCGCTGAAGGCCAGGAAGCCGTGGCGGTTGCCGCCATATTCCACGAAAGCCGCCTGCAAGGACGGTTCGACGCGGGTCACTTTCGCCAGATAGATGTTGCCCTTGAGCGGGCGCCGTCCAGCGATTTCGACGTCAAACTCTTCCAGTTTCCTCCCGTCCGCCACCGCAACCCTGGTTTCCTCCGGGTGGGTGGCGTCGATCAGCATGGTCTTGGCCATGGGTCAATAGCTCCTCGGCGCGCCAAACGTCGCCGGTCAGTCCTGCCGGCGGCGGCGCGAATGGGGTTGACGAATTCCAGGCGTGCATTGGACTACCTGTGGTGCGGGGACGAGGGCGGCGGGATCGGCGCTCGAAGTGGCGGCGATGCGGCGTCGCGATCGTCCAAGGTCCTGGATCTCAAGCCCTCGCCGCTTTCCTTGAGCCGCGCGGAGGTTGCTTTCGATCCATCGGTGGCGCCGGTACTCGTCCCGGTATGGTTAATACCGGTATCGGCACACGGCCCGGACCCGATCCGGACGCGTGGACCGAGGCGAGTCCATGGCAGCCAGGGGCACAATACCGGCCGATCCACCCAGTGACAACGATATTCGGCGGATCGAGCCGCTCCTGGCCGGAGTCGAATTAAGAAATCTGTTGATTCGCAGGGCGTTAGATGCTTATATTTGCGCGATCTAATGGAAGTAGCTGCTAAATGCCTGTCTTGCGTCATATTTTTGCTCTTCTATTCTTCATGGGTCTCGCCCTGCCTGCGTGGGCGAAGCCGGCCGTCACTAATGCCAGGCTGGGCCTCGAAGCTACCGCGACGCGCGTGGTGTTGAACTTCAGCGAGCGGACGACCTATCGCATTTTCACGCTGGCCGATCCCTTCCGGGTGGTCATCGATCTAGAGGAGGTCGATTGGGCAATTCCGGCCGGCCAGAAGCTCCAAGGCAGGGGCTTGGTGGCGGCGATGCGCTATGGGCTGTTTCAAGCCGGCACCTCCAGAATCGTGCTCGACCTCGCCGCTCCGGCCAAGGTCGCGCAGGCGCAATTCGTCGAGCCGTCCGAGGGCGAGAAGCTGCGGCTGCTGGTCGATCTTCTGCCGATCGACGAAACCCAGTTCCGCGACCGGGTGAAGACCGCATTTCTTAACTCCTCGGACCCAGTGCCGGCGCCAAAGGCGGAGGTCGCCTCCGCCTCGTCCGGCGAAAGCGAGGTGGCGGTACGGACCGCTTGGGCCGAGGAAAGCGAGGCGGAGGCGACCTCCGCCCGCAAGCCCCTGATCGTGATCGATCCCGGCCACGGCGGCATCGATCCGGGGGCGCTCGGCAGGAACACCGAGGAAAAAGACATCACGCTCACCATGGCCTTGGCCTTACGCGACGAATTGCTGGCCAGCGGCAAATACCGGGTGGCGCTGACCCGGACCGAGGACGTCTCCGTGCCGCTGCGCGAACGTTTCCGGGTGGCTCGCGAGGAAAGCGCCGATCTGTTCATCTCGCTGCATGCCGACGCCCATGACGATCACAAGATGCGCGGGGCTTCGGTCTACACATTGTCCGAAACCGCCTCCGATTCCGAGGCCGAGGCCCTGGCCGCCAAGGAGAACAAGGCCGACATCATCGCCGGCGTAGACCTCAGCCGCCAGAGTGCCGCGGTGACCGATATCCTGATCGATCTGGCACAGCGCGACACCACCAATCTCTCGGCCCGTTTCGCCAAGATCCTGGTCAAGGAACTGAAGAACAACACGCTCACTCTGGGCAAGAGCCACCGTTTCGCCGGTTTCGCGGTGCTGAAGGCGCCCGATGTGCCCTCCGTGCTCCTGGAAATGGGCTATCTCTCCAGCGAAAGGGACCAGGCGCTTCTGACCAGCGAAAAGCACCAGAGCCAGCTCGCGCGGGCCATTCGGGCGGCGATCGAGCGCTATTTCGAATGGCAGGAAGTGGTCCGCCGGACCTAATCGGGTATTTGCCCGCCCGCCACAATCGCGCCCAATTCAGAGGGCAATAATCGCTGGCGCCAACTTTCGAAAATGCGTGATCCATGAAATGCACCGATCAATCCACGAAAGTTGGCACATTTCACCAAACGATAGTACCCGCCGGCGTGCAGGGACCGGACCATTTGGCTCGATTCAACCGTCGGCGACGGCAGGTACTGGGCCAAATTTCGAACAAGCGTGATCCATGAAATGCACCGAAGATTTCACGAAAGTCGGGCCGCATATTACCAAAAAGCCAAAAAGATAGTACCCGCCGGCGTGCAGGGACCGGACCATTTGGCTCGATTCAACCGTCGGCGA
>CAZIUB010000017.1:0-17592 GCA_964542425.1 uncultured Rhodospirillaceae bacterium | reverse complement strand
ATCCATGGCGCCGTCGGTACAGTCTTGCGGGTCGCACACCCGTTTGACCCCACCATGGACCCCCGCTTTCGCGGGGGTGACGAGAGAAATGCCGACAATGGCGCCAAAATCTCCTCGTTGGAACCGTTCAAGCGATTGCCCCGCACCTGCAACTCTTGCCCCTTGACCGACACTGCGAACTAAAATAGAACATTCAGTGTTTGTGGTTTGTTCCGGCGCGTCGGGGCCATCGGAAGGCCGGATTATCGGGGGGATCGGAGCCGTCATGCTAACACGCAAGCAGCGAGAATTGCTGAAGTTCATCCAGGGCCGCTTGGGCGAGAGCGGGATTTCCCCCTCTTTCGACGAAATGAAGGAGGCGCTTGGTTTGCGCTCCAAATCTGGCGTCCACCGATTGATCACGGGACTGGAGGAGCGCGGGTTTATCCGGCGCCTGGCCCATCGCGCGCGCGCGCTCGAGGTGATCAAACTCCCCGACGACCAGGCCCAGCGCCAGTCCGGGGCCAAGGGTGCCGAGGAACGCAAGGCCGGCCTCAACGTCATTCGCGGGCATTTCACCCCATCTTTGCCAGGGGCGATGGTTGCGGAAACATCGACGTCGTTGCGATTGCCTCTCTACGGCAAGATCGCCGCCGGCACGCCGATCGAGGCGCTGCGCGATCAATCGGCCAGCATCGACGTGCCGGCGAGCCTGTTGGGGCGGGGCGAGCATTATGCCCTCACCGTCGAAGGCGACTCGATGCTCGATGCCGGCATCCAAGACAACGACACCGTGCTGATCGAGCGTTGTGAGACGGCGGAGAACGGCACCATCGTCGTGGCCCTGGTGGACAACAGCGAAGTCACCCTGAAGCGCCTGCGCCGCAAAGGCGACTCGATCGCGCTCGAGCCGGCCAATCCGAGCCACAAGACCCGCATTTTCGGCCCCGACCGGGTCCGCATCCAGGGCCGGCTCATTGGGTTGATCCGGCGTTATTGAGGCGCCCGGCATCGAAGGGCGCGGTCCAGGGCCGCCGGCCGGTCATATCGGCGCTGGTCGTGATGCGAAGGCCATTGCCCTCCACATAGATCGCCAGGGCACCCGCTGCGCGAAGATCGTCGCGATCGATGATCCGAGCCAGCCCCGAACATCCGGCCAGATCGCGGCCATCGGGAATGATGACGATCTTGGCACCCTTGCAGGGTGCCACTGATCTGACATCGCCCTCGAGGACGACGGACAGCTCGACCGCGCCCCGCCACCGGCAATGATCGACGCCGCAGGCGAGCCAATCCGTGGAACCTTGCATCGATTCGATGTCGCCCGCCCAGCCTCGCGCCTCGCGCCGCAGCCAGGTCTCGCGGGCAATCTTAGCGCCTCGCCCTTTCGACAACACGAGGCCGCCATCGGGCGCGCGAAAGCCCACGAGATCGCCTTGCGGCGCCACCAGCAGCACCGGCGTGGCCGCCAGATAACCGGCGCTCAACCCGGCCAGGATCAGCACCACGCCCAACCAGCGCCACCAACCACCGAACAGCCCGATCGCAAGCACGCCGATGGCCGATACGGGCAACGCCCAGCCGGGTGGCGCTGGAACCAGCACCGAGGCGCCCGGCCAGATGGCGACCGTGCCGGCGATCCACAGCAACATTTCACATCCCGCCCCCATCAACGCCAACGGCCAGCTCTCAAGCCCGAAGGGCATCGACAGCAGCACCAGCACTGCCGCCGGCATGATCCAGAAGCCGGTCAATGGCACCGCGATCGCGTTGGCGATGATTCCATAGACCGCGATCCGATCGAAATGCAGGATCACGAAGGGGAGCGTTGCAAGGCTGGCGACCAGCGAAGAGAGCGCGGTCGCCAACATCCATAAACCGACCATGCCGAACCACGCCGGCAGCGCCAGCCACCCTTGGGTGGAACCGATCGAGCGGCGCGCCGTCATGAAGAATGCGCCCAGCTTGTCGAAGACGACGATCAGCAGAAACACCGCCGCGAACGACATCTGGAAGCTGGCGCCGACCAAGGCTTCGGGTCGCAGGACGAGGACGATCAACGCCGCGACCGCCACCAGCCGCAGGGAAATCGGCGAGCGATCGACCAGGATCGCGAGGAACGCGAGGCCGGCCATGATACAGGACCGCTGCGTCGGCGTGGTCCATCCGGCCAAAATGGCGTAGGCGAAAGCGGCCAGGATTGCCGCCGCAGCCGCCCATTTCTTGATCGGATAATCGAGCGCCAAGGCCGGGATCAGCGCCAGGACCGCGCGCAAGGAGAAAAACACCAGCCCCGCCGCCAGGCCGATATGCAATCCGGAAATCGACAGAATGTGCGCAAGCCCGGAATCGCGCATGGCATCGACATCCGACTGGGGGATCGCCCGCTGATCGCCAACGATCAACGCTGCCGCCAACGCCCCCGATCGTTCGGGCAGCTGCTCCATGATCCGCCGGGCAATGGCGCTGCGCAGGTTCGAGATGGACTGGGCGGCGCCATCAAGCCAACGATTCTGGCCCGCCCGAATCTCCGATGCGGGATCGATGACCCGCAGCTTCCCAAAGGAGAAACCGATCGCACCAAGTCGCTGGAAATAGGCGTCGCGCCGGAAATCAAATGCCCCGGGCGTGACCGGTCCCAGCGGCGCGGACAGTGCCGCCCGACCTGTGACACGCTGGCCGGCGCGCAGCTCCGGCTGGTCGGCCGCGACCTTGAGCCGTGCCCGTGCCGGTGTTCGCGATGGGGAAATTCCTGTCACGCGCAGATTGCGGAGCGTAACGCGCTGCCCGGTCGGCTGTAATTCGATCTCCTCGATATCGCCGGTGATCACGACGCGATCGAGATCTTCGGCCAGGACCGGGGCGGCAACGCTCAGCGCGCGCAATTGCGCCACCGCGAATCCGGCTGCCAGCAAAAGCACGAACAGTGCCGGCACCAGAATGGCCGGGCGGCGCAAGCCAATCACCGTGGCGCCGAGCCCCAGGGTCAAGGACGCAACGGCAAGAGCAACGCCCGGCTCGATTGGCAGGGAAAAATAGACGCCAACGCCAGTGGCAAAGGCGACCGCCACCCAGCATGGCCAATTTCGCCCTTGTCCCGCCAAGGGATTCTCGAATCCGAACAACGCCCCGCCTCCCTCGTGAATGCCCCGCTCTCACGTTTGGCAAGAATGGTCGTGACATTCCTCGATTGGCAAGAAAACTCGGTTCCATGCTATGAACCGGGCCGCCATCGATACAAAGTGCCAACTTTCGAAAAAGCGTGACACATGAAACGATCCGATACTTCCACGAAAGTTGGCACATGTTACCAGACGATAGTACGCGCCGGCGTGTACTGGCGGGGTCATATTGCTGAATCGGCCGTCCGCGACGGTGGGTACTTGGTCGAATGTCCTCTCTCATGAACGCGGTTACGCGATTTGCCCCCTCGCCCACGGGCTACCTTCATATCGGGGGCGCCCGAACCGCGCTTTTCAACTGGCTCTATGCCAGGCACCATGGTGGGATTTTCCGTTTGCGAATCGAGGACACCGATCGCGCGCGATCGACCGACGCGGCCATCGCCGCCATCCTGGACGGCCTCAAATGGCTGGGGCTGGATTGGGATGGCGAGGCGGTGCACCAGTTCTCGCGTGCGGCGCGCCACGCCGAAATCGCCCACCAGCTCTTGGCCGAGGGCAAGGCCTATCACTGTTACTGCACGCCCGAGGACCTGGAGCGAATGCGCGAGGCCGCCAGGGCCGCTGGTAAGCCGGTCCGTTATGACGGCCGCTGGCGCGACCGGGACCCCAAGGAGGCGCCCTCCGGGGTGCGGCCGGTCGTTCGCATCAAGGCGCCACAGGACGGCGAAACAATTCTGCAGGACCAGGTCCAGGGCGAGGTGAGGGTTGCCAACCAGCAACTGGACGACATGGTGCTTCTGCGCGGCGATCTCACGCCAACCTACATGTTGTCCGTCGTCGTCGATGACCACGACATGGAAATCACCCATGTCATTCGCGGCGACGACCACCTCACCAATACCTTCCGGCAAATGCGGATTTACCAGGCGATGGGTTGGAAGGCGCCGATTTTCGCGCACATTCCGCTCATTCACGGGCCGGACGGCGCCAAGCTTTCCAAGCGCCACGGCGCGCTCGGGATCGAGGCTTACCGCGACATGGGCTATCTTCCAGAGGCACTCAGGAACTACCTGCTTCGCCTGGGTTGGGGGCATGGCGACGACGAGATCGTCTCGAACGATCAGGCGATCCAATGGTTCGGTCTGGAGGGGGTGGGTCGAGCGCCCTCGCGTTTCGACTTCGCCAAGCTCGACAATTTGAACGGACATTATCTGCGCCTGGCCGACAATCGAAAACTAGTCGACGAAGTCGCGGCGCGCCTGGGCAGTGCCACCGATCCGGTGGTCGTGGAGCGGCTGGCGGCCGGTATGGACGGATTGAAGTCAAGAGCCAAGAATTTGAAAGAACTTGCTGAAAATGCGGCATTCTACGTCGTAAGACGGCCATTGGTGCTCGACCAGAATGCGGCCGCGCTAATGACCCCAACGGCCAAGGAAAATCTGCGCGCTTTCGCCGCCGCTGCTGGCAAGCTCGGCTCGTGGGACCAGGATTCATTGGAGGGAATGGTTCGTGGCCTCGCTGTCCACCTGGGCATCAAACTCGGGCAATTGGCGCAGCCCTTGCGCATGGCGCTGACCGGCTCGACAGTTTCGCCCGGAATCTTCGACGTGATGGCGGTTTTGGGGCGCGAGGAAACTCTAGGGCGGATCGGCGATACCCTCGACTGATTCCCTTGTTGCACTGCGTCATTTGGGTCATGATTGGTTAAATTTGGCGCTGCTACGGTCGCCGACCTTGCGGTCGGAAGCACTGATTAGCGCTTTAGACCGGGGTTTTAGGAGGGAGTTCGTATCAATGCCAAGCATGGGGAAGCCAAAATCCGACCGGATGATGTTCGGCAAGGCCGTGGGTGCGAAGACTCCCAAGGCCATCAATCCCAGCGTCGGAATCACCAACAGCAAGATCATGCCGCATGCCGCCAAGGCCTATGCCGCCGTGACCGTCAAGGACGGGCGCACGGGCAAGAACTGGGACTTACCGGTGTTGAAGGGGACCTTGGGCCCCGACGTGGTAGATGTGCGCAAGCTCTACACCGACCACGGCCTTTTCACCTATGACCCGGGGTACGGTTCGACCGGATCCACCCAATCGGCGATCACCTACATCGACGGCGAGCAAGGCATTCTCATGCATCGCGGTTATCGCATCGAGGAACTCGCCGCCTATTCCGATTTCCTCGAGGTCTGCTATTTGCTGCTGGAGGGCGAGCTTCCGAACGCGCGGCAGAAGGCCGAGTTCGAGCGCGACATCACCTACCACACGATGCTCCATGAGCAGATTACGCGGTTCTACAGCGGATTTCGGCGCGACGCCCATCCGATGGCGGTGATGGTGGCGGTGGTTGGCGCGCTATCCGCGTTCTATCACGACAGCACCGATATTCACGACCAGCGCCAGCGCCTGGTGGCGTCGCACCGGCTGATCGCCAAGGTGCCCACGATCGCCGCCATGGCCTACAAATACTCGGTCGGGCAGCCTTTCGTCTATCCGCGCAACAACCTGGGTTACGCCGAGAACTTCCTCTACATGCATTTCGCGGTGCCGTCAGAGGATTACCGGGTCAATCCCGTGGTGGCCAAGGCGATGGACCGGATCTTCATCCTGCACGCCGACCACGAGCAGAACGCTTCGACCTCGACCGTGCGCATCGCCGGATCGAGTGGCGCCAATCCTTTCGCCTGCATCGCGGCCGGCATCGCTTGCCTGTGGGGGCCGGCGCATGGCGGGGCCAACGAGGCGGTCCTCTCGATGCTGCACGAAATCCGGAGCAAGGATCGCATTCCAGAATACATCCGCCGCGCCAAGTCCAAGGACGACAATTTCCGCCTCATGGGCTTCGGCCACCGGGTGTACAAGAATCACGACCCGCGCGCCCAAGTCATGCGCCAATCCTGCCACGAGGTTCTGGACGCACTGGGCAAGCGCGACGAGCCGTTGCTGGATCTGGCGATGGAATTGGAACGGATCGCGCTGGAGGACGATTATTTCATTTCCCACAAGCTGTTCCCGAACGTCGATTTCTATTCGGGCATCATCCTGAAGGCGATCGGCTTCCCGACTTCGATGTTCACCGTCCTGTTCGCTGTCGCCCGCACCGTGGGTTGGGTAGCGCAATGGAAGGAGATGATCGAGGATCCGACCCAGCGCATCGGCCGGCCCCGGCAGCTCTACACGGGTTATGGAGAAAGGCCTTATGCCCCGATCGACAAGCGCCGATAACGGGCGTTTCGTTCAGCCGCGCTGGATCAACTCGATCTTGTAGCCGTCGGGATCCTCGATGAAGGCTATGACCGACCCACCATGCTTCATCGGACCGGGCGGGCGCGGGATCTTGACGCCTTCCCTGGCCAGGTTTTCGCATGCGCCATGGATGTCGGAAACGCCGATCGCCAGGTGCCCAAAGCCAGTGCCGATCTCGTAGGGCTCCTTGCGGCCCCAATTGTGGGTGAGCTCGATGACCGCGTTGTCTTCTTCCTCACCGTATCCGACAAAGGCAAGGGTGAACTCCCCGCTTGGATAATCATTGCGCCGCAGCAGATTCATGCCCAACAGGCGCGTGTAGAAGTCGATCGATTTGTCGAGATCGAGGACCCTGATCATGGTATGCAGCAGGCGCCGTCGCGCCGCGCCGATCGGTGTGGTCATCGTCTTACCGGTCCCTGATCATCGCCGCGAAGGTGGCTTCGGCCACCACCAGCCCATCGACCAACGCCTTGCCGCTGAATTTCCAGACTGGGCCGCGGCTGCGGTCCTTCTCCACTTCCAGGCGCAATTGATCGCCTGGCACGACCGGTCGCCGGAAGCGCGCGCTGTCTATGCTCATGAAATAGACCAGCTTTCCTTCCGCCTGCGAGCCGAGACTATGCACCACCAAGACCGCGGCGGTCTGGGCCAGCGCCTCCACGATCAGCACACCGGGCATGACCGGATCGGAAGGAAAATGGCCTTGGAACTGCGCTTCGTTCATGGACACGTTCTTGAGGCCGACGGCACTCTCGCCCGAAGTAATCTCGATCACCCGATCGACCATCAGAAACGGATAGCGATGCGGGATCATGCGCATGATCCCCTTGTGATCGATCACCGTAGGCACGCTGGCTTTTCCCTCCATGGGCGGCTATCCGGCTCCTCAGAGCTTCACCGAAGGCAGCGAGGCATCCAGTCGTTTCACCACATCGCTGGTGATGTCCCACGCCTCGGCCGACATGATGATCATGGACTTGTTGACGATCAGCGTCAGCCCGCGTTCCCGCGCGATCTCCTGCACCACCTTGTCGACCTGGGTGATGATGGTCCGGAACCCGCGATCGCGCGCGGCCAGAAAGTCCTTGCGCTGCTTTTCGCTTTCGCCGCGCAGGGCCTGCATCTTTTGCCGCAACTTACTCTCCTCGGCCTGGAAATCCTGCTGGCTCATCGCGGCGCGCTGCGTTTCCAGTTGCTGGCGCTGCGTCTGCAGGCCCTTCTCCTTTTCCCGGATATTCTCCTGGATCGCCGCCTGCTTGGCCTTCAATTGCTTGTCCAAGGATTGTCCAGCCGTGGATTGCTTGAGCACGATCTGCGTGTCCATGACACCGATCACCACCGGCACGGCCTTGGTGTCTTGCGCCATCGCCACCGGCCGCATCGCCGGGACCCAGCCCATTACCGCCACCGCGGCCACCAGGGCCCCGAGTATCACGCGTCGCATCACTGTCACTTGGTTGCTCCGAATGTCCATTCCGCTTGTCAAAACGTGGTGCCTACACTGAAGCGGAAATATTCCTCTTTGTCGTAGGATTCCCGCACGATCGGGTAGGCGAGGTCGACGGCGAGCGGGCCGAAGGGGGACACCCAGGTCAAGCCGGCGCCGACCGAGACCCGCAACGACGCATCGTCGTCGACATCGTCCAATTCCCCGAAATCATGCCCGGTCAAGGTTCCGAAATCGCTGAACACCCTGCCTCGAATCTGGTACTCCTCCGGAAGGCCAATGGGAAAGGCCGCCCCGACAGTGCCTTCGAATCGGAATTTACCGCCGATCGGGTCGTCGGTTTCGTCGTCGCGCGGTCCCACGCCGCGGGTCTCGAACCCGCGCAGATTGGCGCCGCCCAAGCTGAAGGCGTCCGTGACCCGAACGTCGTCGCCGATCCCCCTGATGTATCCGACCTCGCTTTGCAAGCCTATGGTCAGGTCCTTGAAGAAGGTGACGAAATAACCCCCGCCAAGCGTGTTGCGCAAGAAATACACGTCGCCGCCGAGCCCGGCCAAATCGGTGCCCACGGCCACGAAATACCCGTCACGTGGGTCGAACTTGCTGTCGCGCCGGTCATAGATCAAATCCGATCCGATGATGGAGCGGATGAGATTGCCTTCCTCCTGCTGGATCGCCTGCGAGGCATCGCCGTCCACGTCGTTCACTTGATCGTAACTGAAGGTGTAGGAGAGGGTGTTGCGCAAGTACTCAGTGATGTCATAGCCCATGCGCAAGGTGGCGCCGCTGTTGATCTGGTCAAACACGTCGACATCGAAGCGGCGATGGAAAAGGTTGAAGCCGGCGGACAATTCCTTGTCCAGGAAATAGGGATCGGTGAACGAGATGTCGGCGGTCGATCGCTTGCCCGAAACATTGAGTTGGACACTCAGATCGTAGCCCTTGCCCAGAAGGTTGCGCTCCCGCAACCCGACATTGCCGAGGGGACCGTCCGAAGTCGAGAAACCGGCGCCAAAGGTCAATTGGCCGGTCGATTTCTCCTGCACCTTCACCTTGATCGTGGTCTTGTCCGGGCTTTCGCTCGGCACCGTCTGGATGTCGACCGATTCGAAGAAATCCAGGTTCTTGAGCCGTTGTTCGGTGCGCTTCAGCTTCTCGGTCGAGAACGCATCGCCCTCGGCCAGCCGGAACTCGCGCCGGATCACATGGTCCTGGGTGCGGACGTTCCCGGATATGTCGATCCGCTCCACGTAGACCTTCGGTCCCTCCTGGATGTCATAGGTGAGGTCCAGGATCTTGTTTTCGGGATCGCGGTCAATGCGGGGACGCACATCGACGAACGCGTAGCCCAGGCTGCCGACATGGGCCGCGATCTTTTGGACCGTTTCGTCGACCAAGGTGGCATCGTACCAGTCGCCCTCCTCGGTTTCGACGTCGGCCCGCAGCACCGCCGGGTCGAGGTCCTTCAGTGTGGTCTTGATGTCGATCTTGCCGAATTTGTAGCGCTCACCCTCCTCGAGGGTGAAGGTGATGAAGAAAGCCTCTTGATCGGGCGACAACTCGGCCACCGCCGACACCACGCGAAAATCGGCATACCCTTCCGACAAATAGAACTTCCGCAGCATTTCCTTATCGACGGTCAGCCGGTCGGGATCGTAGGTGTCGGTGTTGGTCAGGAATCGATAGAAGGCGCTTTCGGTGGTCACGATCTCGTCGCGCAGATCGCTGTCGCTGAACAACTTGTTGCCGACGAAATCGATGCGGCGGACCTCGGTTACTTCGCCCTCGTTGATCTCGAAAACCAGGTTCACCCGGTTCTGGTCCAGTCGGATGATCTTGGGTTCGACGGTGGCGGCGAACCGGCCACTGCGCCGATAGAGGTCCAGGATGCGCTTGACGTCGGCCTGCACCCGCGACTGGGTGTAAACTACCCGAGGCCGCAACTGGGTCTCCGCCTGCAAGGTTTCGTCGTCGACGCGCCGATTGCCCTCGAAGGCCAGCTTGTTGATGATCGGGTTTTCCACGACCGTCACCACCAACGCGTCGCTTTCGCGGCGCAACGACACATCGGCGAACAATCCGGTCGCAAACAGGTTTTTCAGGGCCTGGTCGATCAGCGAGGCGGCAAAGGGATCGCCCGGGTTGATGGCCATGTAGGTGCGGACCGTTTCAGGCTCGATCCGCTGCCCGCCCTCAACCCGGATCTCCTGGATCGGATCGCCGGACGTGATGCTTTGCGCCCAGGCCCCCTCGTGGCTCCAGGCCAGGCTGACCAATAGCACCCCCGCCGCCAATGCCAGCCCCCGCCAGAACCCCATTAACCCCACGCCCGATCAAGTGAAAATCGAACTAATATAGTCGATTACATTGAAATAAACCAAGTCGTTCCAATTCACAAACACCATCAGCGCCAACAGCGCCGTGACCCCGAGTCGCAACCCCCATTCCTGCGCCCGATCCGACAGTGGCCGGCCGGTGATGGCCTCGATGAGGTAATAGGCAAGATACCCGCCATCGAGCATCGGAATGGGGAACAAGTTGATCAATCCCAGATTGATCGAAAACAAGGCGCAAAACCCGATCAGGGACCAAAAGCCGATTTTCGCCACCTCGCCCGAGATGGCGGCGATACGCAGAACACCGCCCAGTTCCTCGCTGGACCTGACCCCGGCCACTATCTGCCAGAGGCCACGCAACATGTCGGCGCTGGTCTCGTAGACGCTGGTCGTGGCCTCAATTCCCGCGGCGGCCACCGAGAGCGAGCGCGGTTCGCCCGGTCCGGCGCTGGTGATGCCGAGTCGGCCGATTCGCATCGGTTTGCCCAGAAGATCTGTTTCGATGACGATTCGCGGCGAGGCCGCCAGGCTGATGCGCCCGCCCGCCCGCTCGATTTCCAGCACCAGGGATTGATCGAGGTTCAATTGAACCAGGCGCCGCACGTCCTCGAAGGTCTCGATCGATTGGCCATTCAGCGCCACGATCCGGTCGCCGGGCGCGATGCCGGCCTCCGCGGCGGCCGATCCGATCTGGACCGTGCCCACGACCGGGCTCGCGTCGACCTTGCCATAGGCAAGAAACATCGCGAACAGGACGGCGATCGCGAACAGATAATTGGCCAGCGGTCCCGCGACCACGATCGCCATGCGCTGCCAGACGTTCTTTCTGGAAAACGCGAAAGCCATGTCGGCCTCGCTATTGGCTTTCCCGGATTCTCCCTCGATTGCGCTGCCCCCCTGGCCGAACATGCGAACATAGCCACCGAGCGGCACCAGGCTCACACGCCAGCGCGTGCCGAAGCGATCGGTCCGCCCGAACAATTCCGGCCCGAATCCAATCGAGAACACCTCCACCCTGACTCGGCACCAGCGCGCGACCAGGAAATGGCCGAGCTCATGCACGAAAACGAGCAATGTGAGGACGACCAGGAACCAGAAGCCGTACTGGGGGATGGCTAGAATTGCTTCCATGAATGTCCGGTCCGGTGCGCTAGGCCGCGTTGCGCGCGCGGCCCAGAGTTTCCTCGGCGGCCAGTCGCCGCGCTTCGCGGTCCAGGGCCAGAATGCTGGGAAGGGTATCGACGTCGCCTTCGCCGCCGCGTCCAAGGACATCCTCGACCACCGAGGCAATATCGACGAAGCGGATTTTGCGGTCCAGGAAGGCCGCCACCGCGACCTCGTTGGCGGCATTCAAGACGGTGGGGGCACCGCCCCCCTGGCGCAGCGCCCCCCGTGCTAGGCGTAGCGCCGGAAACCGCGTTTCATCCGGCGCCTCGAAGGTGAGGTTGCGCACACGGGCAAAATCGAGCCGATCGGCCGGCGCCGCGATTCGGCGCGGCCAGCCGAGCGCATAGGCGATCGGCGTGCGCATATCCGGGCTGCCGAGTTGCGCCAGCACCGATCCGTCCCGGTAGGCGACCATGCTGTGAATGACCGATTGCGGATGAACCAGGATTTCGATGCTTTCCTCGGGCAGAGCGAACAAGTGATGCGCCTCGACCAATTCCAGGCCCTTGTTCATCATGGTCGCAGAATCGACCGAGATCTTCGCCCCCATGCGCCAGTTCGGATGCGCCACCGCCTGTTCCGGCGTCACGTCCGCCATCTCCTCGGCGCTACGGGTCCGGAACGGCCCGCCCGAGGCGGTAAGGATGATCTTTTCGATCATGTCCCGCTGCTCGGTTTCGAAGACCTGGAAAATGGCGCTGTGTTCCGAATCGACCGGAATCATGACCGCGCCATGGCGGACAATCTCCGCCATGACCAGGGCGCCGGCGCAGACCAGCGTTTCCTTGTTGGCCAAGCCGATCATCGCGCCCCGCCTGATCGCCGCCAGCGTGGGCTCGAGACCGGCCGCCCCCACGATCGCCGACATGACCCATTCCGCGGGCAAATCGGCGGCCGCGATCACGGCGTCGCGCCCGGCGGCCACTTCCGTTCCGGTCCCGGCAAGCGCCTCGCGCAATCGGCCGAATTGCGCCTCGTTGCCGATCACCGCCAGGCGCGGGCGCAAACGCCGTGCCTGCTCGACCAGCAATTCGACATTGTTGTTGGCGGTCAACGCCTCGATCGCATAGGAATCGGGGTCGCGCGCGATGATGTCGATGGTGTTGCGGCCGACCGAACCGGTCGACCCCAGGATTGTCACTCGCCGGGGCGCCTTTGCTGTCTGGACCATTTCACGAACCGCCATGCAAGAAACGCGCTCCCCCAAGATCGTTGACCAATGCGACCGCCAATGCCACCGCCAGCAAGCCATCCACACGGTCTAGCACACCGCCATGGCCCGGGATGATCCGAGAACTGTCCTTGACGCCAAAATGGCGCTTGAACGCGGATTCCACAAGATCACCGCCTTGTTCTACCACCCCCAGGACAGCACTAAAGAGGGTTAATTTCCAAAATTCCTCCGGATTGAGCCAGAACGACGCAATGGCCCCCGCCAGCCCGGCGCCGATGATTGCCCCACCAAGCCCCGCCCAGGTCTTGTTCGGGCTGATCCTGGGCGCCAGTTTGGGGCCACCGATGCCCCGACCCGCCATATAGGCCAAGGTATCGGCCGCCACGCTCAACGCTATTACCCAAAGAACCAGCGCCGATCCCCTACCCGGATCGGCGCGAAGCCCCAGGAGGGCGAGAGAAGGCAGCGTCACATAGAACACGCCAAGACCGAACCAAAGGGCCAGCAAACGATGCCTGGGCCAGGCGAACGCGACCATCAGGAGGGCGCTCAGGATCGGGAGCCAGAACGCCCCGGAGAGGTCGATCGCCCCGAATCCAGCCGCCAACACGCTAAACACGGCAATGGCGATGGAAGCGATCTCGATCGCCGAAAATCCGGCATAGCCGGAACGACGGGTCTCGGCGGGTCCCTCGACCCACCGGCCCCGTTCGCAAACATGCGCCCATTCCCAGGCCATGATTCCCACGAAGGCGGCAACCAGGACATCAAAATAGGGATGACCGAGCGCGGTCGCCGCTGCTACCACGGGCAGCAGAATCGCCGCCGAGGCCAGCCTTTCTTGCAGCGAGGTCAAAGTCGCGCCGATCCTTCGGAAAGGCTAGCCGGCGGCGCCATAGCGCCGTCGCCTGCCCCGATACTCGGCGACCGCCGCCTCGAGATCATCCGCCCCGAAATCCGGCCACAGCTTGTCCATGAACACGAATTCCGAATAGGCGCATTGCCACAGCAGGAAGTTGCTGATGCGCTTCTCACCGCTGGTGCGAATGACCAGATCCGGGTCGGGTGTCCCTGCGGTGAACAAATGGCGCTCGAACCGCGCCTCATCAAGGGCCGCCAAATCCAACTCGCCCCGCTTGACCGAATTCGCGAGCGCACGGGCCGCCGCCACGATCTCGGCCCGGCCGCCATAGGAAAGCGCGATAGTCAGCCCCAAGGCCACGTTCGCCTTGGTCAAGCCCTCCGCCTCCTCGATCATACCGATGATGTCCGATGGCAGCTTATCCCGATCGCCGATCACGCGAAGGCGGACGCCGTTACGGTTGATCTCGTCGATCTCGCGCCGCAGATAGAGCCGGAGCAGGCCCATGAGATCGCCGACCTCCTCCGCCGGGCGCTTCCAGTTTTCCGACGAGAATCCGAACATGGTCAAATGCCCGATCTTCAAGGCCCGGGCTGCTTTGACGCACCGGCGCAGCGCCTCGGCCCCCTCGCGATGGCCCATCGTTCGCGGCAGCCCGCGGGCCTGCGCCCAGCGGCCATTGCCGTCCATGATCACCGCCACATGCGCGGGCCTGACCTGGTCGTCATTGGTCGGCTCGATCTCGATCGGCGCGTGAAGGGCGGATGACGAGGATTGCGTCACATCAGACCTGCAGGATTTCATTTTCCTTGACCGCCAGCGCATCGTCGATCTTCGTGACGTGTTCGTCGGTCAGTTTCTGAACCTGGTCGGACAGAACGCGATGCTCGTCCTGCGAGATTTTGCCATCTTTGTCCTGCTTCTTGAGAAGATCCATGGCGTCGCGCCGCACATTGCGCACCGCTACCCTTCCCTGTTCGGCGTATTTGTGCGCGATCTTGCTGAGCTCGACCCGCCGCTCCTGGCTCAATTCCGGAATCGGCACCCGGACCAATTGCCCTTCGCTGCCCGGGTTGAGCCCGAGGCCGGAATCGCGGATGGCCTTTTCCACCGCGCCCACCTGCGATCGATCCCAGACTTGGACCGTGATCATGCGCGGCTCCGGCACGCTCACCGTGCCCAATTGGTTCAACGGCATGGAACTGCCATAGGCGCTCACATGCACCTGGTCGAGAAGATGCGCCGAGGCGCGCCCGGTCCTGAGCCCGGCGAATTCCTTGCGCAGCGCCTCGAGCGCGCCGTCCATTCGCCGCCCGAACTCGCCCAATCTCGCATCGATCATGCTTTTCCCCCGTTTGTCGTCATGGGTCTAGCTGGCCGCCCGGATCGGCATGTCGCCGATGATCGTATGCTTGCCCCCGCCCAGCATCACCTGGGCGAAGTTTCCGGGCTTGTGGATCGAGAACACAATGATCGGGATGCCGTTTTCCCGGGCGAGCGAAATGGCGGCTGCGTCCATCACCTTAAGATCGCGCGACAACACGTCGTGATGGGTCATATGGGTAAAACGCTCGGCGTCGGGATGGAGCTTGGGATCGGCGCTGTAGACGCCGTCGACCTTGGTGCCCTTGAGCAGGACCTGGCAGCCCATTTCAGAGGCCCGGAGCGCGGCGGCGGTGTCGGTGGTGAAATACGGGTTTCCGGTGCCCGCCGCGAAGATCACCACGCGGCGCTTCTCTAAGTGCCGCATCGCGCGCCGGGGGATATAGGGCTCGCAAATGGATTGCATGGAGATCGCGGATTGAACGCGGGTATCCACGCCCAGCTGTTCGAGGGCATTCTGCATGGCCAGCGCATTCATGATGGTCGCCAGCATACCCATGTAATCGGCCGAAGCGCGCTGCATCCCTTGCGATGCCCCGGCGATGCCACGAAAAATATTACCCCCGCCGATGACCAGGCAGCACTCGACACCCAATTCGTGGACCCGCTTGACCTCCTCGGCCACGCGCGAAACGGTCGCCGGTTCAAGACCGAACTCCCTGGCACCCATCAGGGCCTCGCCAGAGATCTTCAACAATACCCGTCGATAGAGCGGCTTCTTGTCTGGCTCCGACATCGTGACGCCCTTCTTCCCAACGCCAGCCATTGGCGGCCCCGCTCGATCAGCCGGCGAGCTGCGCCGCGACTTCGGCGGCGAAATCCTTCTGTTCGCGCTCGATGCCCTCGCCCAGCGCCATGCGCACGAAGCCCGCGATCCTGACGGGCGCGCCGATTTCCTTGGCCGCTCTCTCCAGAACCTGCTTCACCCGACTTTCACCGTTGTCGATGACATAAGGCTGTTCCAGCAGCACCACGTCCTCATAATACTTCCGAAGCCGACCTTCGACCATCTTGGCGATGATTTCCGCCGGCTTACCGGTAACCGAGGCCTGTTCGGTCAGCACCGCGCGTTCGCGCTCCAGCACCCGGGGATCGACCTGGTCGATGGTCAGGGCCTGGGGATTGGCCGCCGCCACGTGCATCGCGATTTGCTTACCCAGGGCGGCCAGCTTTTCCTTGTTTCCCGCCGATTCGAGCCCAACCAGAACGCCGATCTTGCCCAGGCCCGGCGCGGCCTGATTGTGCATGTAGCTGGCGACCAATCCCTCGCCGACCGACATCCTGGCCATCCGGCGCAAATTCATGTTCTCACCGATCTTGGCCACCAATTGCGTCAGTTTTTCGGCGACGCTTTGGCCATCGCTGGGAATCTTCCGGGCCTTTAACGATTCGATGTCTCCGGCCTCCAGCGCCAGCTTGGTGGCCGCGGCGACCAGGGCCTGAAATTGTTCGTTCCTGGCCACGAAATCGGTCTCGGAATTGAGTTCGACCAGGGCCCCGATCTTGCCCTCCGCGGCGACGCCAACCAGGCCCTCGGCCGCCACCCTTCCGGCCTTCTTCGCGGCCGCCGCCAGGCCCTTCCTGCGCAGCCAATCGCTCGCCTGCTCCAAATCACCCCCGGTCTCGGTCAGGGCCTTCTTGCAATCCATCATGCCGGCACCGGAAATTACGCGCAATTCCTTGACCAGCACCGCCGTGATTTCGGCCATGTCCAAATCCTTTCCGAAACTGTTCCTTGTCTCCGGGCCTGTCGGGCGCCCGCGCCGGCATTACGCCGAGGCAATCCCTTCCACGCTGGGCTCGGCCGGCGTCGCAGGCGGCAGCGCTTCGGCTGGCATTTCCTCGGCCTCGCCGATGTCCTTGCCGGAACTGATAGCCTCCTGCTGCAATCCGTCGAGCACAGCGGCGGCGAACAGATCGCAATAGAGCGCGATCGCCCGCGTCGCATCATCGTTGCCCGGGACCGGATAGGTGATGCCGGCTGGATCGGAGTTGCTGTCGCACACCGCGACCACCGGTACCTTCAGAACCCGCGCCTCTTGGATGGCGATCTGCTCCTTCAAGGTATCGATGATCACCAGGATGTCAGGCTGGCCGCCCATGTCCTTAATGCCACCCAGCGCGCGCTCAAGCTTGTCGCGGTCGCGGGTCAGCATCAACATTTCCTTCTTGGTCAACCCGATGGTGTTGCCGGCCAACTTCTCATCGAGTTCCCGCAGTCGCTTGATCGAATGGGAAATCGTCTTCCAGTTGGTCAACATTCCGCCCAGCCAGCGGTGGTTGACGTAATACTGGCCGCAGCGCTTGGCCGCTTCCGCGACCTTGTCCGAGGCGGCACGCTTGGTGCCGACGAAAAGCACACGCCCGCCCGCCGCCGCCACGTCGCGCACCGCGCGGATGGCCTGGTCGAGCATCGGCACCGTGTGCTCGAGATCGATGATGTGAATTCCGTTACGGATGCCAAACAGATAGGGCGCCATCTTTGGATTCCAGCGCCGCGTGTGGTGGCCGAAATGAGCGCCCGCTTCAAGCAACTGGCGCATGGTGAAGGCTGGCAACGCCATGGATATCGATCCTTTTCCGGTTATGCCTCTGCGGACGAGTGGCCGGTGTTCCGGCACCGGAGCGTCGCCGACGGGATTTCTCCCCGCCAGCGCGCAAGCCCGCATGCGGTTTCAAGCGCCGTCTTCCTAGACCGGTTGCCCCCGGCGTGCAAGCCCAAAGGCCCGGATTGGTAGGGCAATCGCTTGAATCGCTGGAATCGACGGGGGTAATAGGGGTCTCCCATTTGTGGAGGCTTGGATGTCTGAAGATGATCGTGATGAGATCGGGTTTTTGGCGCACTTTGCCCGGCTGGAGGATCCGCGCCAGTCGGC
>CAZIUB010000016.1:0-55431 GCA_964542425.1 uncultured Rhodospirillaceae bacterium | reverse complement strand
TGGAGACGCACGATATCCGACCCAGCATGAGCCGGGTCGGCAACCCCTACGACAATGCCAAGGCGGAGAGCTTCATGAAGACACTGAAGCAGGAGGAAGTCGACGGTCGCGCCTATCGCGACGCCGACCAGGCACGCCAGGCGATCGGCGCCTTCATCGACGAGGTCTACAATCGCCAGCGACTACACTCGGCACTCGCCTATCGACCGCCGGCCGAGTTCGAGGCAAACTTGCAAACGTCTTGGGCTGCCGCGCGGCAGCCCAAGTCGGCGTTTGGTGCAACCTGTCCCTGATTTCTCTGTCTCACAACAGGGGTGCAGTCCATCACTCTGACCCCAATTAAACCCGAATAGTAGCTCAAGAAATGGGGGCGGCACTTAGGGCCGCCCCGACGTTCTCCTTGGCTCGAAGGCCGCGTCAGCCGGCCGACGCCACCGCGCGCGCGGCCATGATCGAAACCAGATGCGCCCGGTATTCCGGCGTCGCATGCATGTCGTTGCTCAACCCACTGGCCGAGACTTTGACGCCCTTGGCGGCGTCGGCGCTGAAATTGGCCGAGAGCGCCTGCTCCAGTTCCTTCGATCGATAGGCGCAAGGACCGGCGCCGGTCACCGCCACCCGCACGTTGCTGCCGGTCTTGGCCACGAACACGCCAACGATGGCATAGCGCGAGGCCGGGTTGGGGAACTTGCCGTAGCCGGCCTTGTCGGGTTTGGGGAAATGGATGGCGGTGATGATCTCCCCATCCTGCAATGCAGTTTCGAACATGCCCTTGAAGAAGTCGTCGGCCTTGATTTCGCGCTTGTTGGTGCGAATGGTGGCGCCCAGGCCAAGGACCGCCGCCGGATAATCGGCCGCCGGATCGCTGTTGGCGAGCGACCCGCCGATGGTGCCGCGATTGCGCACCGCCGCATCGCCGATCCCCTCGGCCAGCGCCGCGAGCGCCGGGATTGTTTTTCGCACATCGGTCGAACGCGCGACCTCGGCATGGCGGGCGGTCGCCCCGATGGTGATGCCGCCGACTTCCGCCTTGATCGCGCGCAACTCCGCGATCCCGCCGAGATCGACGAGATCGCTGGGTGCCGCCAGGCGCAGCCGCATGGCGTTCAGAAGCGTGTGTCCGCCGGCCAAGAGCTTGGCCTCGCTGGCCCTTCCCAGCACCTGCGCCGCGTCGGCGATCGAGGCGGGGCGATGATAATTGAAGTTCCGCATGTGTGTCTCCCTCGCTCTATTCCGCCGCTTTGCGCGACGCGGCCTGGATCGCCTGCCACACGCGCAGCGACGTGGCCGGCATCGCGATGTCCTGGACGCCCAAGGGTGCGAGTGCATCGAGCACCGCGTTGATCACCGCGGGTGTCGAGCCGATCGCCCCCACTTCGCCCACGCCCTTGGAGCCAAGCGGGTTGTGCGTGCACATGGTCGCATGCGTACCCACCTTGAAGTTCGGCAGATCGTCGGCCCTCGGCATGCAATAATCCATGTAGGAACCGGTCAAGAGCTGGCCGGTGCCATCATAGTTGCATCCCTCCAACAGCGCCTGGCCGATCCCCTGGGCGACCCCGCCATGCACCTGGCCCTCGACGATCATCGGGTTGATCACCCGCCCCACGTCGTCCATCGCGGTGAAATTCACCACTTGCACCGCGCCGGTCTCGGGATCGATCTCGACCTCGCAGATGTGGCAGCCGCCGGGATAGGTGAAGTTCAACGGGTCGTAGAACGCGTTTTCCTCCAGCCCCGGCTCCAGTTCGGTGATCGGGTAATTGTGCGGCACATACGCGGTCAAGGCCACTTCGCCGAAGGTCTTGGACTTGTCGGTGCCGGCCACCGTGAAGGTTCCGTTCTTGAATTCGACGTCGGCGACCGAGGCCTCCATCAGATGCGCGGCGATCCGCTTGGCCTTGGCGACGATCTTGTCCATCGCCTTGACCAGAGCCGATCCCCCGACCGCCAGCGAGCGCGAGCCATAGGTGCCCATGCCGAACGGGATCTTGTTGGTGTCGCCATGAACCACATCGATATTCTCGATCGGAATGCCGAGTTGATCGGAAACGAGTTGCGCGAAGGTCGTCTCGTGCCCCTGGCCGTGGCTGTGGGTTCCGGTGAAGACCGTGACCGAGCCGGTCGGATGCACCCTGATCGCGCCCGCCTCGTAGAGACCGGCGCGCGCACCCAAGGAACCCACGACCGCTGAGGGCGCGATCCCGCAGGCCTCGACATAGGTCGAGATGCCGATGCCGCGGCGCTTGCCGCGCTTGAGGGCTTCGGCCCGGCGGGCCTCGAAGCCCGCCCAATCCGATTCCTTCAGCGCCATGTCCAGGGTCGAATGATAATCGCCGCTGTCGTATTGCAGGGCGACCGGCGTCTGATAGGGGAAGGCGTTGGTCGGGATGAAGTTCTTGCGCCTGATTTCGACGCGATCCATTTTCATCTCGCGCGCCGCCTTTTCGACCAGGCGCTCCAGCAGGAACGTGGCTTCGGGCCGCCCGGCGCCGCGATAGGCATCGACCGGCGCGGTGTTGGTGAAAATCGCCTTCACCTCGACGTAGATGGCGGGCGTGGTGTAAACGCCGGCCAGGAGCGTCCCGTAGAGATAGGTGGGCACGCAAGGCGCGAAGGTCGAGAGATAGGCGCCCATATTGGCAAGCGTACTGACCCTGAGCGCTAGGAATTTCCCGTCCTTGTCCATCGCCAGTTCGGCATGGCTCACATGGTCGCGCCCATGCGCGTCGGTCATGAAGGATTCGCTGCGCTCCGCCGTCCACTTGATCGGGCGCGCGAGCTTGCCCGCGGCCCAGGTGAGCAGCGCCTCTTCCGCGTAATGGAAGATCTTGGAGCCGAAGCCCCCGCCCACGTCCGGAGCGACGACCCTGAGCTTGTGCTCCGGAATCTGCAGCACGAAGGCGCCCATCAGCAGGCGAATGACGTGCGGGTTCTGGCTGGTGGTGTAGAGCGTGTATTCGCCCGTCGCCCGGTCGTAATCGCCGATTGCCGCGCGCGGTTCCATGGCGTTTGGGATCAGGCGCTGGTTCACGAGATCGATCTTGGTCACGTGGTGGGCCTTGGCGAAGGCCGCATCGACCGCCGCCTTGTCGCCAAGATGCCAATCATAGCAGACATTGTTCTTGGCCTGCTCCCAGACCTGGCCGGCGCCCGCCTTCCCGGCCTCGGCGATGCCGACGACCGGCTTCAATTCCTTGTAGGTGACGTCGATCTTTTCGGCCGCGTCCTTGGCCTGGGCATAGGTCTCCGCCACCACCAGCGCGACCTGATCGCCGACATGGCGCACGCGATCCTTGCATAGCGGCGGATGCGGCGGTTCGACCATCGGCGAACCGTCCTTGGAATGAACCTGCCAGCCACAGGGCAATCCGCCCTTGTCGTAATCGGCGCCGGTATAGACGGCGACCACGCCGGGCGCGGCCGCGGCCTTCACGGCATCGATCTTCACGATCTCCGCGTGTGCGTGGGGCGAGCGCAGGATGTAGGCATGGGTCTGCCCGTGGCGGTTCAAATCGTCGGTGTAGGTTCCGCGTCCGGTCAGGAAACGGAAGTCCTCCTTGCGCTTCACCGAAGCGCCGATTCCAGTGGCTGACATGGCCTCACCCCCTCATTGCTTGCGCGCCGGCCCGCACGGCCTTGACGATATTGTGATAGCCGGTGCAGCGGCAGATGTTTCCCTCCAGCCCGTGGCGGATTTGCTCCTCCGACGGATCGGGAATGTTTTTCACCAGATCGATCGCGGTCATCACCATGCCTGGCGTGCAGAACCCACATTGCAAGCCGTGATTGTCGCGGAAGGCCTCTTGCATCGGGTGCATCTTGTCGCCCTGGGCCAGCCCCTCGATGGTGGTGACGCTGGCGCCGTTGGCCTGGAGCGCCAGCACGGTGCACGACTTCACTGCCGCGCCATCCAGATGCACGACGCAGGCACCGCATTGGCTGGTGTCGCAACCGACGTGGGTCCCGGTCAGGCTCTGTTTTTCGCGCAGGAACTGAACGAGCAAGGTTCGCGCCTCGACTTCCGCCGATACGCGCTTGCCGTTCACCGTCATTTCCACGGTCGGCATCGTTTCCTCCCCTTTATCGAGAGCAGCGACGAAGGCTACCCCAGGATGCGGGCCGGCTCTCCAGCCTCATTGTCTTTGACGACCAGATTAATCGTCCGAAAATTCGCCGTGTCAAGCCGCGAGGGACTTCGTGGTAGCGGGTTAAACCGGCCCCGCGCTTCCCATCACTCAGCGAAACGCCACATAGACCAGAATCGCCGCGACAATGACCACCAGGGCGCCGATCCACACGACCGGCGGCAAGCCGGCCGGCTTTCCCGGCGCCACCTTTGCCGCCGGCGCCGCCGGGGCGGCGGGAGCGGCCGGTGCTTGCCCGGTCGCGGCCGCTTGCGCACCCACTTGCGCGGCGAAGGCGGCGAAGAAATCGTCGGCCATTTTCTTGGCCGCGCCCTCGATCAGCCGCGATCCGATCTGCGCCAATTTGCCGCCGATCTGGGCATCGACCTGGTATTTGAGGAGCGTGGCGCCGCCCTCGACTGGCTCCAGGCGCACCTTGGCGCCGCCCTTGGCGAAACCGGCGGCACCCCCCGAGCCTTCGCCGGAAATAGTATAGCCATTGGGCGGGTCGAGATCCCCGAGCGTCACCTTGCCGCCAAACCCGGCCTTGACGGGGCCGATTCTTGCCGTGACCCTGGCGCTGAATTCGGTCTCCGAGGTCTTGACCAGTTCCTCGCAACCGGCGATGGAGGCCTTCAGGATGTCGGCATCGTTGAGGGCCTTCCAGACCAATTCGCGCGGTGCCTCGATGCGGAATTCACCGGTCAAGTCCATGAACCATTCTCCTTCATGCCGAGGGCCTCGCCCCCCGCGCGCCGAAGCATCGCAACAAGACGGCCTCGTCTGTCAAGCGTTGAAGTCCTTTCTAGGCGTCTTGGCATGCATCGCCCTCTTGCTGGCGCCGTCGGGTTCGACCGCTGCCGCCGAAATCATCCGCGAGACCTTGCTGATCGAAATTGACGGCGCCCAGCATCGCTTCGCGGTCGAGATCGCCGACGACGAGACCGAGCGGGCGCGGGGCCTGATGTTTCGCCGATCGCTCTCGGAAGGCGAGGGGATGCTGTTTCTCTATCCTTCGCCCCGCCCGGTTTCCTTCTGGATGGAAAACACGTATCTGCCGCTCGACATGCTTTTCATCGCCGAGGACGGCACAATTGTCTTGATCGTGGAAAACGCTCAGCCCTTGTCGCGAACGCCGATCCCTTCCCTGGTTCCGGTGATCGCTGTTCTGGAGATCCGGGGCGGGCTGGCGCGGCATCTGGGCATCGATGCGGGCGCGCGGCTTCGGCACCCGAGCTACTTCCCGTGACCGATCGATGGCCGGACTCACAAGCGGTGGAATTGCGAACCTTGTTCCAGGACGCTCTGCGCCAGGGTCTTGCGCCTCGTAGCATCGGCGACATGAATGATCTGCGCGTAGGGCGTCCCGTCGATGCCAAGGAACAGCGAAGCCACCTCCCAAACGATCGACGGCGTCTCGCCGCTGCTATAGCGGGCGCCGACGGCGATCGGCAGCGTCTTCTTACTTCTGAACAGATCGAGCATCAATCGGGAACCAACCTCATTTTGAACGACGAGACGCCAAGAAGGCTTCTTACCACGGACGCCAGCTTTGCGGCAAGTCGCTACAAGAGATCGATTCTTGCGCGTTCCGCGAACACCAATCGTGGTCCAGTTGGGTCACGCGCGAGAAAAACCGGTCTTGTTCGGGGCGTTTGACCGCGGTTAAGACGTGGTGGAAGCCATCGCCGAAATAGTCCCGGAGCAAGGTCGATGCCGCGAACAAGTCCCTTTTGCGCCGCGGCATCGCATCGACGTTCGACCGTCGAACGCCGGCTTCCATATCCTGCATGTTGTCGAAGACTCCCAAGGCGAGGAATGAGCGGAGGCTTTCAGCGACGGCCTCGCGCATTCGCAAGTGGGGGCGGACTATATGGTAGGGCCGGTCGCCAGTCTTGGCGGCCACAATGTGGTGCTACGCGGGTCGCTCCGGAAGGAATCTGCTGACCACCACCAGCCCGGGGAAGGAAACCGCGATATGCGAAGGCGTCAAGCGCACCACCGTGCCGATGATCGTGCCCTCATTGGGCAGGTCGATCGCCACTTTGTCGCCGACTTCGACGCGACGCTCCGTTCTGACCAGCGCGCCGCCGGCGGAGATGTCCACCAGCCGGCAGGAGACGACTTGCCCATTCAGCGTAACATCGATCGGCAGATCGACGGCATAGCGCCGATGCGCCCGTCGATCCTCGGGGGAACCGCCCGGCTTTTCCGTTGCTCCGGTGAGGAGGTCGTCCTGCCCGTTCTTGGCCATGGCCGTACCCATCGCGATTACCGACATTGGCGAGTGTGCCGGCGCTACGTTAACAAACCTTTGCCCGCCGCATAAGGGTGTAGAATCTCCATCCCAGCGCGATCATGGCGATGGTCAAGGCGATCAACAGCGCGATTGACAATCCCTGGGGTCCTTCTTCCCTTCGATACCCCCACCAATATGCGATGGGCACCCCAAACACCCAGAAACTGACACCGTAAATGACACAAGGCCAAAGCGTGTCGGCGCAGCCTCGCAAGGCACCCATCAGCACGCCTTGCAGCCCGTCAGCCACCAACAGCGCGCTGATTACCCCGGCCAAGAGCGGCGCCAGCATCGCATGCACCGCCTGATCCCTGGTGTAGATCGCGGCGATCTCGCCGGCGAAGTAGGCGGTGAGCACACCCGCAAGGCCCATGACCAAGGCGATCATTCCGGCCGCTACCCAACCGGCCCGGGCGGCGTTTGGCCAATCGTCGCGACTGACGGCGTTGGCGACGCGGACCGAAGCGGCCGTCGCCAGGCCGGTGGTCAGCATGTAAAGAAGGGAGGTGAAATTTATCGCCGCCGACATGGTCGCGATCGCGCTTTCCCCGATCCAGCTGCCCATGTTGATGATCGCGGAAAAGCACAGCGTTTCCATGCCGATCGCCGCCGCGAGCGGCAGACCGAGGCGCAGCAATCCGCCGAGGCCCGCGAGGCCCTCGGAAAAATCCAGCGAAATCCCGTGAGCTTCGGCATCTCGCGATCCGAGCACGATGAGGATGCCGGCGGCGCCCATGGCCAAGCGGGTGAGGGTGGTGGCGATGGCCACGCCGACGGCCCCCTGAGCTTCCAAACCCATACCACCAAAGGCCAGACCATAGGCCAGGATCGCGTTCAGTACATTGCCCAGCAGCATGACCACCAAGGGCGCGTTCGGCCGGTTGAGACCCTCCAGGAAATGGGCGCAGGCGGCGAAGGCCAGCAGGCCGGGCATGCCCCAGCCCAGGATCGCGAGCACTGGTCCCGCCGCCTGGGCCAATTCCGGTGGTTGATCCAGCACGAGGACGAGGATGGGCGAACCCAGGCTGAGCACGCTTGCCTGCACCAGCCCGATCGCGATCGCCACGATCAGGCCGAGGCGCCAGATTTGCCCGCATTGCCGATGCTGGCCGGCGCCGTCGGCCTGGGCAGTGAGGACGATGATTCCGATCAAGAGGCCGACCGCGATGACCTGCAACAACATGACCGGAATGAGCGCCGCGCCGAAACGCGCCTGTTCCAGGGTCGCCACATGGCCCACGATGGCCAGGTCGACGAACAGCATCAACGTGAGTCCCGCACGGTTGAGCATGACGGGAGCGGCTAGGCGGGTGGTCCGCGCCAAGTGATGCAACAGATCCGGCCCGTTCGACGAATGTTTCAAATTTTCAAGTAATTGCATGATGTTGAGTGGTTGTACGTGGGCCTCGAATGAGCCGCAATAACAAAATATTAATGGTTTTTGCGATACATTCGCTGGATCGGACCGCACATGTGACGTGTGAGGCCGAATTCTCAATTGCAGACCGGAAGGTCGTCGATGCATTCGGCCGCAATGGGCGCCTCGGACAATGCCCCATCGCCACGCTTTGGCGAACGGCTAAAGGCGTGGTGGAACGGCGTCGACTTGGCGCGACCACCGGCGCGGCGACCCCCGCCCGATTTGGCCACGCAGGCTCCGGAAAAGCCGTTGCCGGCTGTCAAACTGGAGGAATGGGAGAATGCCGCCCTCAAGGCCAAGCAGGCGATCTGGGGCGAGGGCTTCCATCGCCCTGGCGGCGAGGAATTCATCCTGGAACTGGTCAAACCCTTTGCCCTAAACAATACCATGTCGGTGCTGGATTTTGGCTGTGGCATGGGCGGCGGCACTAGGTCGATCAGCAGGGTATTCGACGTCTGGCTGACAGGCGTTGAACGCGATGCAGCCCTGGCGCACGCCGGGAAAGAGCTATCCAAACGCGCGGGGCTTGAGCGGAAGGCCGAAATCAACGCCTACAAGGCCGAGGAATTCGTCTCTCGTCCGGGCGGGTTCGACTGCATTCTCAGCATCGAGGCACTGCACGAATTCGAGCAGCGCGAAATCCTGATCTCGCGCCTGGAAAACGCCCTGAAGACGCGCGGCCAGATCATGATCACCGAATTCACGCTGGGCGGCGATGTCGCGGGCGACCATCCGGCGCTGCTCGCGGCTTTCGGCAGGGAGACCCCGGCGCTCTGGTCGCATGGTGAATACGAAAAGCGGTTCAAGGAACTGAACGTGGACCTCCGGGTGAGCGAGGACATCACCGAACGGTACCGTGCCATGGCGATGGCAAGCCTGACCGCCGTCCCGATTGAGCCGGTCACGATCGCCACTGCCCGGGCGCTACCCGAGGCGATGATCGCCGAGGTCGAATCATGGGCCAGGCGAATCGCCGCCATCGACCAGGGCGTCCTGAAGGTGCGCCGCTTCTACGGGATCAAGCTCGGGGCCTCCAAGATGATGTCCGACTGGTCTTGATTTGTTTGTCAATTCAATGGATTAGCCGAACAATCGCGGGGTTGACAGGGATTTGACGCTTTACTATGGTCCCGGCCGCTCAACCCGATTTTCCAGGACCGGACCATGAAAGTAGTCAATTCGCTGAAAACGGCGAAGACCCGGCACAAGGATTGCCGAATCGTCAGGCGCAAGGGTCGGGTCTACGTAATCAACAAGACCCATCCGCGCTTCAAGGCGCGCCAGGGTTGACGAAGCGCCTAGGAAGATCAGGTCCTCGGACCGGCCTTGGGCGCGCCCAAAAGACTGCCTTGGTTCCGAACCGCGCCATCCTGGGCGCGGTTTTGTTTTGGGCCGGCTTCCAACACCGCTATGCTGTCCTGCTGGAGCGTGATCCGATCGGATCGGATCGCCCCCTCGCCCGTCGAACCGCGATGCGGTTCGACCGGGTAAGGCGCGCGGCTTACCGCCGGTGCCCAACCCGAGGCATCCCTCTCCGCCGCATTCCTGGGCGGAAAGGGCAGGGTGAGGGGGTGATCCAAACAGCTCGGACGCCGCTCGGGGTGATCGAGGACCGAGATCATGCTGGCGATGCCGGAACCGGATGCGCGCGCGCTCGATCGACGCGGCGAAATCGCCGATGATCTCCGGCGATTGATCGGCGCCGGCAACGTGATCGAGGCGCCGTCGGCACTCAAGGTCTATGAATCCGATGGGCTGACCGCCTATCGCCAGCCGCCGCTGCTGGTGGCGCTGCCAGGGGATTCGCGCGGCATCGCTTCCGTGCTCAGCTATTGCCAGGATCATGGCCTCCGCGTGGTTCCTCGCGGCGCCGGCACCTCGCTTTCCGGGGGCGCGCTGCCGCTTGCCGATGGCATCCTGCTCGGCACCGGCAAGCTGAACCGCATCCTGGAGCTCGATTTCGACAATCGCTGCGCGATCGTCGAGCCCGGCGTCACCAATCTGGCGATCAGCCATGCGGTCGCGCATCGCGGCTTCTATTACGCGCCCGACCCCTCCAGCCAGATCGCCTGCACCATCGGGGGCAATGTCGCGGAGAATTCCGGGGGCGTGCATTGCTTGAAATACGGCATGACCGGAAACAACCTGCTGGGCCTCGAAATCGCGCTGCTGGATGGCACGTGTCTGCGCCTGGGTGGAAGGCATCTCGATGCCGCCGGCTATGATTTGATGGGCGTGCTCACCGGTTCGGAAGGGCTTCTGGCCGTCGTGACCGAGGTCACGGTCCGGCTTTTGAAGCGCCCAGCCGGCGCGCGCGCCCTTCTCGCCGGATTTGCCGCCGGCGAGGATGCGGGCGAGGCGGTGGCGGCGATCATCGCCGCCGGCATCATTCCGGCGGGCATGGAGATGATGGATCGCCCGGCCGTTCACGCGGTCGAGGCTTTCGTCCATGCCGGTTATCCGCTGGATTGCGAGGCGTTGTTGATCGTGGAGCTGGACGGCGTGCCGGCGGAAATCGATGATTCGATGGCCCGCGTTCGCGCGATCGCCGAGGGGAAGCGCGCGACATCGCTCCGCGTCAGCCGCGACGAACAGGAACGCCTCGCCTTCTGGGCCGGGCGCAAGGCCGCGTTCCCCGCGATCGGCCGGATCTCGCCAGATTATTATTGCATGGATGGCACCATTCCGCGCCGCCAATTGCCGAATGTGCTCGCGCGCATGCGCCAGATGTCGGCGCGATACGGATTGTTGGTGGCCAACGTGTTCCATGCCGGCGACGGCAATCTGCACCCGCTGATCATGTATGACGCCAACAAGCCGGGCGAACTCGAGCGCGCCGAGGAATTCGGCGCCGACATCCTCCGGCTTTGCGTCGAAGTGGGCGGGGTCTTGACCGGCGAACACGGGGTGGGCGTGGAAAAGCGCGATCTCATGGGCCATATGTTCAATGCCATCGATCTCTTGCAGCAGCAGCGCCTGAAATGCGCCTTCGATCCGGATTCGCTTCTCAACCCCGGCAAGGTGTTTCCAACCCTGCATCGTTGCGCCGAAATGGGCGCGGTGCACATCTCGGGTGGAAAAATGCCCCATCCCGATCTGCCGAGGTTCTGAACACTCGTGATGGAGCTCTTCCCCGAATCGCCGTTCCAGGTGCTGGACGCCATCCAGGGCGCGCTCGCGGAAAAACACCTGCTTGCCATCGAGGGCCAAGGCAGCAAGCGCGATTGGGGCCGGCCGGTCGCGGGCGATGTGCGTGTCTCGCTTCGCCGATCGAGCGGCATCATCGCCTATGAACCGGACGAATTGGTCTTGACCGCGCTTGCCGGCACGCCGATCGCCGAGATAGAGGCGGCGCTTGCGGAGCGCCGCCAGCATCTGGCCTTCGAGCCCCCGGATTTGGCGCCTCTTTGGGGTGGGGCCAAGGGTGCCGGAACGCTGGGCGGCGTTCTTGCCTGCAATCTCTCGGGGCCCAGCCGGCCCAAGGCCGGGGCCGCGCGCGATCATTTTCTCGGCTTTAAGGCGGTGAACGGCTTAGGTCAGGAATTCAAATCCGGGGGCCGAGTGGTGAAGAACGTCACCGGCTACGACCTCTCGAAGCTGATGGCCGGATCCTTCGGAACGCTCGCGATCCTGACCGAGGTCACGGTCAAGGTCCTGCCGGCGCCGGAGAAGCAACGCACCGCGCTCTTCGGGTTCGATACGCTAGGGGGCGCACATCGATTCCTGGTCCAGGCGTTGTTGGGCGAATTCGAAATGGACGGCGCGGCGATCCTGCCAGCGGCTCCGCAAGCGCGGATCGCGATCGATCGCCTCTTGGGCCTTGGGCCGTTCCTGGTTGCCTGCCGGATGAGCGGCACCGGGGCCTCGGTCGAGGCGCGTTGTTCTTCGCTGCGGGCGAGCGGAATCACCGCCGGTGAGGAATTGCACAGCATGAATTCGCGTCTGCTTTGGGCCGCGATCCGCGACGTAAGCGCCCTCTTGCCCGACAATGCTCGCCAGATCTGGCGCCTCTCCGTGCCGCCCTCGGATGGCGAAACGGTCGTGGCGAAAGTCCTGGATGCTTTCCCGCAAGCGGAATGGCTGATGGATTGGGGCGGCGGCCTGATCTGGCTTTCCGTGCCCGACACGAATGGGGATTCGGCGAGCCTTGTGCGGGGCGCCATCGCCCCCGGCCGTGGCCACGCCACACTGCTGCGTGGCCCGGCCGCCTTGCGCGCCGCGATCGATCCGATGCCCATCGAGCCCGGATCGGGCGATCTCTTGCGCCGGGTGAAGCATTCCTTCGACCCGCATGGATTGCTCAACCCGGGTCGTCTTTATCGCGACTGGTAGGCGCATGCAGACCCATTTCTCGCTGGCGCAGCTTGCCAATCCCGATCTTGCCGAAGCCGACAAGATTTTACGCGCCTGCGTCCATTGCGGCTTTTGCACCGCGACCTGCCCCACCTATGTGTTGCTCGGCGACGAACTGGATTCGCCGCGCGGGCGCATCTATCTGATCAAGGAGATGCTGGAGGCCGATCGCCCGGCCGGCCACGTCGAGGCCCTGCATCTGGATCGCTGTCTGTCGTGTCTGTCCTGCATGACCACATGCCCATCCGGCGTCGATTACATGCACCTCGTCGATATCGGCCGCGCCCGGGTGGCCGAGACTTACTCCCGGCCCCTGGTGGACCGCGCGCTGCGCTGGCACCTGTCCGTATTGCTGCCCAATCCGTTCCTGTTCCGGTTGTCGATCCTGGGCGCGCGCCTAGTCAGGCTCTTGGGCTTGCGCGCGCTTCTGCCTAGGCAAGCACAGGCAATGCTTGATCTGGCACCCGCCAGCTTGCCGCCCCGCGCGCCGACCGATGGTCCGGGAACCTTCCTGGCCGAGGGCGTGGCCCGCGGCCGCGTGGGGCTGCTGCCGGGCTGCGCCCAGCAGGTGCTCGATCCCGGGATCAACCAGGCCGCGATCCGGCTCTTGAACCGGTTGGGGATCGAGGTCGCGATCCCCGAGGGCCTGGGATGCTGTGGGGCGCTTACACACCACATGGGCCTGACGGGGGATTCCCACGCCAAGGCCAAGGCTTCGATTGCCGCCTGGATGAGTGAGATCGAGAGGCGCGGCCTCGATGCGATCGTCATCACCGCGTCAGGCTGCGGCACCACGATCAAGGATTACGGCTATTTGTTCCGCTCCGATCCCGAATGGCGCGACCCGGCCGCCAAGGTCTCCTCGCTCGCCTGCGACATCGCCGAATATCTGGCGCGCCCCGGGAAGTTCCTGGGGCGACTCCCGGTCCTCCCGGAAGCAACGCCTCGGCCGCGCATCGCCTATCACGCCGCCTGTTCGCTGCAACACGGGCAGGGTTTGTTGGACCCGCCGATCCGATTGCTGGAACAGGCGGGATTTTCCGTCATGGCCGTGCCCGAGGGGCATCTGTGCTGCGGGTCGGCCGGCACCTACAACATGCTGCAGCCAGATCTGTCGCGAAGTTTGCGCGACCGCAAGGCCGGCCACATCAACGGCCTGGGTTGCGACGCGGTGGCCACCGGCAATATCGGTTGCATGCGCCAATTGGCGCCGGTGCTGAAGGCGCCCATCCTGCATTTGGTCGAACTCCTCGATTGGGCGACCGGCGGGCCAAGGCCGGTGGCGCTGGAAAAGTAATAGGACCCGCTCGCCATGCGCCCGCGCCGGTGCTATCAATTCCCGATGCCCTCGAATCTCTCGCGATGGTTTCTTGCCTTGGCGCTTGTGCTGGCGCCGGCGGCATTCGCCGACCAGAAGGACCCGCGCCTGGGCGATCTGTTTCGGAACTTGGCTTCGGCGCCCGATGCCAATGCAGCGCGCGAGGTGGAATCGGAAATCTGGCTGGCCTGGGGTCAAACCGGAGACGACGGAAGGGACAAGGCCTTCGAATTCGGCAGCCAAGCCCTGGCGGTTGGCGATTATCGCACGGCACTTGCCGTGTTCTTGAACATGACCCGCGATGCGCCCGATTTCGCCGAAGGTTGGAACAAGCTCGCGACCGTCGAGTATCTGATGGGCAATTATCGATCCTCGCTGAGCAGCATCGAACGCACGTTGCTACTGGAGCCCCGGCATTTCGGCGCGCTCGCCGGGCTCGGCCTGGTGAACCTGCAATTGGAGCGCGAGGAAGCCGCACTCGATGCCTTCGAGCGCGTGCTCGTGATCTACCCGATGAGCGTACCGGCGCGCGCAAACGCCGATCTCGTGCGCCAGATCATCAAGGACAAGGCGATCTAATGAATTGGGGTCAGAGTGCGATTGTTTAACTGAATTGGGGTCCATGTTCTCACTGGACCCCAATTCACCGCAGCTCTCCCCCGGCAATCCTTCTGGCTTGACTTTGCCGGGTGGCGCCTTTCGACTGGTCCGATGCAGGACCGATCCTATTCCAGGCTGCTCAAGGACCCCGGGTTCGCCTGGATGCTGGTGACCCAGTTCCTGGGCGCGCTCAACGACAATCTGTTCAAATGGGCGATCACGTTCTTCGCCCTCGACCTCGCCCGCGCCGACCCCTCGGGTCTGGGCGCCGACAATTACGTGGCGCTGATCGGATTCATCTTCATCCTGCCCTATCTGCTGTTCTCCGATTACGCCGGGCAATTGGCCGACCGCTTCCCCAAGCGCGCGGTCTTGATCGCCACCAAGAGCATGGAAATCCTGGCCATGGCCGGCGCCATCGCCGCCTTCCTTTCGGGTTCGCTGTGGGCGATGCTGCTGGTTCTCTTTCTGATGGGGGCCCAAGCGGCCTTGTTCAGTCCGGCCAAATACGGCTGCGTCCCTGAATTGCTGCCGGATGCCGATCTCTCGCGCGGCAACGCGCTCATCGAAATGTCGACGTTCCTGGCGATCATCCTGGGCGCGGTCTTGGGCGCCATGCTCTATCAGGCGTTCCGCGACGACATGATCTGGATCGGCGTGGTGGCGCTGGCGCTGGCCGTCGCCGGCACGGCCGCGAGTTTCGGGATCGGGCGCACGCCGCCGCCCTCGCGCCGCGCGCCCTTTTCGTGGCATCCCTTTTCCGATGTGCGAAGGGGGTTGAAGGACCTCTATCGCGACCGGCGGCTGTGGCTGACCGCGCTCGGCATCAGCTACTTCTGGTTCCTGGGCGCGCTCCTCCAATCCCTGGTGCCGATTTTTTCCAGCGAGGAACTGGCGATCGACGAGGCCAGCACCAGCCTGTTGAGCGCCATCACCGCCATCGGCATCGGTGTGGGCTCGCTCGTCGCCGGGCGGCTCTCCGGCCACAAGGTGGAACTGGGCCTGGTGCCCATCGGGGCGGTGGGTATGGGACTGGGCAGCTTCTTCATGGCCGGGGTGGATGGCCTCGCCGGGGCACTAACTTGCCTCGCCTTCATCGGTTTCTTCGCCGGCTTCTACGCGGTGCCGCTGAACGCGCTCTATCAGCAGAAATCCGCGGCCGATGCCAGGGGCCGTCTGATGGCCGCCAACAATCTCCTGAACACGGCGGCGATCCTGTCGGCATCGCTTCTGCTGGCGTTGGCAGGTGGGGCACTCGATCTTTCGTCCCGAACCATCATCGTCATCGCCGGCCTGACCGCGCTCGCGGCTATCGTCTATCTCTTGGTGCTGCTGCCCGAATTCATCATCCGCTTCACGTTGTGGCTCCTGACCCACAGCCTCTATCGCATTCGCATCATCGGGCCTGAGAACGTGCCCTTGAAAGGCCCGGCGCTCTTGGTGTGCAACCATCTCTCCTTCATCGACGGCTTGCTGGTCGGGGCCTGCATTCAGCGCTTCATCCGCTTCATGGTTTATGCGACCTTCTTCCAGGCCCCGGGCCTGGGCCGGTTCCTCAAGAAAATGCATGCGATCCCGACCGGGGGCGGCGGCATCAGGGGCTCGGTCGCCGCGATTCGGCTGGCGCGGGAGGAATTGAAGGCCGGCCATGTCGTGTGCATCTTCGCCGAAGGCGCCATCAGCCGCACCGGCAACTTGCTTCCCTTCAAGAAGGGGTTCGAGCGCATCGTCGATGGCCTGGAGGCCCCCATCATTCCGGTGCATCTGGATCAGGTCTGGGGTTCGATCTTCAGCTTCAAGAACGGCAAGTTCTTCTGGAAATTTCCGACCCGTCTCTTCTATCCGGTGACGATTTCCTTCGGGGAACGCCTGCCCTCCCATACCCGCGCCTGGGAAATCCGCCGGCGCCTGCTCGAAATGGGGGGCGACGCGTTCCGCCACCGGCGCAAATCCGGCGATCTGGTGCATCTCAAGTTCATCCGCCGCGCCAAGAACGCCTGGTGGCGCTTCTGCATGGCGGATTCGCTGGGGATCAAGCTCGATTTCGGGAAGGCGCTGACCGGCGCAATCGCTCTCTCACGCCGCCTGCTTCCGCTCGTGGGTACGCAAGAGCGCGTCGGGCTGCTGCTCCCGGCCTCGACCGGGGCCGCGCTCGCCAACATGGCGCTGATGCTGGCGGGCAAGGTGCCGGTCAACCTCAACTTCACCATCGGAAAAGACGCCATGAACGGCGCCATCGCGCGCGCCGAGATCAAGACCATCCTTTCCGCGCGGCCATTCCTCGCCAAGGCCAAGATCGAGGAAATTCGCGGCATGGTCTATATCGAGGACGTGCTGGCCTCGATCGGCGCGGTCGAGAAGGCGCTCCTTTATGCCTGGTTGACGCTCTTGCCCGCCGCCCTGATCGCGCGCCTTTATGCCAAGGGTGCCCGCGATCCAGATGGGCTCTGCACCATCATGTTCTCCTCGGGTTCGACCGGCGCGCCCAAGGGCATCATGCTTTCCCACCACAATGTCGTCTCCAATCTGGAGGCGATCGCGCAGATTCTGTGGATCCAGTCCGACGATCGCATGCTGGGCGTGCTGCCCTTCTTCCATTCCTTCGGCTTCACCGGTACGCTTTGCACGCCCTTGGTGTGCGGGATCGGCGCCATTTTTCTCTCCAATCCGCTGGACGCCAAGACCGTTGGCAAACTTGCTAGCCAGCATCGGGCGACCATCCTCATTTCCACGCCCACCTTCTGCCACGCCTATCAGCGCGCCTGCGCGCCCGAGGATTTCAAGACGCTCCGGCATGTGGTGGTGGGGGCGGAGCGCCTGCGCCCCGATTTCGCCGCCGCCTTCAAGGAGAAGTTCGGCCTCGACATGCTCGAAGGCTATGGCATGACCGAGATGGGGCCGGTGGTTTCGGTGAACGTGCCCAATGTGTCGCAGGCGGGCGGGGCCCAGATCGGCCACAAGCCGGGGACGGTGGGCCATCCGGTGCCGGGCGTCGCCGCCAAGGTGGTCGATCCCGAGACCCACGAGGAACTGGCCGAGGGGGCGGAGGGGCTGCTGCTCCTGAAAGGACCGGGGCGGATGGTGGGGTATCTGGCCGACCCTGAAACCACCGGCAACGTCATGCGCGATGGCTGGTACGTGACCGGCGACATCGCCATCATCGACGAGGACGGTTTCATCCGCATCACCGATCGGCTATCGCGTTTTTCCAAGATCGGCGGCGAGATGGTTCCGCATTTGAAGGTCGAGGATTCGATGCTGCTGGTGCCCGGCGTTTCGGAAGCCGTGGTGACCGCCATCCCCGACGCGCAGCGTGGCGAGCGTCTGATCGCCTTTTACGTGGCCGAGGAAAGCATGGCGCCTTCGCTCCTTTCCCAGGCGCTGGGCGAGAGCGCGTTGCCGAAATTGTGGCTGCCCAAGGCCAACGACCTGCGCCGGGTCGAGGCGCTGCCCCTGCTCGGCACCGGCAAGGTGGACTTGCGCGCGGTGAAGGCCATGGCGCTATCGCTGGAATAATTTCCGTGACAGTGCACTTAATTGGCTCACCGTGGTCAACCGAGCTAATTAGTGGACTGTCACCGAAATAGCCGAAACACCATCGGCGCCGCAACCACGATCATCATGATGCGCATGACGTGGTGGCTGGAGACGTAGGCCGCGTCGATGTCGAGGGCGAGCGCGATCAGGCTCATCTCGGCAAGACCACCAGGCGCGAACGCCAGGAGGGCCGCCCCGAAGGGAATGCCGAGCGTGGTTCCCACCAGCCAGCCGAAACCGGCCGCGATCGCCAGCAACAGCGCGGCCGCGGCGGCCGCGAGTGCCACCGCCGACAAGACTTCGCGCGGGCGCACGCCATCGAAGCGCGCGCCAACCATCGCTCCCACCACGACTTGCGCCAAGGCGACCAACCAGAAGGGCGGGCGCGATTGCGTGATGCCGGCGGCGTGGAGCGCTGCACTCAGCACCATCGGTCCGACGAGCGCGTAGGCCGGAACGCGCATGAGGCGCGCGAGCCCGAACCCGGCGATGCCGATCGCCGTCAAGAGCGCCCAATCGTCGAGCCCAAGGCTGGTGGCACCCCCCATGGTCGCCGGCGCGCTGGTTGGGTGATAGCCGCCCAGCCACCGATAGCCGAAGCTCAAGCCGAATACCGCGATGAAAATGCGCGCGCCATGGCTCAATGAGATGCGCCGTTCGTCTCCGCCCATGGCGCCCCCGGCGAGGATCATCTCGGAAAGCCCGCCCGGAGCGGCGGCAAAATAGGCGGTCACTGGGTCGTAACCGGCGCGCAAATAAAACCAGCGGATGGCGAAGGTCGCGACCACCACGTAACACGCGAGCCACACGAAGCTCCCCAGCCACTTCCCAATGCCTTCAAAGATTTCGGGCGTGAATGCGCTGCCCAGTATCACGCCCAGAATGGCGATGAAGATCATGCGCAACCGCGGCATGAGGCGCACGCGCAATCCGCTCATCGCCGCCAGCGTGGTCGCGCACATCGCCCCCAGCATCCAGGGCAAGGGCGCGTTCAGCCAATGGAACAGCACGCCGCCAGCCGCGCCGATCGCGAGGCAAGTGAACTTCGCGCGATAGATTTCTGCGCGCGGCATTGGCGCCCCGGCGCTTCTTCCGCAGCCGCTGGAATCGCCCCCTCACCCAGCTCCGGGTAAGGCGCGGCTTGCCGCCGCGCCAACCCTTCGCATCCCTCTCCGCGTATGGAGGAGAGGGCAGGGTGAGGTGGAATTCCAACGGGAACGCGGCACCTTTGCACCAGCCTACGCCGAAACGCGGGCGAACAGGCGGTCCATGAAGGCCTCGGCGGCGGCCAATTGCGCCACTTCCACGAATTCGTCGGGCTTGTGCGCCTGATCGATGCTGCCCGGGCCGCAGATGATGGCCGGGATGCCGGCCTGCTGGATCAGCCCGGCCTCGGTGCCGAAGGCGACCTTGATCGTGCCGTTGGCCTGCGCCAGCGCCTTGGCCAAGGTGACCATCTCCGCATCATCCGACATTTCGAGGCCCGGAAATCCCGAAATCGGCTCCCAGGTGAATCCCGCCTCCGCGGAATTTTGCCGCATCTCCGGGGCCAGCTTCTCCTCGGCGAAGCGGCGCACCTCCTCGAACAATTTCTCCGGGTCGATCCCGGCCAGGCAGCGGAACTCGAAATCGAAGCGGCAATCCTTGGGCACGATGTTGAGCGCCGTGCCGCCCTGAATGATTCCCGTGTGCACCGTCGAATGGCGCAAATCATAGCCATCCTCGAACGGCCCTTCCCGCTGGAAGCGCCTGCCCATCGCGCGCAAATAGGCGATCAATTCCGCGGCGTATTCGACCGCGTTCACGCCCCTGGGTGCGAGCGAGGAATGGCATTCGAGGCCGTGCACATGGCAGCGCACGCTCTTCTTGCCCTTGTGCGCGTTGGCGACCTGCATCGAGGTGGGCTCGCCGATGATGCAACCCTTGGGCTTGACCGGCATCGCCTCGATGCGCTCGAGCGCGCCCCTCACGCCGATGCATCCCACTTCCTCGTCATAGGAAAGCAGCAGATTGATCGGAGTCGTAAGGCGCGCCTTGGCGAAACGCTCGACTTGGTCAAGGATGATGGCGATGAACCCCTTCATGTCGCAGGTCCCGCGCCCATAGAGACGCCCGTCGCGCTCGCTCAAGTCCCAGGGATCGCTCGCCCAATCCTGGCCGTCGACCGGCACCACGTCGCTGTGGCCGGATAAACAAAAACCGGGCTTATCCTCGGGCCCGATGGTCGCATAGAGATTGGCCTTCATGCCCGTGGCATCGGGCACGAGCTCGGATTTGATCCCGTTTCGGTCCAGATGGTCGCGCGCGAAATCGATCAGCTGCAAATTGGAATTTCGGCTGGGGGTGTCGAACGCCACCAGCCGGCGCAACATCTCGAGGCTGCGCGGATTTTGGGGCAAGTGTCTGATCCTGTTGACGTGGCGGGGATTCCCCGAACAATACCGTACTCGCCCGCAATGGCAAGTCAGGCCCTATTTACCAACTCGGTTTGGAGCTGCGATGACGAGATTTGATGCGAATGCCAGGAGCCAAGGCCCGGCCGACGAAAGTCGGCCCTTCGGCCTCCGGGGCAATATGGGGCATCGGCGAACCTCGGCGACACCGCAGGCGCGCAAATATCGTCATCCCTTCGGGTTACGTGTGGGGCTGGCCGATTATCGGCGCCGAAAGCCTCGACCATAGTCCCACCATGGCCTTCGTCTTTCGGCTTGATTCTCGACCACCCGCGCAGTAACGCAGCCCGAAACGAGTTGGTAAACAGGGCCTAGGCCGAGCAATATTCATGAACCTTGACCCGATCCCGATCCGCCATTTGCCTGGAATCCTCGCGGTTTACGCGCCGGGGCAGGCCACGCGTGGCCTGCCGGTGGTGTTCGATTCGCCCCATAGCGGAAGCAATTACCCGGAGGATTTCGGCCATGTGCCCCCGCTTGCCATCCTGCGCCGGGCCGAGGATGCCTTTGTCGACGAATTGTTCGAGGCGGCGCCCGCCCACGGCGCCTCGTTCCTGAAGGCGCTTTTCCCGCGAAGCTACATCGACCCCAACCGCGACGAGCACGAGATCGATCTCGACATGCTCTCGGAACCCTGGCCGCACCGTTTCGAAGCCAGCGAAAAGGCCGAGATGGGCCTCGGCCTCGTCCGCCGCCTGATCAAGGGCAATTTGGAAATCTACGACCGGCCCTTGAGTGTCGCCGAGATCGAGCGGCGGATCGAACAATGCCACCGTCCCTATCTCGCCGAACTTGGCCGGATGATCGGGGATGCCCGCCTCGCCCATGGCGCGGTCTGGCACATCAATTGTCATTCGATGAAATCCTTCGGCCGTGTGTCCGGCAAGCGCGTCCAGCGCGCCGACGTGGTTTTGGGCGACCGCGACGGTACCACTTGCGATCCCGAATTCACCGATCTGGTGGGCGGCGCGCTTCACGATCTGGGCTATCGGGTCGCGATCAACGATCCCTTCAAGGGTGCGGCACTCGTCGGACGCTTCGGGCACCCGCGCCAGGCCAGCCATTCCCTGCAGATCGAGATCAACCGCGCCCTCTACATGGACGAGGAGCGGATCGAGAAAACGCAAGATTTCGCGACGCTCAAGGCCGACCTCGGCGCACTCATGTCCAGGATCGCCGATTTCGTCGCCGACACAATCGCTCTCCCCCGCGAATGGGGGGGAGAGTAGGGTCCGGTCGACGCAGTGCCAATCGTCTGCGTAATCGCTCTCCCCCGCGAATGGGGGGGAGGGTAGGGGGATTGTCTTATGTCGCGCGACATGATAGGCTTGCTTCTCGATGATACTTTCGTTTCAGCATCGCGGGCTCAAACGTTTCTACGGGAAAAACGACCGGAGCAAACTCCCGGCGGACATGGTGGAGAAGATCGAGGACATTCTTGCAACCCTCGAAATTGCCACCGGCCCCGAGGACATGAATCGTCCATCCTTTCGGCTGCATCCCCTCAAGGGTGGTCGAAAGGGCCAATGGGCGGTCACTGTGCGGGCAAACCGGCGCATCGTGTTCGGCTTTGAAGGTGTTCATGCCTGTGATGTTGATTTTACCGACTACCATTGAATGGAAAAAACACAATGCCGATGAAGAACCAACCTCACCCCGGCAGGGGCCTGAAGGCCGATTTTGACGAGCTTGGGCTTTCCGTGGCACAGGCCGCGATTGCCCTTGGCGTGAGCCGCGCCCAGCTTCACCGGGTGATTGCCGGAAAGAGTGCGATTTCGCCCGAACTGGCCTTGCGCCTTGAAGTCGTGGTTGGCAGCACCGCCGATGCATGGATCAGGCTGCAAGCAGCCTATGACGTGGCACGGGTGCGCGAACGAGCCAATGCCATCACCAGGGGCTTGAAGCGCGCGCCCCTGCCACCAACCCCCCGGCCAGAACGGCCGCGCCTCGTTTGAGCCGCTATTTTGCAACCGACTCATGCACGGAAAAAGCCCTTGCGGATCAAGGGACCTTGGAATGCGCGAAAGTCTTGGGTTGCGCACCTGTCCTTGAATGACCCCCCGCAGGAATTGCCCTACGTCACGAATTGCTCCTGCAGGATGCGCTCCTCCAGATGGTGTTCCGGATCGAAAAGGAGGGTCAGCTTCCGGCTCGGCTCCTCGCTCACGGCGACCTCGCGCACGTCGCGGATTTCGGTGAAATCGGCGGTGGCGCTGACCGGCCGCTTCTCCGCCTCGCGGATCTCGAAGCGCACTCGTGCTTCGCGCGGCAACACCGCGCCCCGCCAGCGCCGCGGACGGAAGGCGCTGATCGGCGTCAAGGCCAGCACGCCCGACCCGATGGGGAGAATCGGCCCATGGGCCGACAGATTATAGGCGGTGCTGCCGGCCGGTGTCGCCACCATCACCCCGTCGCAGATCAGTTCGGGCAATCGCTCGACGCCATCGATGAAGACGCCGATCTTGGCCGTCTGGGCGCGCTGGCGCAGTAGCGAAACCTCGTTGATGGCGAGCGCCTGGTGCTCCTTGCCCTTCGCATCGATCGCCCGCATCAGGAGCGGATGCACGATCGTTTCTCGCGCGCGTTCGATCCGTCCGGCCAAATCGTCGTCGGCATAACGGTTCATCAGGAAGCCGATAGTGCCGTGATTCATCCCGAAGATCGGCCGGGGCTTGTCCATGAACCGGTGCAGCGTCTCCAGCATGGTGCCGTCGCCGCCCAGGACCACCACGATCTCCGCCGCCTCGGGCTCGCACTCGCCATAGCGCGCGGCCAGCCGATCACGCGCGGCGCGCGCGTCCGGCGTATTGGCCGCGATGAAAGTCAGGCGCGATTGGCTCAAAGAGGTGCTCCCCAGGATGATGGTCGCCTATATACTGGCGGGGGTCGGCGGATCGAGTCCAGTCGTTCTTGCCGGACGTTGCGATAGTGGGAGGCGATGGGCGCATGATCTTAGTGGGCAGGATAGAAGGGGCATTGGTTCTGGGCCTGGCGGCCGTAATTGCTGGTGGCGCGCCCGCGCCGGCCCAAGATGCGACCGAACTCGAGCCGGCGGTACTCCTCCAGGAAGTGCCCGAGGATGAGGATCACCACCTGGGCTATTACTACCCGAAGCCCCAAACCATCGAGAATTACGTCTCGCCGCTCTTCGCGCTTCCCGAAAGCGACAAGACCCGTCGCCAGGCCTTCATCATAGGCATGACCCGGCAAATGATGGGCGGCCAATACGCGCCTTCCTTCACCATGTTCGCCAAGGGCCAGGATTCGGACAAGCTCATCATCGTCGCCCTGGTGGACGGGCAATTGAACACGCTCTACCGGGCGCGCGCCGTGCTCGCGACCTTCACTTCCGTGGCCCGGGCGACCCAGTTCTTTCGGAACAACGCGCAGGCCGAGGACGCGACCTTCCTCGATCTCCTGAAGCTGCTCGGATATCGCCGCGTGACCACCACCGACGGGCGCGACTTCGCCCACCAGATCACGATCAATTGACGCGAGGTCCTACCCGCCGAGGAATTGGGGTCAGAGTGCGATTTTTTTGAGGACGCGACCTTCCTCGATCTCCTGAAGCTGCTCGGCTATCGCCGGGTCACCATCACCGACGGGCGCGACTTCGCTTGACCGATCACGGTCGACTGACGCGTCCCTACCCGCCGGTGACGCTCATGTGGCGCTGGACGGCAGGGCCGGTATGCCGGCGGTCGATGATGAAATCGTGGCCCTTGGGTTTCCGGGAAATCGCTTCCTGGATGGCCTCGATCAGCGGTCCGTCGTCGCTTGCGTGCGCGCGTAAAGCTGCGCGCAGATCGGCGCTGTCGTCCTGGCCCAGGCACATATAGAGCATCCCGGTGCAGGTCAGCCGAACCCGGTTGCAGCTTTCGCAGAAATTATGAGTGAGCGGCGTGATGAAGCCTAGGCGCTGCCCGGTCTCGCTCAAAGTCGCGTAGCGCGCCGGCCCGCCGCTCTTGTGGTCGCTGTCCTCCAGCGTGTAGCGGGTCTTGATCCTGGCGCGCAGCAGCGATATCGGCAGATATTGATCGAGCCTCGCCTCGCCACCGATATCGCCCATCGGCATCACCTCGATGAAGGTGAGGTCATGCCCTTCGGCGCCTGCCCATTCGATCAAGTCGAAGACCTCCTCGTCGTTGACGCCCTTCAAGGCAACGGTATTGATCTTGACCCGGAGCCCGGCAACCTTGGCCGCCGCCAATCCCTCCAGCACTTGCGGGAGCTTGCCCCAGCGCGTGATGCGGGTGAATTTTGCCGAATCCAAGGTATCGACCGAGACATTGACCCGGCGAATGCCAGCCTCCGCCAGATCGCCCGCGTATTTGGCGAGCTGGCTCCCGTTGGTGGTCAGCGTCAGCTCATCGAGCGCGCCCGATTTCAGATGTCGCGACAAGGAACGCACCAGGCCCATGATGTTCTTGCGCACCAGGGGCTCGCCCCCGGTCAGGCGCAGCTTGCGCACACCCTGGCCGATGAAGGCGGCGCACAGCCGGTCCAGTTCCTCGAGCGTCAGGATTTCCGCCTTGGGCAGAAAGGTCATGTCCTCGGCCATGCAATAGACGCAGCGGAAATCGCAGCGGTCGGTGACCGAGACGCGCAGGTAGGAGACCTTTCGGCCGAACGGGTCGATCATCGAAGTCAAGGGGAGCTCGCCATGGTCCAAATGCATTCCCCAATATAGGCGCTAGCGGCGCCGATTTCCGCCCCAAAGAATCTAGGGATATAAGGGGCTTGTGGCCCGCGACCGCGGATTTAGGCCTTGGCGGGGGGCGATTCCGGCGTCATATCCTCCCTTCATGTCCAACTTGAAACCCATCGCCAGCCTCCTGGTTTCGCCCACGCCCGACGACCCGCGGCTCACCCGTCGCGTCACGGGGAAGGACGAGACCGGAAGCGAGATCGAGGCCAGCGTGGTCGTCGAGCGCCCGCTGACCCTTTTCCTCAATGGCCGCGAGATCGTGACCATGATGAGCATCGGCGATCACGTGGAAAGCCTCGCCGTGGGCTATCTCCTGAACCAGGCCATGCTAAAGCCGGGCGATGTCGTGACCGGAATCGAGTTCGACGAGGATCTGGGTGCCATCGTGGTGCGCACCGACACCCAAACCGATTTCGAGGACAAGCTCAAGAAGAAGACGCTGACCTCGGGCTGCGCGCAGGGAACCGCCTTCGGCGATCTCATGGAAAGGCTGGACGGGATCGCGCTCGACCCGTCGGCGCGCATCCGAACCTCCTGGCTCGCCTCCTTGTCGCGCCAGATCAATCTGCAGCCGAGCCTCTATCTCGCGGCCGGCGCCATTCACGGCTGCGTCTTGTGCGAGGAGGACCGGCCCTTGATCTACATGGAGGATGTCGGGCGCCACAACGCCATCGACAAGATCGCCGGCTACATGCACCTGAAGGGCATCGGCGCGCGGGGCAAGATCTTCTACACCACCGGCCGGCTCACCAGCGAAATGGTGATCAAGGCCTGGCGCATGGGGCTTCCCATCCTGGTCTCGCGCTCCGGCTTCACCGCCTGGGGCGTGGAATTGGCGAGGAAAGCCAATATGACGCTCATCGGCCGGGCCAAGGGCCGGCGGTTCCTGGTGCTTTCGGGTGAGGAGCGCCTGATCTACGATTCCGACCCGGGCACATCGCGCGATGACGATTAGGTTACCCGGCTATGGCGCCATCGCTGGATTGGTGCTGGCGGGCGGGCTGTCGCGGCGCATGGGCGGCGGCGACAAGGGGCTGAAGCTCCTGGGCGGGCGCCCGATCCTTGCTCATGTGATCGAGCGCTTGCGCCCCCAGGTCGATGCAATGGTCCTGAACGCCAACGGGGATCCCGTGCGCTTCCAGGAATTCGGGCTAGATGTGGCGCCCGATTCCGTCACCGGCTTTGTCGGGCCATTGGCGGGCATCCTCGCCGGCATGGATTGGGCGCGCGCGCAGGTGGAGGGCGCGACCCACATCGTGAGCGTGGCGGGCGATGGGCCGTTCCTGCCCCATGACCTCGTGCGGCGCCTGATCGATGCCGCGAGCAAAGCCGCGCAACCATTGGCCACCGCGTCGAGCGGCGGCTGGACCCATCCGGTCATCGGGCTGTGGCCGCTCTCCTTGCGCGACGATCTACAATCTGCGCTCGCGCAAGAAGGACTACGCAAGGTCGATCTCTGGACCCAGCGCCACGGCATCGCCGTCGCCAATTTTTCCGTCGATCCCATCGATCCCTTTTTCAACGCCAACGACGAGGCGGAACTCAGGGCGGCGGAGAAGATGCTCGCGCGGCTTCCCGCCGTTGGTTGAACGCACGTTCATCGAAGGCGATTCCCAAGGTCACTGATTTGACATCGCCGGGCGGCGCCAAGGGGCCTGTAACGAAAGATTCTTTGAATTTTCCCCAAAATTCGTACTTTCACCACACCAAGGTGTGAGTTTTATGGTTAATTAAGGATAAACGTTTACCAATTTTCGCGGCAACTTTGCCAGCATTCGTGGCTATTGGGCCCTGGCGGCGCTCTTGGGAGACGCAACCAAAGAGAGTCGTCGGGCCACGACAGCGCCACCGGCGCGCCGGTAATGAGGGATAGGGAGAGAGCCCAGATGGCATCGATGACTTTCGTAATCAACGACACCTCGACCGGCGGAGCCACACCGGCGGTTCAGATCACGATCACCGAAAACCCGGACGGCACGGTCACTTTTAGTATCGTGCAGTTGGTTGGCGCCGGCGCCTATCTCGGCGATCTGCGCGGCTTCTTCTTCGATGTCGCCGACGAAACGCTCATCAACACCCTCTCGACCACCGCCAACCCTCTCCTCACCGAACTCGCGCAGGGCAACGACAGCATCACCAATCTTGGCGACGGCGCGAACATGAATGGCCTGGTCGGCGATTCCGGTGGCTATGACGTCGGCGTCGAGATCGGCACCTCGGGCATCGGCACGAACGGCAACGATGTGCGCAATTTCAGCTTCACTCTGGACAGCTCGGCGCGCGACCTGACCCTCGCCGATTTTGCCAACGTCACCTTCGGAATCCGGATCACCTCGATCGGCCAAGATGTCAACGGCGACGGCACCATCGACACTTCCCGCACCGGCTCCGCCAAGGTTGGCGAAACGACGTTCGCGCTCGTGGCCCTGAGCCCGGATTGCGCGACCGTCGCCGAGGACACGACCGCGTTCGGAAACATTCTGACCAACGACACCGCGACGGCTCTCGATGTTCTCACGGTGCAGAGCTGGGATGGCGGCGCATTGGGCACACCGATTGAGATCACCGGCGGCCAAGGCGCGACCGTCACGCTGAAAGCCGATGGCACTTGGTCGATCGACGCCCCCGCCGCCGACGCGCTCGCCGCGGGCGAGACGGTCACTCAGACATTCACGGTTACGATCCTTCAAACGCACTACGCGGACGCGGCGCACACGATCCCCGACGGCACCTACACGACCACGGAAACCTTCACCGTGAAGATTGTGGGCACCAACGACGCGCCGATCTTGAATGCGACGGCATCCCCAGTTCTAAATTCGGTCAACGAGGATGCGCCGGCCCCGGTGGGGGCGGTGGGCACGCTAGTATCCAATCTTGTGGATCTCGACTCGCTGGCCGGCGGTTTGGACAATGTAAGCGACGTGGATACGGGTGCGGTCACCGGGATCGCGGTCATTGACGCCAACGCCGCCAGCGGCACTTGGTGGTATTCGATCGACGGCGGCGGCAGCTGGTTGCTGCTGGGATCGGTGTTGCCGAGTTCGGCGGTTCTGCTGGACGGGTCCGCGCTGCTGTTTTTTCAGCCGAGCAGCAATTTCAACGGCACGATCGCGGACGCCTTAACAATCCGGGCTTGGGACCAGGCCAGCGGCACCAACGGCACCACCGGTGTCGACACCACGACCAATGGCGGCACGACGGCGTTCTCGACGGTGTTCGACACGGTTTCGACCACGGTGAACGCGGTGAACGACGCGCCGGCCGGCACCGACACCACGGTGTCGACCAACGAGGACACGCCGAGGGTCTTCGCCGCTGCCGACTTCGGCTTCAGCGATACGTTCGACGGCAATTCCTTGGCGGCGGTGAAGATCAGCTCGCTGCCCGTGGCGGGAACGCTGAAGTATGCCGGCACCGCCATCACGGCGGCGCAGGTCACCGCCGGCTTCGAGGTCCTGGTTGCCGATCTGGGCTTGCTCACCTTCGAGCCGGCGGCCAACGCCAATGGCACCAGCTACGCCAGCTTCACCTTCCAGGTGCGCGACGACGGCGGCACCGCCAATGGCGGCGTCGACACCGACCAGTCCGCCAACACGATGACGATCGACGTCACCTCGGTGAACGACGCGCCGGTTCTGACGGTGGATGCGACCGGCGCGGTGACCGAGGACGCCACCAACCCGAACCTCACCGACAGCGGGACGCTGAGCTTCACCGATGCGGATGCCACCGACACCCACACGGTCAGCAAGTCCTTCAACAACGACGCGGTCTGGAGCGCCGGCACCCTGTCGGCTGGCCAGATCACGGCCATCACCTCTGGCTTCAGTGTCGACAACAACAGCTGGGACTACACCGTGGCCAATGCGGCGCTGCAGTTCCTGGGCAAGGGCGAGACCATCACCTTCTCGTTCGACGTTGTTGCGACCGACGATTCCGGCGCCGCCAACGACTTCGACACCGAGCTGGTCACGCTCACCCTCACCGGCACCAACGACGCGCCGGTGGTGGTCACGGACAGGCTGGTGATTTCTAGCGTTACTACTGCCGTATTTTCCGCGGCGGCCTTGCTCGGCAACGACACCGATGCCGATGGGGAAGGCCTGCACATTACGGGCGTCTTTGGCGCCGCTGGCGTTACCGCCACGTACGACGCCACGACACAAACCATAACCGTCATCACCAGTGGTGCAATGGGTGTTGATACTGGCTCATTCAGCTATACTGTGAGCGACGGGATCACCACGAGCACCGGCGCGGTGACTATTGATGTCGTCAATGCCAATCCAGGTTTTGATCTGTCAACCTATTCTTACCAAGCCTCCTATCTTGACTTGGGCGCTGGCGGCGACACTGGGACTGGATCGGGTGGATTTGATACGCTCCTTGGAGGCGCTGGCGACGACACGCTCATCGGCGGCGCCAACGACGACCGGCTGATTGGTGGTGCGGGCATTGACGCCATCAACGGCGGCGCGGGCAACGATGTCATCATCGTGAATGCCGTGGTCGGCACTTCGAGCGACTCGATACGCGTTGCTCCAGCAGGCGATGCAAATGATACGGGTCAAGATACGATCACGGGCTTCGACCTGTCGAATGACACGCTGCGAGTTGTTGCCACCAGTGTCTCAAGTTTCGTGCACGGCACTAGCACAGCCATCGGAACGGCCGGCGCCAACAACACCGGCCTTGTGACCAGCTTCACGACCTCGACCGGTCTGGTCGATCTCAATAACGACGGAGACTTTGCCGATGCGGGCGATATCGCCGTCACCTTCTCCACACCGTCGGTCACACTCACTGAAACAAATTTCGAGGCTCGCCTTCAATACAATCTGACTGGCACAGGTGGGGCTGACACTATTACAACCGGCGATTTGGATGACACCATTGCCGGCGGCGCCGGCATCGATGTGCTCAACGGCGGGGCCGGCGACGACCAGCTCTCGGGCGGGGCGGGTGGCGATACTTTGATCGGCGGCGACGGAACCGACTCGATCGATACGGGTGCGGCGAATGACAATCTTCAGGACATAATCCGCTTTGGCGCCACGACTGAATTCGGCGACTTGGTCTTCAACTTTGACGCTACCGGAACGCTTGCCCAGGCAGACCGGGTCGAATTCACCGGCGCGCTGAACACTGCCTACGATGATAAAACTCTCGATGATAATTTCCAATTCGCGTCGGACAACGACACCGACAACGACAACCAAACGGCCAACCTCACATTGACATTCGAAGCTCTGTTCCTCGACGGCCTCAACAGCGAAGGCGTGTCCAATGCGGATCTGGATGACGCGACGGCGGTCGCGGCGGAATTCAGTGCTGAATTCGCCATTACCGCAGGTATCGGCGAGGACGCGCTGCTGGTCATCAACGACACCGACGGCAACAGTTTCGCCCTTTGGCAGTTTGTGGAAGATACAGGCGCCGCAGGGGGAGCCGGGGAGATATCGGCTGGCGAGCTCAGTTTGATCGGCTTCTTCAGCGGCAATGGCACTGTGTTGACTGGTAATCTTGATCTGATCTGAGGCGCACGGCACCCGCGCGATCGGGAAGCAAGGCAAAGCCAAAGCCCGCCGGAGCGTCTCCGGCGGGCTTTCTGCTATCCGCGGCGCGTAGTTCATCGCCCGAGCCCTCGGGCCCGGTCGCACCCCGCCGCCTCCTTTTCCCGCTCCCCCCACCGCCACTTTTCATGTAAGACCTCGTTACATGAGTTGGCGACGCAAGGGAACGAGCAAGGGCGGCGACCCCCGCGAGGGCGGGGAAGGCGCCGACTGCCCCCACGATAACCCCCGCCAGCCCTATCACCACGGCAATCCGTGCGGAGGCCCTGATCCGCGCCGCCCTCGATCTCATCGCCGCCAAGGGGCCGGGCGGCTTCACCTTCGCCGACGCCGCGCGGGCTTGGGCCGGAATCTCCTCGGCCGCCCCCTATCGCCAATTCGACGACCAGTACACGCTCATGGGGGCTGTCGGCCCGCGCCCGCCAATGCCAACGATCCATCTTGCCGGTCATGATGCCAGCGACCGCAAGCGTTGGTATTGTCCTCTGAGTTTTCAAAATGTCTCGGGCCACCGGCGCGCGGAATGATAGACGCGCAGGATCGCGATTTTGCCGTTCTGTACGCGATACGGAACAACAAACGGCGTGTTTGGAATGACCAGCTCTCGCGTTCCGGGAACGCGACCCGGACGTCCCATCGCGGGGTGCCGGGAAAGAAGCGCGTCGACGTTGTACAGGATGTGGAGGACGACGCGCCGCGCCGCCGCCGGATCGTCCTCGGCAATGAAGGCGCGCAAAGCGGCAAGGTCGTCGATGGCCTCCGGCGACCAGATCGGCGTCATGGCCTGGAGTGTTTGGGGGCCGGCCGTTCGCTGTCACTCCCCCAAGAGCCAACCCACTCTTTGACCTGTTGGTGCGCTATGCCCTTGCCCCGATCGAGAGAGGCAATGGCGCTCTTGATACCCGCGACCTGCCATTCGTTGACCGAAAGGTACTCGGCAATGGCCTCGGCCGCGAGGAATGATCGGCTGCGGCCGGTGTTTTTCGCGAGCTTTTCCAGCCGTTTCTTGACCGCGGGTTCGACGCGAACGGTAAATGTCGTCGAGGGCATGGCTCTTTTCCGTGATTGATTGTGGACATTATAGTACAAAGACGGCGATACACAACTTCGGCAACCGCCATGCCGGCATGAATCCCGCTTCCCCCCGCCGCTTTTCATGTAAGACCTCATTACATGAGCTGGCGGCACGGATCAGGGCTTCGAACTCTTCGAGGCCGCGCTTCGCCGGGCTTTGCACCCGAGCGTGCCAGGCGCCTTCGCCGCCTTCGATGCCTTGGGGCGGGGCTTTCTCGCCTTCGCCTGCGCCGAGCCCTCCTATTATTTCGCCATGTTCGAGGCCGGAATTCCGGCCGGCGCCCCGGTTGCGGCAACGGCCAACGTTCCATTCAACTCGGCAAGGATCATCGGTCGCGATCGTCATCGGGAAACCGATTCCCGGACCGGATCGGTTTCGCGCGGGAACAAGTGTTGATTTTTCAAGGAAGTTGGAAACTTTGCACCAGATGGCTCGCTGTTGGAGCTATTGACAACACAACAAAGTGTTGTATGTTACTCCAACATGAAAGCTGAGCTGCTGATCGACGAACGTCACGTGTTGGATTCAAACACGTTTGTCGAGATTGTGGTTTGGCGCCTGGATCGGCCGATGCGGGGCTCGAGGCACAGGTTCAAGTACCGGCTGGCGCTGGTCGCGGACCGAATCTGTGTCCTGCGTTACGACAATGAAGCAGGCAAAGGTGACCATCGGCACATTGGCGGCGCCGAAAAGCCTTACCACTTCGCGGACGCAGGGACATTGTTGGCGGATTTCTGGAATGATGTCGAAGCATGGAGAAGTTGAAATGAAGACCGTGACGCTCGAAGTATCCGCGCTTAAGGATGTCAAGCGTCGCGCGCGCGACGCATTCAAGGGCGGAAAGCAGGGGGCGCGGATCAGCTTCGCGACGCCGGAGTTGCTTTTCCGGCTCATGACGGCGAAGCGCTGGGAATTGGTCCGCGCGATGGCCGGGGCCGGACCGCTTACCATCAGGGCGGCGGCACGGCGAGTCGATCGCGACGTGAAGGCCGTGCATGGCGACGTGCACACGCTGCTCGGCGCCGGGATACTGCGAAAGACCGACAATGGTTTGATCGTTTTTCCCTTCGATGCCATCCGCGTCGACATAATGTTGCGCGCGGCGTGACGGAGCCGGTCAGGTAAGCTCGCCCGCGCAATCGCCGGTGAAAGCCAAGGCACACCAACGCGTTACCAACTTCCGCCTTGCCATGATTCTCACTGCGCCCCCGCCCCATTTCATGTAAGACCTCTTCACATGAGCTGGCGTCGCAAGGGCACGGGCGAAGGCGGCGAGGGTGCGGAAGGCGCTGAAGGCCCCCACGAAGGCCCCCGGCGTCCCTATCATCACGGCAACCTGCGCGAGGCTCTGATTCGCGCCGCCCTCGATTTGATCGCCGCCAAGGGGCCGGGCGGCTTCACCTTCGCCGACGCCGCGCGCTGGGCGGGCGTCTCCTCGGCCGCCCCCTATCGCCATTTCCGCGACCGCGACGCCCTCATGGTGGACGTGGCCGCCCGCGGCTTCGTGTTATTCGAGGCGGCACTCCGGCGCGCCTGGAACGCCGGCGCCCCCGATCCCTTCACCGCCTTCGACGCGCTGGGTCGTGCCTATCTCGCCTTCGCCCGGGCCGAGCCCGCCTATTATTCCGCCATGTTCGAGGCCGGGATTCCTGTGGGCGCCGATCCCGCTCTCCGCGAGGCCGGCGAGCGTGCCTTCGCGGTCCTGCGCGAAGCCACCGAGGCCCTGATCGCCAGATTGCCGCGCGAAAACCGCCCCCCCGCCCTGATGATGAGCCTGCACGTCTGGGCGCTATCCCACGGTATCGCCTCGCTTTTCGCGCGGCCCGATGCCGGCCGCCGGCCGCTCCCGATGTCGCCCGAGGAACTCCTCGAAGCCGCGATCCTCATCTATCTCCAAGGCCTCGGCTTGACGCCCCCTTGACAAGGGCCTGGGCATTTCCTAGTTATGTGAATGTTAGATACATTAACATCTTGCTGAAAAGGAACCCCCCGATGGGGAACGCATCGACCGCCGCAATGAACATCGCCGCGACCCTGGACGATCTCGGCAAGCCGGCCTGGATCGCCCTTCTGGTCCTGAGTTTCATCCTGTTCTGGCCTGTGGGCCTCGCCCTACTGGCCTATCTCATCTGGAGTGGACGCATGGCTTGCAATGGAAGCAGACGCTGGCGCGAACGCATGCATGAAGGCATGCATCGCTGGCAGGGCCGCCAAGGCGGCGGCGCCCCCAATACCGCCTTCGACGATTACCGCGCCGAAACGTTGAAGCGCCTGGAGGAGGAGGAGCGCGAGTTCCGTTCCTTCCTCGAGCGCCTGCGCCGCGCCAAGGACAAGGCCGAGTTCGACGAATTCATGGCCGACCGCAAGCGCAGCCCCGAGGCGCCCAATGGACCACCCCAGGACGGCGCGCCCCAAGCCGCCTGAACCCCACGCACGGCTTTTCCCACCGCCCTCGATCCCCCGATCGGGGGCGGTTTTTCATTGGCGTTTTCTTCGTATTGTGGTGGAACCACGGCGCGCTCGACGTCGAAATCGTCGACTATCATTGAGGAGTGATCATGGACCGCGACAAGATGACCCGCATCGCCACCCATCCCGGCGAGATTCTGCGCGAGGAATTCATGAAACCGCTGGGCCTCAGCGCCAACGCGCTGGCGCTCGCCTTGCGGGTCCCAGCCAACCGGGTCGGGGCCATCATCCGAAAAGTTCGCCCGCGCGCTGTCAGCGCCGACACCGCCATGCGCCTCGCGCGCTATTTCGGCACCGGTGCCGAGTTCTGGATGAACGCCCAAGGGTCGTACGATTTGTCGCTGGCGCGCGTCCGCAAGGCGCGCCGGATCGAGCGCGAAATCCGCCCCCGCGCGGCGTGATTACCCGACTACTCCCCCGCCTCGGCATGGCGGTCAGCAGATTTACCCTCCGCCTAGGGCCTTGGGCCAGGGCGCCCGGCAAGCCGCCCGATCGCGGACGCGATTCATGGGTGCATGAGGTTGGCCTCGCTTTTTCACTTTCGCCCCCCAATTCCGCGGGGTGGGAAGGCCCGGCTACTCCGCCGACCGACCTCGCTTCGGCTTGGGCCAGGGTGCGCGCCACCACGCCCGATCGTGGGTCTAATTGATGGGTGCATGGGATTGGCCTCGCTTTTTCACTTTGGCCCCCCGATTCCGGGGGCCGGAACGCCGCCCGCTACTCCGCCGCTCGGCTGCCCTTGGCCGCTTCCACCTTGGCGGCGCAGAACTTGAACTCCGGGATCTTGCCGATGGGGTCCAAGGCCGGGTTGGTGAGAAGATTCGCCGCCGCCTCGGCGTAGCAGAACGGGATGAAGACCATGCCCTGGGGCACGTCGCGATCGGCGCGCACCTTGATCTCGATCTCGCCCCGCCTGGTCTTGACCCTGATCCGGTCGCCCGGATGAAAGCCCATTGTCTCCATCTCCCTGGGCGCCATCATCGCCACCGCCTCGGGCTCGAGGAGGTCGAGATTGTCGGCCCGCCTGGTCATCGATCCCGTGTGCCAGTGCTCCAGCACGCGCCCCGTCGATAGCACCATCGGGTAAGTCTCGTCCGGCACTTCGTCGGGCGGCGTGATCCTGGTCGGCACCATTTTTCCCCGCCCCGATTGGGTCGGATAGCCGCTGGCGAAAATGATCTCGTTCCCCGGCTGTCCCGGATCGTCGCACGGATAGGTGACACTGCTCTCCCGCTCCAGCCTCGCCCACGAGATGTTGTCCAGCGATGGCATGATCTTGCCCATCTCGGCATACACGTCCGCCGGCCCGCGATAATTCCAGTCGAGCCCCACTCCCTTGGCGATTTCCTGGATGATCCACCAATCCTGCCTGGCTTCGCCCGGGGGTTGGATCGCGGGGCGTCCCATTTGCACCCGCCGATCGGTGTTGGTGACGGTGCCCGCTTTCTCCGGCCAGGCGGACGCCGGCAGCACCACGTCGGCAAACCACGCCGTCTCGGTCAGGAAGATGTCCTGCACCACCAGATGCTCAAGCCCGGCCAGTGCATCCCGCGCGTGATTGGCATCCGGATCGGACATGGCCGGGTTCTCGCCCTCGATATACATGGCCTTGATTTGGCCCTTGAGGATCGCGTTCATGATCTCGACCACGGTCAGGCCCTTCTTGGGATCGAGCGCCGTGTTCCAGAATTTCTCGAACTTCTCGCGGAAGGACGCGTTCTCGACCGGCTGGTAATCGGGAAGCATCATCGGGATGAGGCCAGAATCCGAGGCCCCTTGCACGTTGTTCTGGCCGCGCAGCGGATGGAGGCCGGTTCCCTTGCGCCCGACCTGGCCGGTCAACAGCGCCAGCGAAATGAGACACCGCGCATTGTCGGTGCCATGCACGTGCTGCGATATCCCCATGCCCCAGAAGATGATCGAGGCCCTGGCCTTGGCATAGGTGCGCGCGATCTCTCGAAGCGTCCCGGCCGCGATCCCGCACAAGGGCGCCATTTTCTCCGGCGTGAAATCCTCGACCGCGATCTTCAGCGCGGCGAAGCCCTCGGTGAGGCCATCGACGTATTGCTGGTCGTACAATTCCTCCTCGATGATGGTGTGGATCATCGCGTTCAGCATCGGCACGTCGGTGCCGGGCTTGAATTTGAGGTTGCGCCAGGAATGGCGCGTGAGGCCGGAGCCGCGCGGGTCGATGACGATGAGCTTGGCGCCCTTCTTGGCCGCGTTCTTGATGAAGGTGGCGGCGACCGGGTGGTTGACGGTCGGATTGGCGCCGATCACGATGATGCATTCGGCATCGAGTGCCGCCGAAAAGGGCGCCGTGACCGCGCCCGAGCCGATCCCTTCCAAGAGTGCCGCCACCGACGAGGCATGGCACAGCCGCGTGCAATGATCGACATTGTTGGTGCCAAACCCGGTGCGCACCAGTTTCTGGAATAGATAGGCCTCTTCGTTCGATCCCTTGGCCGATCCGAACCCGGCCAAGGCGCCCCCGCCGTCGCGATCGCGCACGCGTCTCAATCCCTTGGCCGCGAAATCGAGCGCCTCGTCCCAGCTCGCCTCGCGGAAATGGCTCCAGGGATTGGCGGGGTCGACCTGGTCGTCGGCGCGCTTGTTGACACCCTCCTTGCGCAACAGCGGCTTGGTCAGGCGATGGGGATGATGCACGTAATCCAGGCCGAACCGGCCCTTGACGCAAAGCCGCGCATGGTTAGCCGGGCCGTCGCGGCCCTCGACGCTGACGATGCGCTCGTCCTTCACGTTGTAGGTGATCTGGCAGCCGACCCCGCAATAGGGGCAGACCGAATCCACTTTTCTGTCCGGATAGACCACGCGGCGGTCCTTGTTCCTGTCCAGGAGCGAGGCCGGCATCAGCGCGCCGGTGGGGCAGGCCTGCACGCATTCTCCGCAGCCCACACAGGTGCTGGCGCCCATCGGGTCGTCGAAATCGAATACGATCTTGGAATGGCCGCCGCGATAGGCCATGCCGATCACGTCGTTCACCTGCACCTCGCGGCAGGCGCGCACGCACAGATTGCACTGGATGCAGGCATCCAGATTGACCGCCATCGCCGGGTGGCTGGGATCGGCTGCCATCCGCTCGCGCGCGGGAAACCGGCTGGCCCCGAGCCCGAGCGCGTCCGACCAGCGCCAGAATTCCGATTCCGGATCGTGCGATTCCGCCTTGGCCGGCTGGTCGGCCAGCAGCATTTCCATCACCATCCGCCGCGCCTTGGTGGCGCGTTCGTTGTTGGTGATGACCTCCATGCCCTGGGCGGGCTTGCGGATGCAGGAAGCCGCCAGCACCCGCTCGCCCTTGATCTCGACCATGCAGGCGCGGCAATTGCCGTCGGCGCGATAGAGGGGCAAGGGCTGATAGCAAAGATGCGGCAATTCGTTGCCGTGGCGGTTGGCGATTTGCCAGATGGTCTCCTCGGGTCCGGCGGTGACTTCACTTCCGTCAAGGACGAAGCGCACGCTCTCGCTCATGCCAGCTCCTCCGGGAAATGCTTGATCACCTGCTTCACGGGATTGCATGCCGCCTGGCCCAGGCCGCAGATCGAGGCATCGGTCATGGCGCGCGCCAATTCGTCGAGCAGCGCCTGGTCCCAGCGTGGCTCCGACATGATCTTGACCGCCTTCTCGGTGCCGACGCGACACGGCGTGCATTGGCCGCAGGATTCGTCCTCGAAGAAGCGCATGAGATTGAGCGCCACGCCCCGCATGCTGTCCTGCTCCGAGAGCACGATCACCGCCGCCGAACCGATGAAGCAGTCATGTTTCTCCAGGGTGCCGAAATCCAAGGGGATGTTGCCAAGGCTCGCGGGCAGAATGCCACCAGACGCGCCGCCCGGCAGATAGGCCTTGAAGACGTGGCCCTCCGCCATACCGCCGCAATATTCGTCGATCAATTCTCGGGCCGTGATTCCGGCTGGCGCCAGCTTGACACCGGGTTGCTTGACTCTTCCCGAGACCGAATACGATCGCAAGCCCTTGCCGCCGTTGCGGCCATGACCGGCGAACCATTCGGGGCCCTTTTCCACGATCTCGCGCACCCAATAGAGCGTTTCGACATTGTGGATCAAGGTCGGGCGGCCGAACAGGCCGACCTGGCTGGGGAAGGGCGGCTTGTGCCGGGGCATGCCACGCTTGCCTTCGATGCTTTCCAGCATCGCCGATTCCTCGCCACAAATATAGGCCCCGGCGCCGCGCCGCAGATGGATGCGCGTGCCTCCATTCAGTCCCGCCTTTTCGAGGTCCCCGATCTCGCGCGCGAGAATCTCCCGCATCGCCGGGTATTCGTCGCGGATATAGACATAGACCTCCGCCGCCTCCACCACGAAGGCGGCGACCAGCATGCCTTCCAGAAATCGATGCGGATAGGCCTCGAGGTAGAACCGGTCCTTGAAGGTGCCGGGCTCACCCTCGTCGCCGTTGACGGCCATCAGGCGTGGGCCCATCTCCTGGCGCACGAAGCGCCACTTCCGCCCGGCCGGAAATCCCGCCCCGCCCAGGCCGCGCAGGCCGGAATTTTCCATGATCGAGATCAGTTCGTCGGCGGTTCGCGTTCCGGCGCGGCATTCGCCCAGCAATCGATAGCCCCCGCCCGCGATATAGGCGTCGAGGCTCTCATAGGCTGGAATCTCGGCGTGGATATGGCCGTGTTCGGCCAATTCCGCCGCCCGATCCACCGTCGCATTGTCCAGATGCCGATGGCCGATTTCGCACACCGGCGCCGATTGGCACCGTCCCATGCAGGGCGCGCGCAAAACCCGCATCTTCTCGCCAAACCGGGTCTTCAGTCCCTCCATCAGGGCCGGGCCCCCGGCAATTTCGCAACTGAGCGAATCGCACACCCGAATCGTAATTTCCGGGGGCGGCGTCTCGCCGTCCAGGATCACGTCGAAATGCGCGTAGAAGGTGGCGACCTCATAGATTTCCGCGAGCGACAGGCGCATTTCCTCGGCCAAAGCCGCAAGATGGCGGGCAGAAAGATGGCCGAAATGGTCCTGTACCAAATGCAGGTGCTCGATCAGGAGGTCGCGCTCGCGCCCCCGCTCGCCGAGGAGGGCCCGCACTTCCCCCAAGGTGTTGGTATCAACCTGCCGGCCCTTGGGAAACGCCGATGCAAGGCGTCGCCCGGACCCCGGATGGCGTCTCCCCTCGATGCCGCTCGCGCCCTCTACCACCATGCCGCGCCCCGATCCGATCATGAAGATTTGCCAGACTATTCACAGACTTACCAGTGACCATCTGGCGTGACGACGGCCTGGTTTGGTGTCATACCGGCATCCGGGCGCCATCCTATTGGTCCCTTCCAGGCGCCTGCGGGGCCGGCGATTCCGGCAATTCGACCGTCTGGAGTGCCACATGGCCAAGATCGACGACCAGCTTGCCGGCGTCCTCGAAATTCGCGGTGACGCGCCCGCCGACGATGGATTGCACCTGGCCCAACCCCCAATCGGGGCGACTGGGACAGCGCACGAAGGCGCCGGGGGCAAGCGGAATCCGTCCAGTCATTCCTTAACCCGCAAATGGTCGCGGTAACGAAGTGTCAACAAATACCAGTGTAGGATCGGCTGGCAAGTACGTTGCCGGCGCGAAGCCACGCCCCAACCGCTAGAACCGCGCGATCCGGATTAGCCATGAACATCGACTTCCGAGTTCTCGAATTGGCGTGTTCCAGACTTTGTCACGACGTGATCAGCCCGATCGGCGCCGTGAACAATGGGTTGGAATTGATCGAGGAGGAAGACGATTCCTCGCTGAAGGCCGAAGCCCTGGCATTGGCACAAAAGAGCGCGCGCCGGGCCAGCGTTCTTCTGCAGGTGTTTCGTGCCGCCTTCGGCAATGCCGGCAATTCGGCGAGCTTTGGCCCCCGCGAGGCCATGATCCTGGCCGGCGACTACTTCCGGGGCAGCAAGGCCTCACTCGCTGGCAACGATCCGGCCGAATCACTCGTCTTTCCCGCCGGCTTCGGCAAACTTCTGCTGAACGTGGTCTTGCTGGCCGGCGAGGCGATGCCGCGGGGCGGCAGGATCGCGGTCCAGACCAAACCGCCCGCCAGTTCCTCGGTGCCGATCGAAGTGACCGCCACCGGGACGCAAATCCTATGGACCCCCGACATGGCCAAGGCGGTCGATGGCTCGATCGCCATCGAGGAATTGAGTGCCCAGACGGTTCTCAGCTACCTCGTGCATGTCGTCGCGCGGCGACAAGAATGTGATGTCATGGTGCGGGTTGGGGCCGATCCGGCGTCGATCTTGCTGCGCATCGCCCGGCGTTGACCGGCTGAAATAGGATCCGTGACGGCATTGTCACGTTGTTTGTAGGCTGCGGCCCATCTGGCGGTCTGGTAGCCAAGTGAATGAACAGAATCAGCTATTCCGGCTACCGGTTTCCGCCCGGGATCATTCATCGGGCGATCTGGCTCTATCTCCGGTTCACCCTCGGCTTTCGCGACGTCGAGGATCTTCTGGCGGAACGCGGGATCACGGTCTCTTACGAGACCATTCGGCGTTGGGTGAGCTGTTTCGGGCCGATGATAGCGGCGGGCTTACGCCAGCGCCGGCCAAAGCCCCACACGACCTGGCATCTGGACGAGGTCTATCTCAAGATTGATGGCCGCATGGCCTACCTGTGGCGGGCTGTCGATGCCGAAGGCGAGGTCCTTGATGTGCTGGTTCAAGCGAAACGGGATAAGCATGCCGCGCTGAAACTGATGCGCAAGCTGCTGAAGAAACACGGCTTCGCTCCTGATCAACTTATCACCGATGACTTGCGGTCGTATGGCGCCGCGGCCCGTGATCTCGGTATCTCCAGCCGCCATGAGCGTGGCCGATGGCGTAACAACCGGGCCGAGAACTCGCATCAGCCAACGCGACGACGAGAACGCAAGATGCAGGGCTTCAAGAGCCAGGGATCGGCCCAGAGATTTCTCTCAACGCACGCAGCCGCCTACAACACCTTCAACGTTCAACGCCATCTCACGTCCGCATCGACGCACCGGCACTTTCGCGCCGCGGCGATGGATACTTGGCTGACGGCGGTTGCGGCCGCTTAAATAAATGCAGGACGCGGGCTTTCCCCGTTCTTCAGTCGTCAACGTGACAATGCCGCTTCAGGCCTTCGCGGCCTGGCTCACCGGCTCACGCGCGACTTCAGGGTCGCGCAAAACATAGCCCCGACCCCAGACGGTTTCGATGTAATTGTCCCCGCCGGTCGCCTGGGTCAGCTTCTTTCGCAGTTTGCATACGAAGACGTCGATGATCTTCAGCTCCGGCTCATCCATGCCGCCGTATAGATGGTTCAGGAACATCTCCTTGGTCAGCGTCGTTCCCTTGCGCAACGACAGCAGTTCCAGGATCCCGTATTCCTTGCCGGTCAGGTGCAACGAGGAACCATCGACATCCACCATGCGCGAATCGAGATTGACGGTGAGGCGCCCGGTGCGAATGACTGAATCCGAATGGCCCTTCGAGCGGCGCACGATGGCCTGAATTCGCGCCATCAATTCCCGGCGATCGAAGGGCTTGGTCAGGTAATCGTCGGCGCCGAATCCCAAACCCTTGATCTTGTTGTCGAGTTCGCTCAATCCGGAGAGGATCAGGATCGGTGTTGCCACCTTGGCCGCGCGCAGCCGGCGCAGGACTTCATAGCCGTCGATGTCGGGCAGCATCAGGTCGAGGATGATGATATCGTAATCGTAGAGCTTGCCGATTTCCAACCCATCCTCGCCAAGGTCCGTCGAATCGACGATATAGCCCTCGGATTTGAGAATCAGCTCGATGCTCTGCGCGGTATTGGAATCGTCCTCGACAAGAAGCACACGCATGATGACCCCACCGCAATGTTGTGCAGGATTCGGATGTTAACCAATTTGAACGCGCCTTGTAAAGTAACAAAAGAAAATATCTTAACGGGTGTGCTTTTTGTAACTTCCCCGCAACAACCGGCTGTAAAATGTAACTGACTGAATTTCCTGATTTTTTTTGAGTCCTTTGGTGCTGGTATTAACCCCGGATTAACGATGGCGGCCTAGACTGCGCTCCATGGTTTCATTCGGGGGCATATTCCTTTGACCATGGCGACGGCTTTCCGCGGGGACGACATCTTGCGTGGCATCCAGCGTATTCCCGAGCGGCGGGTCTACGGCCGGGTGGTGGCGATCCTCGGCATGCTGGTGGAAATTGCCGGCCTCGAAAACAGCCTGTCGATCGGCGCCCGCTGCGAACTCGTGGACCGGTTCAACCGGCGGGTCAGGTGCGAAATCATCGGATTCCGCGACAATCGCGCTCTGGCTGGTCGGGCTCGACCGACAATTGCTCGATCCTGGTGATCAGCGTCGCCGCGTCTTCTCCGGCGCCCGCCACGTCCAGAATCACCGTCCCGGAATCCTGGGCCCGGGCGAGGTTTTGGCCGGTATCGCCATTGATCGCGTCGGCGACCCGGCGCGCGGTGGTGAAATCCGGGTTGCGCGGCGCGATCCGGATCGATCGCAACGAACCGAGTTCGAAGGGGATTTCCCGCTCCGCGATCCCGCCATCGGCGATGCGCCCGCTGGTGGGCACGCCCCGCACCACGCTTTCGGCCGCGCCCGCGGCGCTGAACCCCCCCGAGGGTGATCTGGCCCTGCGCCACGGCATGGACCTCGCCATCGGCGCCCAGCATCGGCGTCACCAGCAGCGTGCCGCCTTGCAGCGAGGTCGCGTTGCCGAGCGCCGAAACCGTGACATCGATCTCGGAGCCCTGGCGCGCGAAAGGCGGCAGGCTGGCCGTAACCATCACCGCCGCCACGTTCTTGGTCTCGAGATCCTTGGATCTCGCGTTCACGCCCAGACGTTCAGACGTTGAAAGGGGACGCTACCCTTTTACCTGCCGCAAACGGGGGTGATGGCTTCTTCACTTGCCCGATCAGTCAATACCTTAATGAAATGTTCAGGATAGTCGGGGTAATTGGCGTTCGGAAATCACCTTCCAAACCGGAAGCAGATCGCCAATCGGAATGAAGATCGAACCAACCACTCTCAGGCCCACCGCCTCCAGGCGCGTCGGCGGGGGAATTGGCGCTTCCGGCGGAAGCGAATTCGCCAAGACCATGCGCGAGGAAGTCGGCACCGGCCAGCACAATGCCATCGGCGGACCGGTGGGTCTGGACGGCCTGACCGCCGTGCTGGCGGTGCAGGAGCCGCCCGACCAAATGGCGCGCCCCGGGCCCGTCAACGCGCTCGCGGGCGCGCCGACGAGTTGCTCGTCCAGTTGGACGAGATCAGGCTGGGCCTCGTCCTCGGCACCATTCCGATGGCCCGCCTGGAAGCGCTGGCGCAATTGATCCGCGCCAAGCGCGAACAGGTCGACGATCCCAGGCTCGACGAGATCCTGGGCGAAATCGAGCTCAGGGCCGCCGTGGAACTGGCCAAGCTCGACCGGGGCCTTTCCGGATATGGCCGCGAATCGTGAGCGATTCCAACAAGATGGCAAATAAAACTCGGGCTTGCGAAGGGCCAGCGAATTCCTATACTCCGCGGCGTTCCCGGCCAGGGGACAAGTGCGTAAATAATCAGGGTACCGAGAAGCGCATGAAACAAATGCTGTCGCCGGATTACCGGCCTCGTGACGACGAACCATTCATGAACCCGATGCAGCAGGAATATTTCCGCCAGAAGCTTCTGGCTTGGAAGTCGGATCTGCTGCGCGAGTCGAACGAAACCCTCAGCCACCTCCAAGAAGAAAGCCTGTCCGAACCCGACATCGCCGATCGCGCCACCAAGGAAACCGACCGCGCGCTCGAATTGCGCACCCGCGACCGCGAGCGCAAGCTCATCTCCAAGATCGACGAGGCGATGAACCGGATCGAGAACGGGACCTACGGCTATTGCGAGGAGACCGGGGAACCGATCGGAATCCGGCGCCTGGAGGCCCGGCCGATCGCCACCCTCACGCTCGAGGCCCAGGAACGCCACGAGCGCATGGAACGCACCCACCGCGACGATTGAGGGGGATTTTGGAAGCCGACCCGCCCCCTCCCGCTCCCTCCGAAAAGGGGACGCTATCCTTTTCTTCCCTCTCTCCCGGATAGCGTCCCCTTTTCCAAGGAACTTAACCGGCTTGCCTGTGATAAACGGTGACCGGAACGATCCTGTGGACCGGGCGAAAGCTTGCCTGATCGGGCCGTTTCACGACCGTCGCATTGAATACGATGTCAGGCGGCCTTGGTGTCGAAAATCATGAGATCGACGCCGCCATCGGCGAAATTCGCCCGGTCGCCGGCGGCCGCCTGACCTTCCGGCGTCCCAAGGGCCGCGCGGATAGCATCGGCGCTATCGAAGCCGAGAATAGCCACCAGATGGACACCATCGGGATCGATCGGCAGGCCAACGGCGCCCGAACTCACCTCATAACTTCGCAGGTCCGGTATCGTCTTGGCCAGAGGCGCATGCGTCGTTACGTTATATGTGTCGAATGCCGTGGCATTCCTGGGCTTCTTATAGATCGCGATGAGCTTCGCCATTATCAACTCCTTGAACCGACATCCATCGGCTGGACGGCGTGTCGAACCGGAATTTGGCGCTAATCGGCGTTGTTGACAAGGCCCGGCCAATCGCCACGCTAACCCTCGAGGCCCTGGAACGCCACGAGCGCATGGAACGCACCCACCGCGACGATTGACCAGGATTTCGGGAGTGACCCGCCCCCTCCCGCTCCCTCCCAATTCGGAATCGGGCAACAATCGGCGGCGCGGAATGCCGCGCAGCCGGCGCAAGCTCCCGCCGCCGATGCGCCAGCGCCAGCCACGGCGCCAACCGCGCCGGCCGCTACATCGACCACGCCCGCCGAACCACCGGCCGACCCATCGGCCTCCCAACAGGCCATTGTCGAGTCCGCGCCCAAGGACCCGTTCGAATATTCCGACGAAGAGATCGAGGTTCTGCAGCAGCTGGCCAAGAGGCGCGAGGAACTCGAGCTTCGCGCCCGCCAGATCGAGGAGCGCGACGCCCTGATCAAGGCGGCCGAGCAGCGGATGGAACAGAAGATGGGGGAATTGAAGGCATTGCAGGCCACAATCGAGGATCTCCTGGCACAGCGATCCGAGGCCGAGGAGCGGCGGATGAAGAGCCTGGTCAAGATCTACGAGAACATGAAGCCCAAGGACGCCGCCTAGGTGTTCGAGGAGATGGACATGGAGATGCTGCTCGAGGTCGTCGCGCGCATGAAGCGAGCGCAAGGCGGCCCCGATCCTGGCCCTCGTCGATCCGACCCGGACCAAGGAACTGACCCTGGAATTGGCCGAGCGGCGCCAGCTGCCGATGCCGGAGTAAGAGTGAATGTTTTCCACGCTGGCAAGCGCTTAACCGCGAATTAACCGTTTGAGGCTAACCATGGGCCGACCAGAAATCCAAATCGAGGCGCCTATCGGCAGCCGGCGGCGCGCAATGGGGATTCGTCATGACCGTTGACATGAACATGTGCATCTTGATCGTCGATGACTACAAGACGATGCTGCGGATGATTCGCAATCTGCTGAAGCAATTGGGCTTCGACAACGTCGAAGAGGCCACCGACGGAAGCATGGCGCTGCAAAAGCTGCGCGAAAAGGAGTACGGGCTGGTCATCTCGGACTGGAACATGGAGCCCATGACCGGAATCCAGTTGCTGCGCGAAGTCCGCGCCGACACCAGGTTGAAGGCGATGCCGTTCATCATGATCACGGCCGAAAGCAAGACCGAAAACGTGGTTGCCGCCAAGGAGGTCGGTGTCAACAACTACATCGTGAAGCCATTCAACGCGGCGACGCTCAAGATCAAGCTCTCGTCGGTCCTGGGTCAGTTCTGATCCGCCAAGTGCCAACTTTCGAAAAGGCATGATCCATGAAACGCTCCGACGCCGAAACGAAAGTCGGGCCGCATGTTACAAAATGATGAGTCGCCCGCCGGCGTGCAGGGGCCGGGCCATTTGGCTCGATTCAACCAGTCACGCGACGGCGGGTACTGGGCCAACTTTCGAAAAGGCGCGATCCATGAAACGCTCAACCGCCGAAACGAAAGTTGGCGAATGTGTCCAATTGATGGTGCCCGCCGGCGTGTACGCGCGGAGTCATTTGGCTCGAATCAGCCAGTCACGCGACGGCGGGTACTAGGGGGGTCGTTTCCATGAAGCTTCACGCGCCTGCCTTGCCCCCGGAACTGAGCCACCATTTGGTGGAATTGCGGGATCGTCCGCCAACAGCCGCCATCGAGGAGATCGCCGCCGTGGTTACACAGGTCCTGCATTCCCTGAAGGGCGACTTGAACGAGGGCAGCGTCAGGCTCTTTGTCGAGCTCGAGGATCGCGCCCGGTACATCATCAACGCCAAGCAGGAGATCGCGGCCCTGAGCCCGGATGAAATCACCGAAAAGCATCTGCGCGGCGCCAGCGACGAACTCGACGCCATCGTCGGCGCGACCGAGGAGGCGACCCATGTGATCCTGCAATCGATGGAGGCGCTGCAGGCGATTCCCGACATGTCCCCGGAAGTGGCCGAGAAGGTGAACAGCGCCGTGACCGAGGTCTTCGAAGCCTGCAATTTTCAGGACGTGACCGGGCAGCGGATCACCAAGGTCGTAAAGGCCCTGAATCACATCGAGGACAAGGTCCAGGCGTTGATCGCCGCCTTTGGCGACGAGATCCAGCGCTTCAAGAAGACCCGGGAGGAAGCGGTAGTGGAATCGGCGCCGAGCGCGGCCAAGGACGACAAATCCCTGCACCACGGCCCGCAGCTTCCCGCCGACGCAGCCAAGCAGGAGGACATCGACGCGCTCCTGGCGAGCTTCGATTGATCGGCGCCGTCGCTCTTGGGTGATTCACCGCCAGGTAGCGCCGGCGGTCGCGATCGATTGGTAATATGTGCCGACTTTCATGGGGGCATGGATGCGTTTCAAGGAACCGCCATTCTTGAAAATTGCCGCTGGCGGCAATCCCAGCCTGATGTCGATGCTGAGTGTCATGGTGCTGACACTGGCGTTCTTCGTGGTCCTGAATTCGATTTCGCGGGTGGAGCCGGAGCGATCCGATCGGGTCCTTGAAAGCATCGACGCGACCTTCGGTATCGCCGGGGGCGCCGATCCGATGGCACTCACCGATGGCGCATTGGCGCGCGACAACGCGCAATTGCTGCGGCAAGTGTTCAAACCGATGGACAGCCTGGTGCCGGACGTGGCGCGGATCCGGCGCCTGCGGGCGGAGGAAGTGGAAATCAGCTTCCCGGTCGGGTGGCTGTTTCCGGCGGGGAGCGCCGAGCCGAGCCCGACGGCGATCGCCTTGTTCGGCGAAATTCGCCGCCTGCTTCGATTGCGGCCCTTGGATTGGGACTACGAGATGGAAGTGACGCTGTCGGCGCCCGACCCGGGCGACATAGATTTCGACCGGGCCGCCAGCCTCGCTTCCGTCCTGGTGGCCGGCGACGGGCCCGATCGAATGGCGGCACTCGCGGTTCTGCCGCGCGGCACCGACCAGGTCGTGATCGCGATCCGCCTGCGGGCTCCCGGCGAAGGCGAATTGAGCGCGGGCGGCGGATGAACATGGACCGGCTCGGCTTCGTCGCTCCGTCACCGGGCGATACCGCGGATCATGGTGGCGATCCAGTCTGGCTGATCACACTCGCGGATCTGATCAGCCTGATGCTGGTGTTTTTCGTGATGCTGTTCGCGATGTCATCCTTGGACCGGCGAGATCTGAAGGCGATTTCCGGCTCCGCGCTGATCGAACCGGTGGTGCCGACGGCGCCTGCTCGGGTGCAAGCCGGCTTGCCTTTGCCGGACACGGCCGAGGGCCGCGATCCGGAATATCTGGCCTCCGTCATTCGCGCCAAGTTCGAGGCCGAGCCGCTGCTTAGCGATCTCGCGGTCACCGATCTCGGCGACCGGGCGGTAATCTTCGTGCCACTGGACCGGCTCAAGGAAAAAGATATCGATGCCGCCACGCGGCCCGGCGGCCTGTTTCACGCGCTGGCCGGGGCGCTGCGGACGCTGCCCAATCGAATCGTGGTCGACAGCCGGCTCGGTGGCGCTGGCGCCAAGGCGGATCCCGGACTTTGGCGGGCCGCCCTGGTGGTCGGCTATCGCGCTTCCCGCGCGCTCGAGGCGGCCGGTCTTGCGCTTCCGGTCGGCGCCCGGGCCATGGTTCGCGCCCAGGCCGGACCATCCGGGCTCGATATCGTGATCTTCGCCGCTGGCCGGACCGATCTCGAATCGGCTGGGCCGTGACCGATCGGGCGAGCGATGAAACGGAATATTCGCATCATTGGACGTTGGGCGGCTTTGGGGATTGTCGCCCTTGGCATCGTTGCCGCCGCGGCCGAATCGCGCCTCCATGCGCGCGGCTGGACCCACGACACGTTTGGGCGCCTGGTCATCGACGGCGCCGAGAAGCTGGTGCAGGGAATCGCGCTGGACGGCGATAGCCTGGTCATCGAGTTCAAGGAACCGGTGGCGATCGAATTCGGCGCCGCGCTTGGCAATCTGGAAACCTATGTCGCGGTCGAGCCAGTCACCTCGCCCCGCCGCGTGACCTTGGCGCTGAAACGCGCGGTCACGATCAAGACCTTCATCAACAAGGGCAACCAGGTGATCGATTTGCGCCCGGCCGCCGAGAAGCGGCCAATGCCGGAATCCCCGGCCGAGCCGGCTCCGGAAATCGCGAATGCGGCAGCTCCGGAAATCGCGAATGCGGCGGCTCCGGACAAAGCGGCGGCCGAGCCCATGGCGGCCCCCGAACCGCAATCCGCCGTCGCGTCGAATTCGGACGAGGCGGCCCTTGTGCTCGCGTCTTCGCAGCCTCCCGAGATTGCGATCAGCCGGCGCCAAACGGCCGATGGCGCCGCGATTGTCTTCGATTGGCCGGTCCCAGTCGATTACCAGGTGCGCCGGGCCGGCCAGTACACGATCATCGATTTCAAATCGGCGGGCAGGATCGACGCGTCTCGATTGACCACCGCCTTTCCGGAGGGCGAGGTTCGGCTGGAAACGCCACCGTCGGGCGGCATCCGCGTCATCCTGCGATTGGCGCCGGGCATGGAGTTGCGCGATTCACGCGATGGCAATGCCGTGATCCTGGCCTTGACGCGGCCAAGCGGCGAGGCGGCGCCGCCACCCGACGCGGTTCGAGAATTCCACACCGCCGCCCAGGGAAACGTCCCAAGCGTCCAGCCCCGCGCCTACGTGACCTTGATGGCGATGCCGGCGCCGGACGATCTCCTGAGCGGCGTGGCGGCCCTCGAGGATGGCCCGGGCGGCGAGCCGGTCGCGGTCGAGATCAGGACCAGGGCCGTGGCGGGTGGCATCGAATTGCGCTTCGATTTCCAGGCCCAGGTTCGCGCCGCCGCTTTCCACGTGGCCGATGGATGGTGGCTGGTGTTCGACCATGCGCCGTTGCAGGCGCCGAAATTGCCCTCGGGGAAGCTGCCAGCCGAGATCGGCGAAATCGAGATCGTCCCGCTCAAGGACGGGCTGGCGTTGAGGATTTCGACCCCACACCGATTCGGGATCGAAATGAAAGGCGAGGGCAACACGTGGAGCGCCGTCTTGCGTGCGGGCGGCACGGCCGAGCCGGCCGAGCCCATTGCCACACGGCGCGAGACCCTGGCCGAAGGCGGCTCCAGCCTGTTGCTGGTTGCCCCCGCGCCGGGCGCCCCGATCGAAATCAACGGCGCCTTCGGGCGCATGCTGGTGGTCACGCTGCCGACCCAGGGGCAGGGCATCGCCCGGCCGATCGAGGAATCGGGGTATCTGGTGCTTCCCAGCCACCAGGGAATCGTGATCTCGCCGAGTTCGAATCGGTTGCAGATCGCCGCCTTGCCGAGGGGCGTGGTGTTGACGATGCAAGGCCGCTCCACGCCGGCGCCCCTGTTATCGGACCCGGCGCCGGAGGAAGGCGTGGCCCGGCTCTTGCCGGTCGTGGCCGGAATGTTCGACTTGGCCCGCTGGCGCCGTGGTGGCGAGGCGAATTTCGCTTCCGACCGTCGGTCGCTGGAGGATTTGGTGATATCGGCGCCGGAGCGCGAGCGCCCGGCGCGCCGCCTCGAGCTCGCCGAATTCCTGTTTGCCCATGGCCTGACGGACGAGGCGCTGGGCCAGCTCAATCTAATCGGGATGACCGACCCGAGCCGATCGGGCGAAATTGTTCCGACGCTGCTCAGGGCGGCCGTGCTCTATTTCAAGGGCGACTATGCGGAAGCCGAAAAACTGCTCGCCAGCCCTGCCTTGGACCTGACGCCGGAGGCGCATTTGTTCCGCGCCGCGCTTGCCGCCGAGCGCCAGGATTGGGCAAGCGCCTCCGATCTATTCTCCGGGCCGCTGCCTTCGATCGCCGATTATCCCCGGTCGTTTCGCGCCCGGCTTGGTCTCTCCGCCGCCACCGCGCTAGCCGAGGGCGGCGATCCCCTGGCCGCGCGATCGTTCCTGGATCAATTGTCCGGCGCCGATCTGGCCGGCGACGTGACCGACCGGGCGGCTTTCATCGGCGGGCTGGTGCAGGCGCGCATCGGCAAGAATGCCGAGGCGATCAAGATCTGGGCCGGCCTCCAGGGCAGCCAAGTGGGCGAAGTGAGGGCGCGCGCCACGCTCGCGGTCACCGAGGATCGTCTGGCCAAGGGCGAGATCGACGCTGCCCAGGCGGCGGACGCGCTGGATGGCATTCGCTTCGCCTGGCGCGGCAACGATTTCGAGTTCCGGATGCTGCGCCGGCTGGGCGAGCTCTATCTGGAAAGCGCCCAGGCGAAAAAGGGGCTCGCCACGCTCCGCTATGCCGCGACCTATTTCCCCAACCGCCCGGAGGCCAAGGACGTCGCCGCCCGCATGCAGGCCGCCTTCCGCGAACTCTATCTCGAGGACGATGCCAACAATTTGTCGCCGATGACGGCGGTGGCGCTCTATGACGAATTCCGCGAATTGACCCCGAGCGGGGCCGACGGTGACCGCATGATCGCCGCGCTTGCCGATCGGCTTGTGAAGGTCGATCTTCTGGACCTGGCCGGCAGGATTCTCGCCGACCAGGTAGCCAAGCGCCTCGCCGGATTGGAGAAGGCCAAGGTCGGCACCAGGCTGGCCGCGATCAGGCTCTTGGACCGCAAGCCCGATCTGGCGCTGGGCGCGCTCTCCGATAGCGCCCTCGACGAGAGTTTGCCCGAGGAAATGCCCCGGGAATTGCTGGCCGAGCGCACCCGGCTGGAGGCCAGCGCGCGTTTCGAGGTGGGTGATACGCTGGCTGGCATCAACCTTTTGTCGCGGGACAAATCGATCGACGCGTTGTGGCTGCGCGCCGACATGTATTGGCGGTTGCGCGAATGGGCCTCGGCCGCCGAGGCGCTGGACGATCTCATCCGCGCCGAACTGGCCGCCCGCGAACCCGAGGCGGCCAAGGCCGAAGCCCAATCCGACCTGGCCGCCGATCCGATGCTCGCCATCGAGGACGGTCCATCGGGGCCCGAACTCGCCAAGGCGGAAACCATGCGCCGGTACTTCAAGGAGTGGGTGGCACCCCTGTTATTGAACCGCGCGGTGGCACTTTCGCTCGCTGGCAACCGTCGCGCGCTCAAAGGCCTGGCCAAGGAATTCGGTACCGCGATGGTCGAGAGCGACCAGGCACGGGGCTTCGCCATGCTGACCGCGCCCGATGGCGGCCTGGTCGAGAGCGTCTCGGCCGAGATGCGTAGCGTCGACCAGATCCAGACCTTCGTCGACGACTATCGCCAGCGCCTGGAGAAGACCAGCCTGGGCGGCTCATAGTGGTGCGACGCCAGCGCTTGATTTCGGTGACAGTGCACTAAATAGGATTATATTACGGTACGCAATTAAGTGCACTGTCACTGGTATCCCACCGGAATCCGGAATCAGAATCAGGACCGGTATTCCGTCAGCGTCAGCGGAAACTGGCGCGTCACTTTCGCGTTCGATGGCAAGGACGCCGTCGATGTCGACTTGGAGGATTATCACTGATGGGCACGAACAAGCTTCTGCGCGGCCTCAAGCCGATGCATCCGGGAGAACTGTTGCGGGAGGATGTTCTCCCCGCGATGGGCCTTCCGAAATCCGAAGTCGCGCGCCGGCTCGGCGTTTCGCGTCAGACTCTTTACGACATCATCGACGAGAAGAAGCCCATCACGCCGGCGATGGCGCTTCGGATCGGAAAGTTTTGCAGCAACGGTCCGGAGCCATGGCTGAACTTGCAGAAGACGTTTGACCTTTGGCGAGCCGATCGGGAAATCGGCGAACAGGTCGCGAAGATTCATCCCTATCGCGCGGCGGCAACCTAGTGTTCCGACTCATTCATTTGCATCCCGTATTTACCGAGGCGAGGGTTTCTTTGGCTCGGCGGTGTTTGGCGAGGATCGACTTGGCGCCGGCGGTCCATTTGAAGGGTTTCGGGTTTTGATTTCGGTGCTCGATCCAATTTGCGATGGCGGTCTTGAGCTCTTCGACATTGTTGAAGGTCCCTCGCCGGATGCTTTGTCGGGTGATTTCGGCGAACAGCCGCTCGACCAGATTGAGCCAGGAACTGGACGTCGGGGTGAAGTGCAGCGTGAAGCGTTTGTGCCTCGCCAGCCAGCGCTGCACGGCCGGGGTCTTGTGGGTGGCGTAGTTGTCGAGGATCAAATGCGGATCGAGATCGGCGGCGGTCTCGCGGTCGATCTTCTTGAGGAAGTCCAGGAACTCCTTGGCCCTATTGCGGGGCAGGCATTCGCCGATGACCGCGCCAGTCGCGATATCGAGAGCCGCAAACAGCGTTGTGGTGCCGTTGCGCTTGTAATCATGGGTCATGGTACCGGCCCGGCCCTTCTTCAAGGGCAAGCCCGGCTGTGTGCGGTCGAGTGCCCGGACCTGGCTTTTCTCATCGACCGAAAGCACGAGCGCCTTCTCCGGTGGGTCGAGATAGAGCCCGACGATGTCCTCGACCTTGTTGGCGAAGTCGGGATCGTTGGAAACCTTGAAGCTGCGCACGAGATGCGGCTTGAGACCGTGTTCGGCCCAGATACGCTGCACGCTCGTGTGGCTAATGCCCATTGCGTCCGCCATGGCCCGAACACTCCAGTGGGTGGCGTTGGCCGGGCGCTCCCGCATGGTCTTTGCCAGCACCGCGAGCTCAATCGCCCGACCGAGCGGCTTCCTGCCGGGCGGTTTGGAGCGACCTTTGACAAGTCCCGCGACCCCAGCCTCAACGAAATATTCCTGCCAGCGCCAGACCGTGGTCTTCGAAACCCCAACCTCGCGCATAATCGCCGCGACCCCATGACCGTCCGCGTTCATAAGGACGATCCTGGCGCAGCGGCACGATGTTCATCCCAATCAGATCACGGACTGGAAGACGCAACTGCTGGAACGGGCGGCTCAGGTTTTCGGCGAGCCGAACGGTCAGGCGGCTCCGGCCCCGGACTTGAAGTCGCTGCATGCCAAGATCGGAGAGCTGACGCTGGAAAACGATTTTTTAGAAAGCGCGCTCACCAAGGCGGGTTTGTTGAGCGCAAGGCGATGATCGACCGCACCCACGACCTGCCGGTGGCCCGGCAATGCCAGATCCTGGAACTGTCCCGATCCACGGCCTACTACCAGCCGCGGCCGGTTTCGCTGGAGGATTTGGCGTTGATGCGCCGGATCGATGAGTTGCATCTGAACTACCCCTTCGCCGGCAGTCGGTGGCTCGCGCGACATGCTGAAGCAAGAGGGCCATGCCGTCGGGCGCGGGCGCGTCACCCGCCTGATGGCGCGCATGGGCATCGAGGCCCTTTGTCGCCGGCCGAACACCAGCCGCCGGCACCCGGCCCATCCGATCCATCCCTATCTGCTGCGCGACCTGACCGTCGCCAAGCCCAATCAGGTCTGGGCGGCGGACATCACCTACATCCCGATGCGCCGGGGCTTCGTCTATCTGATGGCGGTGATGGATTGGTACAGCCGCCGGGTGCTGGCCTGGCGGCTGTCCAACACGCTGACCGCGGATTTCTGCCTGGAAGCCGTGCAGGAGGCCATCTGCTGTCACGGCCGACCCGAAATCTTCAACACCGACCAGGGCAGCCAATTCACCGGGAGCGAGTTCACCGGGCTGCTCCGGGAGCACGACATTCGCATCAGCATGGACGGCAAGGGCTGCTGGCGCGACAACGTCTTCGTCGAGCGACTGTGGAAGAGCGTCAAGCACGAGGAGGTGTATCTCAAGGCCTACGACACCGTCGCGGAGGCCAAGGCCAACCTGGGCGCCTATCTGCGCTTCTACAACACCCGACGTCCGCACCGGGCGCTTGACGGCAAAAGCCCGGACGCGGCCTACTTCGAGAACATGCCGCAAGAAAGACTCGCGGCATGACGGCCGGGTTCCCCACCGGGTCGCTCGCCCCCGCCTTGAATGGGCGGGCGGCGACCCCGTGGATAACCCTTCATCGCGGGGCTCCACTTATCAAACCGGATTCCCTGTCCAAACAAACGAGGCCAGCTCTATTATCCTCGACCGGTTCGAAGATGCCTGGCCTCTGGCCCGTCCAAGGTTTGGCGGAAGGATGCTTGCCTCCGAACTGCGCCCGCCCCAGCCGAGCGGGCGCTCGCCGCAGCTCAAGCCGCCTCGGACTTGCGCTGATAGGCCTGGGCGCAATGCGGGGCGCAATAGGGCCGCCGCGGCTCGGAGGGGGCGCGGCGCAGAACTCTGGAAGCCTGGCTGCTCGCGGGGTCGCCCACCAACCATGAACAGGTCTTGGTGCCGCCATGGGTGCGCGCGGTGGCGTAGCTCTGCCGAGGGGGCGGCGGGACGGCGGGGGCCTGCGCGTTTACGGCCACTCGCCGGCGCCATTGCCCGCATGGCGCGCCATGACCGGATAGCGCGCGATCAAAGGCCGGTTGAAGGGCGTACTGGGTTCTGTCAGGTTTTCACTCCGGCCCGCCGAAGTTGAGAGCATGCCCATACAGCTCGCATCGAAAACCCGCATTTCGGCGATCTTGGTTGTCGGTTGCCTCGCCTTGGCCGGTGGCGCCCCGCGGTCAAATGGTGATTCCGGTAACGTCCTGGCGCCGGAACCGGCGAGCGGCAGCGGCTACATCTCGGCCGGCAGCGCGGACAGTTCCAATAACATCGTCGCTGGAAAGGATCCCATCGACTTGCCGCTTTCCCTTGTCCATGGATTGGCAATATCGGTCCAAAAGGACAAGGGCGGCCAACTGGCGTCCGGCGTCGAAACAAGAGGCGGCGGAACTTCACCCGAGGATGCGATTGAATTTCCTGGGCTCGCGGATTCAAGTAGCCAGTGCATAAAGTTTAGCGGCGTCTGGACAGAGCGTAAAAGACCTCGTTGGGCGTTTTGAATCCGAGCGATTTTCTGGGCCTGCGGTTGAGCAGGCGTTCGACCTTCGCGACCGTGGCTTGATGGATTGTAGTGAAGTCAGTGCCTTTCGGAAAGAAGTCGCGGATGAGACCGTTGGTATTCTCGTTCACGCCGCGCTCCCACGCATGATAGGGGGTGGCGAAGAAGACGCCGGCGTTC